>DATLLF010000050.1:0-19744 GCA_035537955.1 Vicinamibacterales bacterium | reverse complement strand
CCTCGTCGGTGCGGGGCTGCTGATCGGGAGCCTGCTGCGCCTGCAGAATGTGGATCCCGGTTTTCGTCGCGATGCTGCGGTGATCGCGTCGTTCACGCTCGGGAGCGCGCCCGGCTCCGCGTACGAGACGCCGCATGGCCGCGAGCAGTTCTACGATCGGTTGCTCGAGACCGTCGCCTCGACACCAGGTGTCCAGGCCGCCGGCGTCACCAGCAGTTTTCCGTTCGGGTTCAGTCCGAATGCCTTGCTCGACACGGAAGGGATTCTGCTCGGTGAATGGGGCCGTGCCCCCGAAACACACTACCGCCTGGTCGGAGGAAATTACTTCGAAGCCCTGGGCACGCGCCTCGTGGCCGGCCGTCTGTTCAACAGCGGCGACCGTGCCGGCGCGCCGCTCGTCGCGATCGTGAACGAAGCGACCGCGCGAGTGCTCTGGAACGGGGAGAGCGCCATCGGCCGTCGGGTGCGTCAAAGCAACATGGACGGCATCAGCGAGTACGCCACCGTCGTCGGCGTCGTCGCCGACGTGCGTCACAGGGGGCTGACGCGGCCGGCCGTGTCCGAGGTGTATTTCCCTTACAAGCAGCGGCCGATGCGGACCTACTCGATGACGCTCATCGCGCAGACCGGCCTCGACGCCGCGGCGATGACCGATGCGGTGCGCGCGGAGGTCAAGAAGATCGATCCGGGCGTGCCGGTGAAGTTCGAATCCATCGGAACGCGGCTCGATACCCAGCTGGCCGGCGCGCGTTTTCGCACGAGACTTCTCACCGCCTTTGCCGTGACGGCGGTCGCGCTCGCCGCCTTCGGCATCTTCGGGGTCGTGACGTATTCGGTTGCGGCACGCAAGCGTGAGATGGGGATCCGCCTCGCGCTCGGCGCGCGCGCGGCCGACGTCCGCCGCCTTGTGCTGCGCCGCGCCCTCACGCCCGTCCTCATCGGGCTGTTCGTCGGCATCAACGCGGCACTCTTCACGACTCGCCTGCTCTCAGGACTGCTGTTCGGTGTCAGCGGAAACGATCCGCTCACCTTTGCCGCCTCCGGCGCCCTGCTGCTGATGACGGCCATTGCCGCCGCGTGGTGGCCGGCGCACCGCGCGACGCGAGTGGATCCGCTGACAACGCTCCGCGTGCAGTAGGTGCCGGCGTTTCATTGCCGTCGGTGTGACCTCCGGGGAATGACATTCGCAGCCGAACAAAAGTGGAACGCTGCGCTAGGACAACACAGAAGGATCTCCTGTCCTCCTTCTCCTGTTGGCTCTTCTCGGGCCGGGCCGTTCGCCTTTCTCTACAGGAGGACACGAGATCAAGAGCCCCTTTGGGTTGACTCATTCCGCAGCCGAACAAAAGTGGGACGCTGCGCTAGGAAAACACAGAAGGATCTCCTATCCTCCTTCTCTCCTGTTGGCTCTTCTCGGGTCGGGCCGTTCGCCTTTCTCTACAGGAGGACACGAGAGCAGGAGCCCTTTGGGTTGACTCATTCCGCAGCCGAACAAAAGCCGGACGCTCGCCAGGAAAACACAGAAGGATCTCCTGTCCTCCTCCTCTCCTGTTGATTCTTCTTTGGCCGGGCCGTTCGCCTTTTTCTACAGGAGGACACGAGCTCACGAGCGTTTTGGGTATACCCACCACGCGATGCGATTGAAAGGCATCGAGGATGGCGGGTATCGCCTCGAGTGGCACGGCTGGTCCAGTCCAGGCTTTGGCGAATGGCGACCAGGGTTCCCGAGGAGACGACCGTGACGAGACAGAGTGCCGCGATGGCTGCGAGCAGCCTTATGATCGGTTCGAACCCGGACCCTCGCGCGTGTCGTCCAGACGCCTGGTCATGATCGTGTATGGCGCCACCTGAAAGCCGCAACGGCGATACACCCTGATAGCGCGTTCGTTCGAGCTGTGTGCGTAGAGGCGAAGGTCAACGGCGCCGGCGGCCGCCGCTGCATTCGCCAGATGCTCGATCAACTGTTCGACGAGCCCGCGGCCACGATGTTCCGGAACGATGAAGAGGCTCTGGATCCACCAGTAGTGTCCACCCTGGAAGTCGCTCCATTCCGTGACGACGGACGTGCTCGCGACGATGGCGCCGTCGGCGCTCTCGGCAAGCCAATAAAAGGAGAGAGGTGGATCGCGGAACGCCCCCTCGACACCGCGGCGCACTGCCGCTTCGCCCCTCTCGACACCCTCCGCTTCGTACGCTTCCTTCAGCGTGAAGGCAACGAGCGTGTCGAGGTCGTCGCTGACCGCCATCCGTATCGCGTAATCCGCCGCCACGAAGACTCCTCCAATGCCGCAGTGCGTTCGACGTATTGTCCACCGAGGGCGTCGTGATTCATACCCAAGCCATGACCCAAGCCGCGTTCGAGACAGGAGTCTGCGTCCTCATTCTCCTCTGCGCCCTCTGCGATTCAGGCGCGCACAGTTGGTGACCAGCCGCTGAGATCGAGCTCCATGTACACATCCACCGAGGCGTACGGCACGTCGTCGGGAAGGCGCTCGTAGCGGAATCCCATGGACTCGTACAGCTTCAAGGCCATCTTCAATTTGTGGTTCGACGTGAGCACCGCGCGGGTGTAGTGGCGTTGCTGCCCCCAGGCGAGCGCGGTCTCGACGAGCCGCCGGCCGATCCCGCGGCCGCGGGCGCTGCGGTCGACTGCGAGCTTCGCGATCTCCATCGATCCGTCCTCGCGCGGGATCGCCGCACAGCACCCGATCGCGGTGTCGTCGAACTTCGCGATGAAGACTTCGCCGCCGTGATCGAACACGTGCGTCTGCGGATCGTAGAGCTGTTTTTGTCCGCGGCCTCGAGCAAACCATGCCCGACCAGCCACTGCAGGTTGAGCGCGATGAACGCCTGGGCATCGGGTGGGCTGAATGGAGTGATGGAGATATGGCTGTTGCTCATGATTCACGTGTCGTAGGATGATGTGGCCTCATGGAAGCCTTTCTGGACTCGCGTCATCTTCGGCTGGTCGCGGAGGTCGCGCGCGCGCAGAGTGTCACCCGCGCCGCGGACCGATTGCACGTGACACAGTCCGCGGTCAGCCACCAGCTTCGCGACATCGAAGCGCGTCTGGGTACGGCGCTGTTCCTGCGCTCGGGGCGCCGCATGCTGTTGACGGCCGCCGGCCGTCATCTCGTGGAGACGGCGGATCGCGTGCTCGAACAGATCGCCCGCGCCGAAGCGACAGTCACCCGTCTGGCGCGCAACGAGGCGGGGGAGTTCCGCGTCTGCACTCAGTGCCATACGGGTTATCACTGGCTGCCGCCGCTCCTGGAGGCGGTGCACCGCCGCTATCCGGACGTCGAAGTCCGCATCGCGGCCGAGCACACGATGCACGCGGTGAACGCGCTCATCGACGGCAAGCTGGATCTCGCCATCGTCAATAGAACTCCTCACGATCGTCGCCTGCGTCTGCGTCCACTTTTCGAGGACGAGCACGCCGCGATCGTAGCCCCCTCGCACCCCTGGGCAAAGCGCGCATTCGTCTCGCCGCCGGAGCTGGCCGCCGAACGGCTGTTCCTCTACTCGCGGTCCATCGACGACAGCTACATCGTGCAACAGGTCATGCGCCCCGCTGGCGTGGCTCCTGTCAACGCCGCCTTTCTTCAGCTCACCGAGGCGATCCTCGAGATGGTCAAGGCGGGCATGGGAATCAGCGTGCTCCCCACCTGGTCGGTCGCGCCGGCGATCGCGAACGGCACCGTAGCCGCCGTTCGCATCACGAAGTCGGGCGTGTACCGCCCGTGGAACGCGGCGACGCTTGCTGGCTCCGCCGAATCTGCGTTTGTCGACTACTTCATACAGCTCCTCACGAAGCAGGGGAGAACAATGGGACGAGCAGCGAAGAAGAGCGCGTGAAGGACGGCTTCCGGCTCTCGGCTTCCGTGGCTTTCGGCTCACGGCTTCCCGCCTCCCCTGGCTTCCGGCTCCCGGGGCTTCCGCTTCCGGGCTAGGCGGTTCCTGATCACGGACTTCTGAGCGCTTCGGCGGGATCGACGCGTAGGACTCGCAGCGCGGGGATGAAGGCGGCGGCGATTGCCGACACGAGCAGGACCCCGAAGCTCGAGGCGATCGTCGCGGCGCTCGCCGATCCGACGTGAGCGACCAGACGCGCGAGGATTCCGCACAGCAGCAGCCCGGCGCCGACTCCGGCGATCGCGCCCGCAGCCACATCCTTCAGTGCCTCACCGACTACCATGCGGAGGATCTGCGGACGCTCCGATCCCAGCGCCACGCGGATCGCGAACTCACGTGTGCGATCGACGACGCCGCGATAGGTGACCCCATAGATGCCCAGCGCGGCGAGCCCGAGACCGAGCATCACGATGATGCCAAGGACCAGCGTGCGAAAGCGCTCCGGTGCGAGCGATTCTTCGAGAAATGCTTCGAGCGGCTGGATCTTTCGCAGCGGCAGCGCCGGATCGATCTGCTGCACCGCGTGCCGGACGGCGGGGACGAGCGCTGCCGGATCCATCTCCGTCCGGATCACGAGGCTGATCGGCACACCGGTGTTGCTCGTCTGCGTCCACGGTAGATACAACGTCGCCGCAGGCGCCTGACCCATTCCGACGTCATACACATCGTCCACCACGCCGATGATGGTGATCGGCGGTGCGTTCGGCGCGGTCCGCCGGATGACGCGCCCGACCGCTTCCTCGTTCGCGAACAACTGGTCGGCCAGCGAGCGGCTGACGACCGCGACCGCAGGCGCCTCGTTCGTATCCTGGTCGGCGAACGTGCGGCCGCGCAGCTCCCGGATGCGCATCGTCCTGAAGTAATCCGGACTGACGCGCCTGAACTGCGTCGAGTACGGCTGGCCGTCAGGGCTCGGGCGATTCTCGACGTTGAAGAGCGTCTGATACGCGAACCCCGGAATGAAGTCGTTCATCGTGGTGCTCGCTGCCTCGACCCCGGGGACGGCGCGCACGCTCTCGAGCAGGCGAGTCACGAATGCGACGCGCGCGGGATGGGTGGAGTAGCTGGCATCCGGGAGACGTACCTGAGCGGTCAACACCCCGTGCGGATCGAAGCCGGGATGCTGACGCGTGATGGACCGCAGTCCGCCGACGACAACCGCGCCGGCCATCAGCAGCGCGAGACAGAGGCCGACTTCTCCCACGAGCAGCGCACGGCGGACCCGCGCCGTGGCTCGTGATCCGGTCGTCCGCAGCGTTCCATCGGAGAGCCGTCCGGACGTGCTGCCCCTGAAGGAACGAACTGCGGGGATCAGCGATGCGCCGACCGCGGTGAGTAGAGCCACGACAACGCTGAACGATTGCACACGCCAGTCAATGCTGATCGAACCGAGGCTCCGCGCGGCCACGGGATCGATGGCCAGGAGCGCAGGCACCGCACCGGCGGCGATGAGAAGACCCGGTACCAGGCCGGTGAGGCTGACGATGAGGAGTTCGGCGAACTGCAGCCGCAGCACGTCGACGCGCGTGGCGCCCAGCGCGACGCGCAACGACAGGTCAGCGGCACCGGCTGCCGCGTGCGCAGAGGTCAGGTTCGCCAGGTTTGCGCACGCGATGAGGAGGACGAACGTGGTTGCCGCGAACAGCATCAGGATCGGCGCTCGCACCCGGGCGTACAGCCACTCGCGGGCCGACTGCGCACCACCGGTCCAGCCGTTGTGCGTCGGAGGAAATTCACGGCCCAGCTGCCGGCTGATTTCGCGGGCTTCGTTCTCGGCGGCGGCAATCGCTGCGCCGTCTGCCAGTTCCGCGAAGGTGACGACATAGCGGCTGATATTGCGCGGCGCTGGCGCTGCACTCGCAACCAGGGGAACGAAGATCTCGCCGGTGACGATATTCTCCGGGAGGTTGTCGGCCAGTACGCCGACGAGCGTGTGTGGCCGGCCATCGACAACGATGGACGTACCCACGGGCCGCTCTCCAAGTTCGCGACGCCAGTACCCATCCGTCACGAGCACGACATCGTGACCCGGCTCGCCTTCCTCCGGGAGAAACCCGCGGCCGAGTGCCACGCGAATCTGCATCATCTCGATCAATCCCGGCGTGATTGCGGCCCCCGGAACGACGGTCGGCTCCGCTCCTCGCACGACAACGCGATCGCCTCGAAGAAAGCCCTCGATGCGCTTCATCGTCCGGGCGCGCTCGCGGAAGCGCGTGAGGTCCATCTGGAGGAGCGGGTTGCGCTGGGATACGTCCGCCATGCCCGGCGGCGACATGAAGAGGTTCACGACGCGGTCGCCCGCAGCAAACGGCATCGGCCGCAACAGTGTCGCGCTCACGACCGCGAAGATTGCCGCGTTCGCGCCGAGTACCAGCGCCAGCGTTGACGAGGCGGTGAAGTAATACGCACGCCGGCGCAACAGAGACCGCCACGCGTGCACGAGATCCATCGGCAGCTTCCGCATGCGCGCACTGTAGCGCCCGCATCCGGCGCATACCAGCGCACATTCGTCATCACAACGTGAGGGAAACTCATGAACCGGCTTCCGGCTTCCGGCTTCCGCTGGAGGCCTATAATTCGCGCGATGCACCCGAAGATAGTCGTATCGGCGCTCGTCGCGCTGCTGCTTCAGCAGCAGCAACCGCCGGCACGGCAGCAGCCGACGTTCAGGACCGGCGCGGAGCTCGTGCGGGTAGACGTCACGGTGCTGGATCGTGGCGGGAAGCCGGTGAGAAACCTGACCCAGGACGACTTCGTGGTGTTCGAAGACGGCGTGCCCCAGCGCATCCAGGCGTTCCAGTTCATCGCGTTCACGGGCGAGCACGGCGCCGACGAGGATCTCGAGCTGACGATCGGGCCGAGAGACAACCGCAACGAGGAGCTCGCACGCGACGACGTGCGGCTGTTTCTGGTGTTCTGGGACGAGTACCACATCCTGCCCGACCACGAGGAGAAGTTCCTCAAGGACGAGCTGACGAATTTTCTGCGCACGATGCTCAATCCCACGGATCTCGTCGCGATCATGGATCCGTGGACGCCGATGAGCGACCTGTGGTTCTCGCGCGACCGGTATCGGCTGGGCACCCAGGTGAGCTCGTTGCGCGGCCGGCAGGGTGTGATGATTCCGCGTAATGGCGCCGAGGAGAATCATTTCCGCTCGATGCAGTCGGTGCCGTTCGTTCGCGAACAGGTGGCGTTGACGGCGCTGAAGTCAGCCATCGCATACCTCGGGACGCTGCGGCAGGGGCGCAAGACGGTGCTGTATGTCGGACAGGAGTTCGGCCTCGGGCGCGACACCAACTCGTGGGCGATGGGGGTCATGGAGGCGGCCAACGCGGAGAACGTGTCGATCTACTCGATCAATCCCCAGGGGCTCGACGTGAATCGATCCAATTTCCGCAGCGGGCTGCTCGCAAGCATTGCCTACGGCACCGGAGGTGAGTCGTTCGTCTCGAACTCGCCGGGCGTCGCGTTTCAGCGAGCGGTCAGCCAGGGGAGCACCACCTACTTGCTTGGCTACGCGCCGTCACCCCTGCGGCAGGACGGCGCCTTTCACAAGATCGAAGTCAAGGTGAAGGGCTCGGGCCTGCAGGTGCGCGCCCGGAACGGGTATCTCGCGCCCGACGCAGCAGAAAAAGAGAAGGCGCGTGCCGCGGCGGCCGAAGCCGTGCTGCCGACGCCGATCGAACTGGCGCTCGGTCAACTTGCGCGACTCGGGCGCGACGGAGAGACGATCGAGGCCGAACTCCGCACCATCTTCGTACCTGAGTCACCTGCCGCGGACCTCGCCCTCAGATCGCCGGACCTGTGGCTCATTCGGACACCTGCGGACATGAAGGCCGCGCGCAGTGATCCGCCGCCGCCCGCGCACGCCGGCCGTGAGTTTCTCCGCACCGAGCGAATCCTGATGCGCATCGCCGCCGGGGGGCAGCGTGCCAGCGACACCCTCCTCACGATTGGCCTCGTCGACCGGCGAGGCAAGCGCCTCACGGATCTGCCGTTCACACGTGACACGCACGGATGGCTGCTCGACCTGCCACTACAGTCCATCGCGCGGGGCGACTACGTGATCGAGATTACAGCGACGGCAGGTGAGAGCCGCTCTGCGGCGTATGTGCCGATTCGCGTGCGCGATCGATAGCGGGTCGATGTCAATGCCGAATGACGAAGGCACACGTCACGTCAGCCCCAGCTGACGCGCGCGAAGGGCCGCTTGCGTGCGATCGCGGACGTCGAGCTTGGTCAGGATGTTCGTGACGTGATTCTTCACCGTGCCTTCGGCGAGGCACAGTCGGTCGGCGATCTCCTTGTTCGACGCGCCGGTGCCGAGCAGTGCCAGGATCTCGCGTTCCCGCGGCGAGAGCGGCAGCACGAGTGCCTCGGCTCTCGGTCCGCCTGATTCCATCAGCCGCGCGAACGCGGCTACGACGCGTCCTGTGACCGTGCTCTGCAGGAACGCTTCGCCGCGCGCGGCGGCGGTCACGGCGGCCATCAGCGTTTCTGACGAGACATCCTTCAGCAAGTAACCGGCCGCGCCAGCCCGCAGCGCGCCGAACAGGCTCGCGTCATCGTCGAACGTCGTGAGCACGAGAACGGGAATGGCCGGCCAGTGATCACGCAGTCTCGTGGTCGCCACGATGCCGTCCATCACCGGCATGCGAAGGTCCATGAGCACGACGTCGGGCTGAAGACGGTCGACGAGCGAGATGACCTCTTCGCCATTCGCCGCCTCGCCGACGACGTCCACCTCGGGACGCGTGGACAGCAGGGTTCGCAGCCCCTCGCGGAAGAGCGCCTGGTCGTCGGCGATGACGACGCGCACCCTGGTCATACGGGGAGTTCCAGGTCGAGGGTGAATCCCTGTCCGGCAGCGGTGTGGAAGGCGACGGATCCGCCAAGCTGCTCCGCGCGTTCGCGGATGCCGGTGAGGCCGAACCCGCCGTCCAGGCGTGCGGACCCCTGTCCGTCATCGTGCACGCGCAGGTGAACGCGGCCGTCCGGCCGGAAGGCGAGCACGATGTCGACGATCCGCGCAGCCGCATGTTTGCGAACGTTGGTGAGCGCCTCGAGGGCCGTGCGGTGCAGCGCGAGTGCGACCGCCGCCGTCACCGGTCGTGGGTTGCCGGTCGTGTTGAACGTGGCGTTGAACGATTCGTCGCGCACGGCGTTCACCAGCGAGGCGAGCTGCTCGGCGACCCCTTCGACGCGGCTGTCTTCGCGCAGCGCTTTCACCGACTGCCGCACCGCGGTGAGACCGTCCTTTGCCAGCGCCTGCGCGCGGTTGACCGCGAGCAGCCCGCGATCGGGGTCGGGGGCGATCAGCGCTCGCGCTGCCTCGAGCTGTACGTGGATCACCGTCAGATAGTGCCCCAGCGTGTCGTGGATCTCACGCGCGAGCCGGTTGCGTTCGTTTGCCGCGGCCAGCTGCGCCACTTCGGCCGACAGCTTCTCCACGCGAAGCCGCGCCTCGCGCTCTCGCGCCGCGACTCCCACATAAACGACAACGAAAACTACCGCCGCCGTCGCGGACGCGATGTTGCGGAACCAGGCCGGCCAGTCAGGTACCCAGCTGAGATTGCCGCTGACGCCGGCGATCACGAGAACGCAGATCAGAGCCGCCCAGACCTTCGGCAGCAGCGCTACCGCCTGTGCGGCGATCGGCAGCAGGATCAGCGGCAGCAGCCCGCCGGGAGCCATGCCGTTGATCTTCATGCCGATGGCGAACTCGACCAGCAGATACGCCAGCGATACCGGTACTCGTCGCACACGCTGTGCGTATTCGAAACCCCAGATCCCGAGGGCGAGATAGAGCGCACCGAGTGCGACAAGTGCCCAGAGGGGCGGCGGGTGTGCCGACCATCCACGCGGTGTGAGTACCAACAGCGTGAAGTAGTTCACCGACACGATCGCGACGAACGTGCGGTACCCGGCGATGTCGCCCGCGGATGATGATGGAGTCAAATCAATTCCAAAGTGTCAACTCGCAAATCCCAATTCCCAACTGCCAAGAAGCGGAAGCCGGAAGCCGAGAGCCGGAAGCCGGAAGCCGCGCGAGCCGGAAGCCGCGAGCCGCAAGCCGCGAGCCGCGAGCCGGGCATTGCGCAGCGTATGGTGAACACGCCGACCTCGCAAGCCACGGTGACTTTTTCGTGACGTCCGGCACATGCTCCGCAGCGACGCGGATTCGTAACATGCGATCCGCGATCATGCGCCGATTCTCTCGATGTCTGCTGCCGTTGCTCGTCACGCCGCTCGTCACCGCGCAAACCGCCGCGCAGATATCGTCGGGTAGCCTGGCCGCGGAAGTGCCGATGGAGCTCAGGCGCCTGTCCGGCCCGATCACGCTCGACGGTCATCCAGACGAGGCCGCCTGGCAGCAGGTTCCGCCGCTGCCGCTCACGATGTACTCGCCGGTCTTCAAGGGGAGGCCCACGCAGCGCACCGAGATCCGCGTCGCGTACGACGACGAGTTCTTCTATGCGGCAGGATGGTTCTACGACACGGACCCATCGGGGATCCGCATCAACTCCCTGTATCGAGACCGCTGGAATGGCGACGATGCCTTTGCCATCTACATCGACGCGTTCAACGACAACCAGACCGCAAAGTGGTTCGGCACGACCCCCGCGGGGATGCGCTTCGATCTGCTCGTCTCCGACGACGGGAACACGACCAACGAGAACTGGGACGCATTCTGGATCGCGAAGACGTCGGTCAACGAGCAGGGCTGGTTCGCCGAGGTGCGGATTCCGTTCTCGACGCTCGGATTTCATACCGCGCCCGATGGACGGGCGATGATGGGATTGACGGTCACGCGTCTCGTATCCCGCCTGGAGGAGCGCGTGACCTTTCCCGAGATCGACCCGAAGTTTCCCTTCCGGCGTCCGTCCGTTGCACAGGATGTCGTCATGCGCGGGGTCCGCAGCCGAACGCCGCTGTACGTGACGCCATACGTACTCGGGGGTGCCTCGCGCAACTACGTTGCCGTCCCGAGCGGCACGCTCGACCGGCAGCGCGACACGTCCAAAGAGATCGGACTCGATGTTCGCTATCCCCTGTCTGGAACCCTGACGCTGGACCTGACCGTGAACACCGACTTCGCGCAGGTCGAAGCGGACGGGCAGCAGATCGCCCTCGACCGTTTTCCGCTGTTCTATCCCGAGCGACGGCGTTTCTTTCAGGAGGCGAGCAGCATTTTCGACTTTACCGGCGCCAACGGCACGCGCCTGTTCCACTCCCGGCGGATCGGGCTGACGCCGGCCGGCGAGCCGGTGAGGATCCTTGGCGGCGCCCGCCTCGTCGGCCGCTTCGGCGCCTGGGACGTCGGCATGCTCGAGATGCAGACCGAGAACGAGGAGGAGCTACCCGGTGAGAACTTCGGCGTCTTTCGTCTGCGCCGTCCGGTGCTGAACCAATGGTCCACGGCCGGCGTGATGCTGACCACCTACGCAGGCGGTGGGCGAGCGAACGTCGCGCTCGGCGCCGATACTTTGCTGCGCGTCCACGGCGACGACTACGTCGGGATGAAGTGGGCGGCAACGGTGGACCACGACGAACGCGACGCGACTACGCTGGCCTCGCGCAGCTTCGTGGACGCGAAGTGGGAGCGGCGTACGCAGCGCGGGCTCTCCTACAACTGGCAGTTCACGCGGGCGGGGCAGGACTACCAGCCGGAATTGGGATTCATGCCGCGAACCGACTTCACGACGGCGAATGTCGCCGGCAACTGGTTCTTCTTCACTGACAAGCACAAGTACTTCCGCCGCGTCTACCCCGGCGCGTTGGCGTTCAATACCTTCAGGAACGCCGACGGCATGCTCGAGTCCGGGACGTACGCATTCTGGGTGGAGTGGGATACGAAGGCGGGAGCGACGGCCTGGGTGGAACCCAAGTGGTTCCATGAAAACGTGCTCGTGCCGTTTTCCATCGCCGGCGCGATCGACATCCGCGCCGGCAGTTATGACTTCGCTGACCTGCAGGTCGTCCACATCATGGGATCCGGACAGAAGCTGCGTGCCGATGTAGACTTCAGAGCGGGTACGTACTTCGACGGCCGGCGCACACAGGTTCTGCTGACGCCGACGTGGAACGTGAATCGCCACGTGGAGCTTGGCGGTGACTACCAGTTGAGCGCGCTTCGGTTCCCCGCACGCGATCAGTCCGCCAACCTGCACCTGCTGCGGCTGCGGGTGCGCACGGCGATCGACGCGCGGGCATCGGGCAATGCGTTCGTCCAGTACAACTCGACGACGGATCGGCTCGACTTCAACGTGCGGCTGCGATACGCGGTGACCGAGGGCACGGACCTGTGGCTGGTGTACAACGAAGGACTCGATACGGGACGCGACGGCGACATCCTGCAGCAGGATCGCTTCACACCGCTGTCCACATCGAGAGCGTTGATCGTGAAGTACACGCATACGTTCAGCATGTGAGTCAGTATTTGATTCTTACAATGGTGACCCTTCGACAGGCTCAGGGTCACCCCGAGCCCCGTCGAGGGGTGAAGGCTGAAGGCTGAAGGCCCGAGGTAAGTAGGCAATGTTGAAGGGTTCAGTTAAGGACTGAAGGGTGAAGGTTGAAGGGAGCAGAATCGATGCGACGTTCGGTGGGAATGACGGCAATGGCCATGGTGATCGCAGCGGGGATCGGTCTCGCCGCGCAGAAGACGACGCAGGTGCATCCGGGTAAGGGTGGCAGTCCGCACGTCCGTTCGGAGTGGACCGTCGATGGTGGAAAGATCACGATCGAGTACGGACGGCCGTCGCTCAAGGGCCGATCGGAAGCCGAGTTGATGCCGCCCGGCAAGGAGTGGCGGACCGGCGCCGACGAGGCGACGACGCTCACGACGGACAAGACGCTCATGATCGGATCGCTGATGATCCCGGCGGGAACGTACACGCTGTACACGGTGCCCGGCGACAAGGCATGGCAGCTGGTGGTGAGCAAGAAGACGGGCCAATGGGGCATTCCATATCCCGCAGGTGAGGATTTCGGGCGCACGCCGATGACGCTGAGCAAGAACGCCAAGCCCGTCGAGCAGCTCACGATTTCGATCGAAGACACACCTGGCGGCGGCAACCTGATCGTGTCGTGGGGCACGACCAAGGCGACGGCCGCGTTCATGGTTCACTAGGCGACGTTACGCCCGGCCGGCCCCTCGCGATGCGGATCGGATCGCGCCTCGCATCGCCGAGGGGGTGGCGCCGAACAGGCGCCGGAACGCGTGCGTGAAGTGTGAGTGGCTGAAGAAGCCGAGCGACAGCGCGATAGTCGTGAGATCCTCACCGGCGGCGACGCGTTCCAGTGAGGCGCGCAGGCGCAGCTCGGTGCGAAACGCGGTGATGGTGGCGCCGGTCACGGCGCGGAACTCGCGGCACAAATGGAAGGCCGAGAGGCCGACCGCTTGCGCAAGATCGGCCAGCGACGCGCGGTCTTCAGGGTGCCGGGCGATGATCTCGCGAACCACTTCCACGGCTTCGCGCGTGCGGTCGGATGCACGCCCACGCACAGCGGCGCGCTCCGCGCCGTACGCCCGCCGCACGAGATGCTCGAGGAGCTCGAGCGCGCGTTCCTCCACGGTCGTCGACGCGTCACGCGGCTGCTCGATCAGCGTCTCGAACATCTCCCGCTGAGCGGCGTACGCGCGAGCGTCGAGCGGAGCGCTGCCAAAACGGAATGGCCGTTCAGAATGCTCTGCGTCGGCGGGGCTGCACGTGCGCACCGCGTCGCGCACGATCGACGCGGGGAATGCCAGCCAGTCGCACCGGTCCGGCCGGCGCCCGATACTCCAGCGATGGTAAACCTGTCCTTGGTTGTAAAAGGTCGCGACCGATGGATCGGCGACGAACCTGCGCGCGCCCTCGTGCTGGATCCACGCCGCATCGCGCGGAAAGACGATACAGAACGAGCTGCACGGGTGTCCGCCCGGGAAGAGGGGATGATCCGGGTGGCATCGAAAGATCCCTGCGCAGACGACCGGAGACTCGGCCACGATCCGCTCCACCGGCAGCACGTGCGAGAGGATCCCGGTGGTCATTTCGCGGCGGCCTGAGGCCCTGACTCCTTGGCGACGTAGTCTTCGAATGCCTTCTTCTTCGAACTGATCATCTCCTTATACCCGTCCGGGTCGACGAACGCGGCTGCGGGGTTGTCTTTCGAAATCTTCTTCCGCTTCGCCTGAAGATCGAAAAAGTCCGAGTGACCCGATACCCAGATGTCCGGCTGCAGCGACGCGAGCACGGCGAAGGCCTTCCGATAATCTTCGAGGATTCCCGGATACGAAGGGTTTTTCACGAAGCGCGTTCCTGGGTTCACCGACGTGCTCGCGGCGAACACGACTTTGTAAATGCGGCCGCCCTCATTGATGTCCATTTCGTAGGTGGCCGATCCAGGCGTGTGCCCCGGAGTCTTCCGCGCAACGAGTCGAACGCCGCCGAGCGTCACGATGTCCCCGTCTTTCAGCACACGGTCCACCGGTACGGGCGGGAAGTGGAAGTCGGCGTTGCCGCTGAAGAGATAGTCGGACTTTCCGCCGTCACGAAGCAGTTGCGCGTCCCCCTCCATCGCCTGCGCCATCGCGCCGCTCAGCTTCTTGAAGTGCGCATGCGAGCCGACGTGATCGAAGTGCGCCTGCGTCGTGAGCAGCAGACGGATGTCTTCGGGCTTGAAGCCAAGCTCGCGAATCGATTTCTCGATCACAGGCGCAGTGCTCGGCATCCCGCCGTCTATGAGAATGTGCCCTTGCGGAGTGTGGATCAGGAACGCCGCCAGGTTCGTGGTGCCGACGAAGTAGATCGGTCCGCCGAGCCTGAACGGCGCCTCGTAGTCGTTCCAGCGCGAGGTGTCCATCCGCTGCGAAGGTGGGGTGGCACAGGCAACGAGCGCAGCAATTAGGGCGTAGCGTATGAGCACGCCTTATCGTCGCACAGTTATTCGTCTCTCAACGCCACTGCCGGATCGACGCGCGCGCCGCGGCGGGCCGGGATCCAACAGGCGACCGTCGCCACGAACAGCAGGAGGATCGGGACGAAGCCAAACACCACGATGTCGAGTCGTCCAGGCGCCAGGTGGACGGCGAGCAGATACGCCACCAGCCATCCGGCCGCCGCGCCGCCCATCGCCACGCGCATGTGCTCCTTCAAGAAGGTCCCGACGACACGCTGCGCTGTGGCGCCGAGGGCGATCCGCAGGCCGATCTCGCGCGTTCGCAACGAGACGGTGTAGTTCACTACGGCGTAGATGCCGATCGCGGCGAGGACCAGCAACAGCGGCCCCAGCACCGAGAACATCTGCGCGGGGACCTTGCGCAGGACGAGATTCGTGTCGACGTGTTCGTCGAGCGTACGCACGTTGAAGACCGGCAGTTCAGGATCCACCTCGCGCGCGGCGCGCAGCACCGCGCCACCGACGTTGATGGAATCACCGTTGCGCACGCGGACGTGAAGCTCTCCTCGCGGCTGCGGCAGATCGCGGTACGAGAAATAGATCGCCGGCGTCGGTGGTTCGCCGAAGGCGTTGTAGAGCGAATTGGCCGCAACGCCGGCAATGACGTAAATGCCGCCGCGCGCGCGCAGCTGACGGCCAACGGCCTGACCGGCGGTGACGAACCGCTGCACGAACGCCTCGTTGACGATGACCTGACGCGGCGCGGCGGTGTCCGCGAGCGGAGCGAAGTCCGTGCCTGAGACGAGCGGAATCCTCATCACCGAGAAGTATCCCGGCGTGACCGTATTGCTCAGCGCATCGTCGAACCCCCCGTCCGTGCGTGCGTACCCTTCCACCGTAAAGACTCTCGACGGCAGTCCGTGAATGTCGAGCGGCACCGATGACGCGATGGCCGCCTCCTCGATGCCAGGCACCACGCGCACCGCATCGATCAGGCGGCCGGCCATGATCCGGTTCGCCGCGGAGGGTTCACAGCCCGCGCAGCCCGCCTCGTTGCGAGCGGAGCGATCGTAGGCGGCCAGCAGCACGCCTTCGCGACGGAACCCGGGATCCGTATCGCGCGTCTCGAGAAAGCTGCGGAAGAACATGCCGGCGACGAGCAGAACGAGAATGGCGAGCGCCACCTGCGCGGCCATCAGACTCTGACGCAGCCGGCTGCGGCCGCCCGCCTTCAACGCGCTGCGCAGGACGACGTGTGGGTCGAGACGTGCGAGCTGCAGGGCAGGGGCAAGGCCGAACAGCACGCCGCTGGCAACGCCGAGCGCCAGTGCGAAGGTGAGCCCGAGGGCGTCGATGCTCGTCTGAAACCGCAGCGGCATGCCGGTGATCGGCAGCACGATCAATGCGCTCGTTCCCCACACCGCCATCGCTGCGCCGAGCAGGGCGCCCGCCACGGCGAGTAGAACGCTTTCGGTCAGCAGCAGCGAGACAACCCGCCACCGCCGGGCGCCGAGCGACAGCCGGATCCCGACCTCTCTCTGGCGTGCGCTGCCACGCGCGAGCATCAGGTTCGCGATATTGCCGCAGACGGCGAGCAGCACGAGCAGCATCACCGCTTGCAGGATCGCGAGCGCCGCGTTCAGCATCCGTTGCGGACCGCGCGGCGACATGTAGAAGGGAAGCACCTCGCCACGCAGCCCTTTGTTCGCCGCCGGATAATCCTGTTCGAGCCTGCGCATGAACGAGTCGAGCTCGGCCTCCGCCTGCCGCCGTGTCACTCCGGCACGAAGCCGCCCCATCACACCGTATGATGGAGCGATCCTCGAGCTCACGCGATCCGTTTGCTAGTGCAGGCGCCAGCGTCGCGGGCAGGTAGCCATCGAACTGGAGCCCGGTCGTGGTGCCCTGAAACACCTCCGGCGTCACACCGATGATGTTCAGCTCGCGGGCGTTGATTCGGATCGTGCGCGTCAGAACGTCGGCCGATCCGCTGAATCGCGTCTGCCACATGCGGTGAGAGATGACGATGACGGCTGCAGCGCCGGCATGCTGCATCTCGTCCGGCCGGAAGAACCGGCCGAGCGCGGGTTCTACTCCGAGCGCGGCAAAGTAGTTATCCGAGACCAGCAGCCCGAAGAGGCGCTCGACCGCACCGGTGTCGCCGACGTAAAGGGGGACCGTCCGCGCCGCGAAGAGGCTCTCGAACGAACGAAGGTTGTCGCGCAGGTCCCGGTATTCGAGCCACGAAGCACCGGGGTAGTGTCCGCCCTCGGGATTCGGCTCCACCAGTTGCACCGCGGCGCTGTTACGGACGCCTGGGAGCGGCTTCAGCACACGCGCCTGGACCCACGAAAAGACGACGGTGTTCACGCCGATCCCGATCGCGAGCGAGAGTACGATGACCGCGGAGAGCGCCGGCATCTTCGCGATCGAGCGGCATGCTTGGCGGACGTCGTTGATGAGGAACACGATCAGTGGTTCGGCTGTGAGGCAGCTCTGAAGGGCTGCGTTACGTGCTGTGCGACGGTTCGGCGCCTCGACGCGGTCCACTTCATGTCGCCCATGCTGCTCGACAGATATCCCGACAGCGTCCCGTCGTCGGCCAGCTTCGCGTTCATCGTGATCCCGTTATCGGCAGGCGTGTCGGTGGTCTGGAGGGAGAGCTCGTTGTTCGCGAACTCGCCGGCGACATTGTGCGTGTTGCCGTGCGCGGTGAAGCTGCCGGTGACTTTCTTTCCGTTCTGCTCGAGATCCATCGTGGCGGTGAGATCCCCGTGGGCGGCGGGACCCTTGATCGTGAGCTCCCACGACCCGGCGATGCCCTTCTGTGGCTTGCTGTCCTGACCGGCCAGCCACGCCGTCGCGAATACCATGGCTGCCGCGATGATCGTTTTCATACTGCCTCCTCTGCTGACGGAGGCAGCCTATCCGTCACAGTCTGAACTCACGCTGAACAGGTCGTTCAGCTCCCGTTCAGGTCCGCCTGCGCTATAAACGCAGCAGTGCGGATCCTTGTCGTCGAAGACCAGCCACGATTGTCGGAGCAGCTTGCGGACGCGCTCGCGGATGCCGGCTATGCCGTGGATCGCGCGGTCGACGGCAAGCGCGCCGACTTTCTCGTCGAAACGGAACGATACGACGCCGTTCTCCTCGATCTTGGACTGCCGAAGATCGACGGTCTCACGCTGCTGCGCAAGTGGCGCGAGAACGGCCACACGGTGCCGGTGCTCGTGCTCACGGCGCGCGGGAGCTGGCATGAGAAGGTCCAGGGGATCGACAGCGGCGCCGACGATTACGTGGCCAAGCCGTTCCGGATGGAGGAGCTGCTCGCCCGGCTGCGCGCGCTGATCCGCCGGGCGAGCGGACAGGTGACGCCGCGGATCCAGTGCGGCCCGGTGGCGCTCGACACGCGGCTGGCGAAGGTCACTCTGGACGGCGTTCTCGTGAAGCTCACGAGCCACGAGTTTCGTGTGCTTTCATACCTGATGCACCATCGCGATCGCGTCGTCTCACAGGCGGAGCTCACCGAACACATCTACGCCCAGGACTTCGATCGCGATTCGAACACGGTGGAGGTGTTCATCGCCCGCCTCCGGCGGAAGCTTGGATCGAGCTTCATCGAGACCGTCCGCGGGCTTGGCTATCGAATCGGAGGTCTCGCGTGAGCCGCGCGTCTCTTCGTGCGCGGATCCTCGGGGGCGCGCTCCTCTGGTCCTTCGGAATCTTCATCGCGGCGATGCACGTGGCGACGGCGCTGATGACCCGCGACAGGCACTATGCCGTCGTCCTGCACGGGGTGGTCGCGGATCACGCGACCATGGCGCTGGTGCTCATCGTGCTGTTCACCGCAGGCGGGTTCCTCTACGTCAGCAGCGGCCTCTCTCCGCTCGCGCAGCTCCGCCACAGGCTTGCTGACGTCCACGCGGGGCGCGAGCGCCGCGTGACCGGACGCTATCCTTCAGAGGTGCAGCCGCTCGTCGAGGACCTCAACGCGCTTCTCGCGCACCGCGACGAGACCATCCAGCGTGCGCTGGCGAAGGCGGGAGACCTCGCGCATGGTTTGAAGACGCCTCTGGCGGTGCTTGCGCACGATGCCGAGCGCGTTCGCACGGCCGGGCAGCCGGAGCTCGCGGATTCGCTGGAAGCACAAATCCAGGGGATGCGGCGGCAGATCGAGTACCACCTCGCTCACGCCCGCGCAGCCGCGTCAGGTGCCACACCGGGCGCGCAGTGTCGCCTGATCGATTCAGCCGAAGCGCTCGCACGGACGCTGCAACGCCTGCATGTCTCGCGTGGCATCGCGATCCAGGTGAATGTGGATCCTGCTCTCGTTGTACGTGTCCAGCGCGAGGACCTCGACGAAATTTTCGGAAATCTCCTCGACAACGCCTGCAAATGGGCGCGTAGTCGTGTGGAGCTCAGCGCGCGCGCCGTGGATGGTTCAGCGGAAATCGACGTGGACGACGATGGCCCCGGCGTTCCCGTCGAGAAGCGCGACGCCGTCCTGCGCCGCGGCGTACGGGCGGACGAGGCGGCGCCAGGGTCCGGGCTGGGCCTCGCCATCGTTCGCGACCTGGTGGAGCTCTATGGCGGAGCCATCATTCTGGAGAGCGCACCGGCCGGCGGATTCAGAGCTCGGCTGCGTTTGCCGCGGGTGTAATCCTCCAAGCCGCAAGCCGCAAGCCGCAAGCCGCAAGCCGCAAGCCGGAAGCCGCAAGCCGCAAGCCGCAAGCCGCAGGCCGTTTTCTACTTCAGGAGGAATTCGACAGCGACGGCGATCCCGTCAAAGCCGGGCGCGTTCGTTGCGGGGCGCCACGTCACGTAGACCTTCTCGGGCGGCGTGCGTGCGCCGCACTGGATGACCCCGGTCTGATCCGACTGGTAGGTGAGGAATTCGACGGCGTCCATGCTCTCAGCCGAGTACTTCGTGGCTCGCTCGCCG
>DATLLF010000049.1:0-8562 GCA_035537955.1 Vicinamibacterales bacterium | reverse complement strand
CTATCTCGCGTTCACTCAGTCGCTGACCGGAAAACGGAGCGTTGCACTCGATCCCGTGCATCTCTTCGTCAGGATGCAGGCCGATGCCGACGCGACTGTGGCGATCCTCAAACAGCAGTTGCGCGCGCTGGACCCTGAACTTCCGCTGTACGACGCCGTGCCGTTCGAGCAGCAGGTTGCCGCGCTCGTGATGCCGCAGCGGATGGGCGTCGTGCTGTTCACGCTGTTCAGTACGCTTGCCACCGCACTGGCCGCGGTCGGCATTTACGGAGTGGCCAGCTACGTCGCTTCGATGCGAACGCGCGAGATCGGCGTCCGTGTGGCGCTCGGAGCGACACGCACCGCGGTTCGCCGCATGGTGCTGATCGAAGGGGCGACGCCTGTCCTCATCGGCATGGCCTGCGGTCTGCTCCTCGCGCTATACGCCACACGGTTGATCTCCGCTTTCCTGCTCGACGTCAGCCGATTCGACCCCGCGTCATTCGCCGGAGCAACCGTGCTGCTGGCGGTGGTCGCGCTGGGTGCGAGCTACCTCCCGGCGCGACGCGCGGCGCGCATCGAGCCAGTCACCGCGCTACGCGACGAGTAGCGCAGCCGGCGTGGTTTAATCGATCCGATGCGTCTCGACGTGTGGCTCGACGTCTCGTGCCTGTACCGGACCCGTTCAGAGGCGCAGAAGGCGTGCAAGGGAGGCAAGGTGGACGTCAATGGGCAGGCCTCCAAGCCTCACCGGGACATCAAAGAAGGCGATGAGATCGAGTTGTCACGGCCTCTCGGCCGCCGCCAGCGGGTCGTCGTCCGCGGAATGGCCGAGCAACACATTCCTCGCGCCGAGGCGCGCAAACTCTACGAGGACATCACCCCGCAACCCAGCCCGGAAGAGGCGGAAATGCTGAGGCTCGCGCGGCTTGCGCGACCGCACGTGCGGGCGGGCGCGGTAGGATCGCCAGACAAGCGCGAGCGGCGGGAGCTGCGGCGAATGAAGGAAGGCCGCGGCCGCTAAGTCGTGCTACAATAACGGGTTTGTGAATCCCGGCGACAGCCGGCCTGAAACTATCCGAGGACAGGAACCATTGGCCAGCCATGCTTCTGCGCTGAAAGCGCACCGTCAGAACATCGTCCGCCGCGAGCGTAACCGTCAGATGCGTACGCGCCTCCGCGGTGCGCTGCGCTCGATTCGCGCCGCCATCGACGCCGGAGACCCCGCCCAGGTGAAAGACGCCCTGCGCGAGACGATCTCGCTCGTCGACAAGATGGCGTCCAAGGGCGTGATCCACAAGAACACGGCCGGCCGCTACAAGTCGCGCCTCTCGTCGCGCGTCAGCAGCAAGTCAGCGGCGGCATAACTCGACCACCAGCCGTTCCAGCAACACGCGCGGATCACCGCCTGAAGTCTTCAGGTCGAGATCCGTGCGGAACAAGGCATCGACGGCGCCAGCCACCCGGTTCGGGTGCATCGCCGTCATCTTCTCCCGGACATACCACGCCAGCTGACCAAGGATCTGGTAGGGCACGCCGCCGCTCTCGAGCGCGAGCGCCAGCTGCCGGAGCGCTTCACGCGCATCGCTGCGGCCGATCGCGTTCGTCACCGCCCAGTCGTCCTGAGCCGTCTCGACGCTCACGATCTCCTGCGCGTCCTGCAGCGTGATCACGGCCTTTCCGGCGGCAAACAGCAGCAAGCGTTCGACGTCGGCGCGAAGCCGTGAAATGTCGGTGCCTGCGCGCGTGGCAACCAGGCGCAATGCCGGCGGCTCGATGTGCTGTCCCGCGGCCGTGACGGCCTGGCGCACGATGGCCTCGGCGGCGCGTGCCGCATCCCGCAGGTCGACGCGCGCGTCTTTCGCACCCTTCAATCCCCAGCACTCGACGATGACCGCGTGCTTCTGCAGCGTTTTGTACAGCTTGCGCTGTCGATCCACGTCCGCGGCAACGAACACCAGCACTGTCAGGGGCTCCGGACGGTTCGCATACTCCGCGAGCGCATCGAGATCACTCGCAGGTTCTTCGTCGACACCCTCGACGGCGTCGTCCTCGCTTTCTGTGCCCTTACCGCGGCGCTTCGGCTTCAAAATCCGTTCGGCGCGCAGCACGATCACCACGCGGCGATCACCCAGCATGGGGAGCGTGCGCGCAGCCTGCACGATCGCTGACGGCGAGATTGCCTTGTCGCTGGCATAGAGGCGCTCGAGGTTGAAGGCACGCAGCTCGTCTTCCACCAGAGCGCTGATGTCTCCGGCGAGCTGGCTCATCTCGGCTTCGTCGTCACCGACGATCACATAGACGGGATCGGGCTTTCCCTGGGAGAGCTGCTTTCGGACCGCGGCAGGGCTTAGCGATGGCATGCCGTCAGAAGGCTTCGAGGATCGCGCTGACGAGAGTGCGCGCGAATTCGGAGGCCAGGCGTTCGAGCGCGTTAACGTCCTGACCGAAGAACGCGTTCGGATCGCTGACGGTGCCCGACACCTCGTAGTCCTCGCGAAACTGCATGGCGGGGTTGCTCCAGAGGACCTTGTTCTCCTTCACGTCGCGGAACTCGATCTTCGCCATGAGCACCAGGGTGTATCGGGTCGCCTGCCGCTGCGCGTTGTATGCCGAAGGAACGATCCCGATCGACGATATCTCTCCCGTGAGCACGGCGTCGACGTCCGTTGCCCGTCTTTCGACGCTGTACTTGCCTCGGCCGACGAGCTCTGACACCACACGCTCGGTCACGCGGCGCTCGACGTCGATCACGGACGTCACGTTGGTGAACATGGGGACGCCGATCACCCTGATATGCGGCGGAAGAAACGAGCCGCGGCCGGCGAGGGAATAGCCGCACGCCGTACTCAGGCACACGGCAAGCAGCAGCGACGTTCGAAGGAGCGCGCGATTGAACATCAGCCCACGACAATACTGACCAGACGGCTCGCGCTCCCACCCGCAATGACGACCTTGCGGATGGTCTTCCCCTGTATGTGCTTCTGCACCTGTGGATCCGCGAGGGCAGCGGCACGCAGCTCCTCTTCGCTGACTTCAGCACCAACCACCACACGGCCGCGAAGTTTTCCGTTCACCTGAACGGGGACGGTGATCTCCTGCGCCTTCGCGACTTCAGGATTGAACGGCGGCCAGCCGGCCGCCACGACACCTTCCTTGTGCCCCAGCATTTCCCAGAGCTCCTCGGCCATGTGCGGCGCGAACGGCGACAGCATCAGAACAAGGGCCTCAACAGACTCCTTGAGGACGGCGACGGTTCCCGGCCGCTCGATCACGCCCACGCTCGCCTCTTCATCGGCAGTCCGACCCACCACGAGGCAACGACTCTGACCGCAGAATGCGTAGAGCTCGTTGACGAGTTCCATGAGCCCCGACACCGCGGTGTTGAGGTGCACGCGGGGATCGAGATCCTGCGTAACGCGACGGATCGTCTCGTGCGTCTTCCGGCGCAACGCGCGCTCCTCATCGTTCAGCACTACCGAATCCGGACCGGGGATGCCTTCGCCGCCGATCGTCTCGCTGAGCTGATCGACGATCCGCCAGACGCGCGCGAGGAAGCGCCAGCTCCCTTCCAGCCCGGCGTCTGTCCACTCGATCTCCTTTTCCGGAGGCGCGACGAACATGACGTAGAGCCGCAACGCGTCGGCTCCGTACCTGGCGATCATGTCGTCGGGATCGACGACGTTGCCCTTCGATTTCGACATGACCTGGCCCGAGTTCAGCACCATTCCCTGCGTGAGCAGGCGCTCGAACGGTTCGTCGAGCGATGTCATCCCGATGTCGCGAAAGACACGCGTGAAGAAGCGGGAGTAGATCAGATGCAGGATCGCATGCTCCACGCCGCCGCTGTAGAAGTCGACCGGCCCCCAGTATGCGACCTTCTCCGGATCGAATGGCAGCTGCGCGTTGTGAGGATCGCAGAAGCGCAGGAAATACCACGATGAGTCGACGAACGTGTCCATCGTGTCGGTCTCGCGCCTGGCGGAACCTCCGCACTTCGGGCACTTCGCATTCACGAACTCTGGCACATGCGCCAGGGGCGAATCGCCGCGTCCGCTGAACTCGGCGATCTTCGGCAATTCAACGGGAAGATTTTCGTATTTCTCCGGGACCATCCCGCAGCTGTCGCAATACAGCACCGGGATCGGCGTGCCCCAGTAGCGCTGACGCGAAATGCCCCAGTCCTTCAGGCGGTACTGGACCGTTCCTTCACCAATTCCGCGATGACGTGCCTCGTCTGTCAGCTTCGCGCGTGCGTTGTCTGAACCCAGCCCGTCATACGGTCCCGAGTTCACGAGCAGGCCGTCGCTCTCGGCGGCTGCGCCGAGCGCGGACGCGTCGGGCGCCTCACCATCGACCGCGCGGATCACCGTCGTGACCGGAAGCTTGTACTTCCGGGCGAACTCGAAATCGCGCTGATCGTGCCCGGGAACACCCATGACGGCTCCTGTGCCGTACTCGCCGAGGACGAAGTTGGCCACCCAGATCGGCACCGGTCGTTCGGTGAAGGGATTGATCGCGTGGCGGCCCGTGTCGAACCCTTCCTTCTCGACTTCACCGGTCATGCGCGCGCTGCGGTCCTGCGCCTGGAATTTCTTCAATCCTTCGCTGAAGTGTTCCGGGTCCTCTTTCGCCCACGCCTGCACGAGCGAATGCTCCGGAGCGAGCAGGACGAAGTTTGCTCCATAGATCGTGTCGATACGGGTGGTGAAGACTTCGATCCCCTGACCGCTGCCCCCGGGTGCGAGGTCGAATTTCAGGCGAGCACCTTGAGACCGGCCGATCCAGTTGCGTTGCATCGTCAGGACTTTTTCAGGCCACTGATCGAGCCTCTCGGCGCCGGCGAGCAGTTCGTCGGCGTACCTCGTGATGCGAAAGAACCATTGCTCCAGTTCGCGCGTCGTCACAGTGGTGCCGCAGCGCCAGCACGCGCCGTTGATCACCTGCTCGTTGGCGAGGACCGTCTGGTCGGTGGGACACCAGTTGACGCTCGATCGCCGCTTGTACGCGATGTCGCGTTCGAGCATCTTGAGGAACACCCACTGGTTCCATTTGTAGTAATCCGGCATGCAGGTGGCCAGCTCACGTTCCCACGCGTAGCTGATGCCAATACGCTGCAGCTGTCCTTTCATGTGGGCGATGTTCTCGAGCGTCCAGGTCTCGGGATGCGTGCCGCTCTTGATCGCGGCGTTTTCAGCGGGCAGGCCAAATGCGTCCCAGCCGAAGGGGTGGAGGACGTTGAAGCCGCGCATGCGCTTCATGCGCGCGACCACGTCGCCAATCATGTAGTTGCGGACGTGACCGACGTGGGCGTGCCCCGAGGGGTAGGCAAACATTTCCAGGCAGTAGAACTTCGGCTTCGCGGAGTCCTCGGTGACCTCGAACGCACGCGCGTCGCGCCAGCGTTCCTGCCATTTCTTCTCGATTGCCTGGGGCTTGTAGTCCGCCACGATTCAGAAATTATATTCCACGCCAAAATGCGGACTGCGCCGCCTGGACAGCCATGAGCGCGCGCTCGCCACGCGGAGCCACGGTGTGGTTCACCTCCTCGAGACGGTCTGACTCGATCACGCCGATCGCGACCTCGAGGCACTCGCGCAGTGCTGGCAGGTCGTATCCACCCTCCGTCACCAGTGCCAGCGTTCCCGAGGTCTGCACTGCGTTCTTCAATCGGTGAATGATGCGTCCGTATCCAGCCGCGGTCATGCGCATGGACGCGAGAGGATCCGCTTCATGCGCGTCGAAACCGGCGGAGATCACGGTGAGCTGCGGCGCGAACTGCTCCAGCACGGGGGATACGACGCTCCTGTACACGAGGTCATAGTCTGCGTCGGTCGCACCGGCTTCGAGGGGGATGTTGACCGTGAATCCCCGTCCATCTCCCTGACCCGTCTCGTTTGCCGCACCCGTGCCGGGATAGAACGGGAACTGGTGCGAGGAGATGTAGAGCAGGCGCGGGTCCGCATAGAACATCCACTGCGTCCCGTTGCCATGATGCACGTCGACATCCACGACAGCGACCCGTTCGAGTCCGGACGCCAGTGCCTGCGCGGCGGCAACAGCGACGTTGTTGTAGAGGCAGAACCCCATCGCTTTGTCGCGTTCCGCGTGATGACCGGGCGGCCGCACGAGCGCGAGCGCAGGCTCGCCGGTAGCCACCGCATGTCCGGCGGCCTGCACCGCCGCACCGGCGGCCAGCAGTGCGATTTCGTACGACTCGGGTGACGTGAAGGTGTCCGCGTCCAGCATCGACGGCTTACCCGCGGTGCCGGCAATGCGATCGAGGTGCACGTCGCTGTGGACCCGGGCGAGCTGTTCCCGCGTTGCGGGGACGGGCTCCACGACGCGGCCGCCCTTCCTGCTGAAATCGCTCGCAACCACGTCGAACACGTGCGCGCGTTCCGGCTTCTCCGGATGGCCCGGCGGTGTGACGTGTTCCTCGAATCGAGGAGTTGAGATCAGAATCAAGCTTTGCCCTCACGCCGAAGTTGCTCAAACACGGAGAAACGAAGAACCGGAGGACACATAGAGAGGTCTCGACCTTTTGTGCAGGCTAGCCTGGCTGGCCGGGCTTCGCGTGAATCAAATCAAGCGCCCGCGCTTCGAGTGCAGACAGCGCTGCCGCCAGGGAGGCCTGGTTCTGTTCCAGCGTGGGCGGATCAACTGACTCCACGCACATTGGTTCCCCCATCACCAGCGCCACCGTACTGAACGGCTTCGGGATTTGCGTGCGGTCCCAGCTGTTCAGCGTCCAGTGCCGGTCCGACTCGATGTGATACGGCAGGATCGGATGACCCGTGGCGCCCGCAAGAAACACGACCCCGCGCTGCACGACTCGCGCAGGACCTCGCGGTCCGTCGACGGTGAATGCTGCCGGTCTGCCGTCGGCGAGATCGCGGCGCATCTGCACGAGCGCGCGCGCACCGCCGCGAGACGAAGATCCGCGCGCTGTTCCGAAACCAAACCTGTGAAGTATCCTCGCGATCCACTCCCCGTCGAAATTCTGGCTGGTGATGACGACGATGCGCCGGTTCCGGAAGTAGTGGAGCCCGGGAAGGATCCGTCCGTGCCAGAGCGCCAGGATCGGCTGCTTTCCTGACGCCACGGCCGCGTCGTACTGCTCCGCTCCCTGGATCTTCCATCGATACGTGCGGCAAAGCGCGGCGAGCGCCGGGTAGGCGATGAAGGCGATCAGCGAGGCCTGCAGGCGCCGGGAGGCAGAAAGCCCTGCGCCCGGCATCACATTCCTTCGTACTGAGGACCGCCACCCCCCTCAGGTGGCACCCAGTCGATTACCTGATACGGGTCCATGATGTCGCACGTCTTGCAATGCACGCAGTTGGACGCGTTGATCTGGAGCTTCTTCGTCCCGTCGCCCGCGTCCACCATCTCGTAGACATTCGCCGGGCAGAACCGCGTACACGGGTTGCCGTACTCGGTACGGCAGCGGGTCGCGCAGATGTTCGTGTCGTGGACGATGAGGTGCGACGGCTGGTCCTCGGCGTGGCGCGTCCCCGAGTAATGGACGTTGGTGAGCTTGTCGAACGTCAACTGGCGATCGATCTTCGCCGGCCGGACCGGGATGTCCACATCGGGCCGGTTGTCGCGGTAGTACTCGTCGACCTTCGCCATGCGCTCGAAGCCCGCATGCGCCGGCATCGGATCGCTCAGCCACCATCCGCCCGTGAACATCGACACACCGGCCGCGAGCGTCCCCGTGACGAGTCCACTGCCGAACGCCTGATGGACGTTGCGGACGCCATAGAGCTCCTTGCGGACCTCACCGGCATTGACGGCGTCTTCGTACTGTCGCAGCCGGGCCGCAGAGGTGTCGTTCGCACGGATCGCGTCGAACGCCGTCTCCGCTGCGAGCATGCCGGTCCGCATTGCGAGGTGGATGCCCTTGAGACGAACGGAGTTGACAAACCCCGCGGCGTCGCCGGCGATCATCACACCGTCCGCGTAGGTGCGCGGGATCGTGTACCAGCCACCCTCCGGCAGCGCCTTCGCGCCATACCTGACCATCTGCCCGCCCTGCAGGATCGACGCAAACAGTGGATGCTGCTTGAAGTGCTGAAACGTGAGGTGCGGATCGAACATCGGATCGCGGTAGTCGAGGCCGGTCACGAAACCAATCGACACCACGCCGTCCGGCATCGCATACAGAAAGCCGCCGCCAAACTCCTCCATCTTCAACGGGTAGCCGAGCGAGTGCATGACGGTGCCGGCGGGAATCCGGTCCTTGGGGAGTTCCCAGAGCTCTTTGATGCCTATTGCGTAGAGCTGCGGCTGACGACCCTCGTCGAGTGCGAGCCGGCGGACGAGGGCTTTCGTGAGATTGCCGCGTACCCCGTCGCACAGGATCGTGATCTTCGCGCGGATGTCGACACCCGCCTCGAACGTCGACTTTTTAGCGCCGTGCTTGTCGATGCCCTGGTCGCGCGTCCGCACCCCGGCGACGCGATTGCCGTCGTAGAGCAATTCCGACGCGGGAAAACCGGCGAATAGATCGATCCCTTCCGCCTCCACCAGGCCGCCCATCCACTTCACGAAGCGATTGAGCGAGATCATGTAGTTGCCGTG
>DATLLF010000048.1:0-34254 GCA_035537955.1 Vicinamibacterales bacterium | reverse complement strand
GCCGGCAACCGGTGGCGATCAGAGCGCGCCGCATTGCCCCGCTGCGCGCTCTGATCGCCACCGGTTGCCGGCTGCGCCGCAGGTTTCTCGGTGCCGCCCGCAGGTGTCGTCGCGGGCGGCGTTTCCGGCTCGGTCGCGGCGCCGGCCGGAGCCGCGGGATCGAAGAACCCTGGTGGCTTCGGCAAGCTGGTCACCAGCTCCATGTTGCGGGACGCGACCGCGGCGTTCTTGAGCCCTCCCTTGAGGCCCACGCGCGGATCGCTGGACGCAGGAGCGGCCGGCTTTTCCTGCGCGCCGGCAATCGCGACGCAGAACAGCACGGCGGCAAAAGTCAGGATCCGACTGGCGGCTGATTTCATTTCTCGAGCTCCTTGAGCATGGCTACCATCCTCGCAATTTCCATCCGCTGATCGGCATCGACGTCCGACGCGAACGTGTAGATCTCCGATTCCTGCCCCGCACCGGGAGTCGAGAACAACTCCCGGACCATCACGAGCGCACCCTCGTGATGCCTGATCATGTCTTCGAGGAACAGCCTGTCGAACGCTTCCCCTTTCGCCCCGCCGAGCTGGGCCATCTGCTCGGGCGTGAGCATGCCGGGCATCCGCATGGCGGGGTCGTGGTGCGCGTGTTCGCCGGGCGCCTGCTGATTGCGCCCCTGGAGCCACTCGCGCATCATCCGCATCTCGTCGTTCTGCGACAGCTCGATGCGCTGCGCGAGCTTCTTCATGGCCTCGCTGTTCGTACGGGATTTCAGAAGGTCCACCATCTCGATCGCCTGAGCGTGGTGGCCGATCATGCCCTGCATGAACTTCACGTCCGCAGCGGTGAAGGTCGGCTGCGCGAGGCGCGACGCCCGGTCGGCGTCGATCACTTTGCTGGATTCTCCCGGAGCGCCGGGCCGGACGACGGGCGGGGATTGCGCCACCGCGGCAGACCCGCAGGAGGCCGCGAAGGCGGCGGTAAAGACAATTCCGAGCGCTCGCGCAGCGTGGGTCATCGGTACAGGGCGATCTTCTTCAGTCTATCTGATACGGATCTCCTGCCGCAGCCGCAGGGGAAACACAGCCACAGGAGAAACACAGGCCACAGAAGAAACACAGAAGAAACACCGAGGTGTGAAGTCAAGATGCGATCTGACGGTCACGCGTATACCCGCGTGCGCGCGCGCCAAGGCAATCGCTTCTCCTGTGCCAGCGGCACCCCATCCAGCCACGTCTGCATCGGCGTCGTCCCATAGCACCAGCGGCCTAGTGCCACCTTCGTCTTGATGATCTTCTGCTCAGTCGTCAGCACACCCCCTGAGTGGTAACTGTCAGATCACATCTGACCTATCCATGGAAGGCCATCGTCGGCCGCGCGTCGCGCGGCGTAACGATGGGCTTCGTCCGGTCGCTCGAAAGGACTGCGCTAGCAGCTGACGCGCCCGTGTTTCCCCTGTGTTCCGTTCTTCCTGCGTTTCGCCTGTGTTTCTTCTGTGTTTCTTCTGTGGTCCTTTTCTGTGGCCTGTTTCTCCTGTGGCCGGGTGCGATGATGGGACCCGAGGACCTGATGATCGTGCGTACCAACGGACCCAGCCTGCTCCTGATCACGCAGCCGGACCACGCGGCACTGGCCGGCCGGGTGATGCGCGAGTGGCGCGCGGGAGGCCTCCTGCACTCGCCCCGGCGGGCCGACATCCTTCGCGCCATCGACCATCATGACAATGGCTGGCAGGAAGTAGACGAGGCGCCGCTCATCGATGAATCCAGCGGTCGCATTCTCGATTTCGTGAGCGCGCCGGATCTTCTCCGGCAGGCGGTGTGGCCGCGCGGTATCGCAAGGCTCGCCGACACGTCTTACAGTGCCGCGCTCGTGGCCCAGCACGCGATACACGTCTACTCACGGTATCGCCAGCGGCCCGATTGGAGCGCCTTTTTCGCGGATATGGAGGCACTCCGAGACGCGCAGCTCGCGCAGGCGCACGAAACAAACCTCGACGAATTGTTGCGCGATTACCAGGCGGTGCGCCTGGGCGACCTGATCTCGCTGGTGTTCTGTAACGGCTGGACGGATCCGCAGAGAGAGGGCAACTATGAGATCCGGCTCGATGGCGATCGCGTGCTCGTCACGCCCGATCCCTTTGGCGGGCGCAGCATCGACATCGAGGTCGAGGGCCGAGAGCTGCCGGATCGGCCGTTCGCCTCCGCCGCCGACGCGCAGCGTGCCTTCGACACCGCCGCGCGCCAGCGCCTGCCCGGCTCCGTGCGCGGAACCGGGCCGATTCGTGACCAGTGATTCACCGCTTGTTCGCGATTTCCGCGCGCAGGCGCTCTTCCTGCGCCCGCAGTTCCGGCGTGAACTCGGCGCCGAAATCCTCGGTCTCGAAGAGCGGACGAATCTCGACCTCGGATTCCGTGCCGGTCGGGTTCGGGCACCGCTTCACCCATTCGAGTGCCTCGCCCATCGACTTGACCTTCCAGATCCAGTACCCCGCGATCAGCTCCTTCGTCTCGACGAACGGACCATCGATCACCGTGCGCTTCTCGCCGCTGAATCTCACGCGCTTGCCTGCCGAGCTGGGCTTCAGCCCCTCGCCGTCCAGCATGATGCCGGCCTTGACGAGCTCTTCGTTGAACGCACCCATCTCTTTCAGGAGCTGTTCGCTGGGCATGGCGCCCGCTTCCGTGTTCTTGTCGGCCTTGATCAGAACCATGACTCGCATTGCTGTCTCTCCTCGGGAACATCATCGCTTCTGATGACTGGTCGAACGGAACGGCGCGGAATCGACAGCGCCGTTCGCTGAGCTGAAGCCGTCACTCGGCGCGGAGCGCCCGGATGACGTCGATGCGCGAGGCACGCGCCGCAGGCATCAGCGAGGCGAGCACGGCGGCTGCAATCAGGACCACCGCCGCACCGAGAAGCGGCACCGCACCGGGGATGTGCACGTCGGGTATGTAGCTGCCCACCAGTTTCGCCAGGACGAATCCGCCCGCCACGCCGGCGAGAATGCCGGCAACGGCGATCACTGTCCCCTCTCTCAGCACTCGCCCGAGCAGATGCCGCGGCGCGGACCCGATCGCCAGCCGAATGCCGAACTCGCGCGTACGCGCGCTCACCGAGAACGCGAGGACGCCTGCCACGCCTACCACGGCGATCATCAGGGCAACACCGGCGAAGCCGCCGAACACGAGCGCATTCAGGCGCTCGGGCGCGAGGACCTCGGCGCGAATGTCTTCGAGCGTCGCTGCCTGTTCCACCGGCTGGTCGGCCGACAGATCGCGGATGATTTTGGTCACTGGCGGCACGAGCGCGTAGGGATCGCTCTTCGCGTGCACGAACAGACGGCCTCCGCCGATTTCCTGCTCGAACGGGTGGTACACGCTGAACGCCTGGCCCGGCACGACGTTCTCATCGTCCACGTCGGCGGCGATGCCGACGATACGCCGCGGTGTGGTCTTCACCCCGATGAAGCTCATGACCGGATCGGTCCACATCAGGTGGCGGTTCAGCGCGTCCTGCGTCGGGAACATCCGCTTTGCGACACTCTGGCTGATGATGACGACTCGTTCGGCATCGCGGCGGTCTCCCTCGTTGAAATCGCGTCCGGCGATCAGCGGTACGCCGAGCGCGGCAAAGAAGCCCGGCGAGACCGTGCGGAAACGCGCGCGCGGATCCTCTTCGCCGTTCGCCTTTGCATAGCCTTCTGCGGTGAACTGGAACCCGGGTCCGAATCCGCCTGCATCGCGCCAGGGCACGATCGTGCCCACGGCCACGCGCTCAACGCCGGGAAGCTGCGAGATGCGGCGGATCGCTTCCTTGTACATCAGCGCCACCTGGTCCGGCGGCCGCTCGAACGAGAGGATCGGCACGTTCAGCGCAAGCACGTTCCGCATGTTGAAGCCGGTCTGGGCGCGTTGCAGTGAGAAGAGCGTGACGAGCAGCATGCCCGCGCCGGCGAGCAGCACGAACGACGCGGCAATCTGCGTGACCGCGAACACTCGCAGGCGGCGGCCGGTCCCGGTGGTCATCCTGAGACTGCCACTCGACAGGCCCAGGCCATTTGCCGCTTCGGCCGACGGAAGTCGTGGCACGAATGCGAGCAGAACGGCAGCAACAAGCGCGAGCACCACACCGACCCACAACACGCTCGCGTCAACCGTCAGGTCGAGCGCGCGCACCGAGAACCGCGAGGCGTAGCGCGCCAGCACTGCCACCGCCGGCTGCGCGATCACCACCCCGAACAGCGCGCCTGCGCCGCAGAGCAGCAGACTCTCTGCCAGCAGCGTTCGCCGCAGGGCGCCGTTGCTGGCGCCGAGCGCCGCGCGAACGGCGAGCTCTCCTTCACGGCGGACCGAGCGCGCGAGGATCAGGTTCGCGACATTCGAGCACGCGATCACGAACACGAGTGCGGATGCCGCGAGCAGCACGAGCAGGACGGTTCGCGCCGGAGACGTGATCTGGTCCCGCAGCCGCACGGCATCGACACGGAAGTCTGCGTTGGCCGGATACGCTTCCGCGTGCTCTTTCATGATCGCGCCATGCGCAGCGCGCAGCTCGGCGCGAGCCGTGTCGAGGTCGACGCCCGGCGCCAGCCGTCCGAAGAGCTCGGTCATCCGGTGCACTCGACCATCGACCATCGTCGCGTCCAGATGATGAGGGCTCGTCACCACGTTCGCGATGATCTCGGTCTCCGACGGATACGGGACCGAGGGCTCCAGAACGCCGACGATGGTCGCGGTGCGGTCCCCGAGACGAATGACTTTCCCGATCAGGTTGGGGTCGCTCGCAAGGCTCGTCGTCCAGAACCGATGCGTCAGCACCGCCGCTCCTGCTGCCTGTGGTCCATCATCTGACGGCCCCAGCAGCCGGCCCAGCACAGGCTGCAGGCCCATGACGCTGAAGTACGATCCGCCCACCACCCCGGCGCGAACCACGCGCGGTTCGCCAAGGCCGATCATCGTGAATTCGATCGTGGAGAAGTCCCCGAATGCGCTCACGGACCTCACGCGGCCCTGCAGGTCGCGCAGTTCGGGCACCGAGAACGACGCGTTCTCCACCTCGATCCCCTGGGCGCTCTGGCGGATGTAGATGAGGCGGTCCTCGTCCTCGTTGACGAGCGGTTTGAGCAGCACGCCGCGGACGACGCTGAAGATCGCGGCGTTGGCGCCGATGCCGAGCGCGAGGGTGAGGACGACCGTGATGGTCAATCCCTTGACGCGGCTGAGCGAACGAAGGGCAAATCGAAGATCGGTGATCAGGCTCATATCTTTTCTCTTACGCGCCCGCAGGTGGTCCCATGGGGAAGGGGCGTTCGAAGAGTAGTCGAATCAGGCTGGGAGATTTCGACAGAGAAGGGACGGGAGGTCAACTGGCAACTCCCATTTGCCAACTTCCAACTACCAGGGGCCCCAAGGAGCGCTCGAGGCGCCCCCTGGGGTTGGTCATTGGGAATTGGACTTCGGACGTTAGAAGACGATGCTGATCGTGTTCGAGCAGCCGGTGTTCGAGTTCGCTGGACACACCCGATATGAGAAAGTGCCGCTGCCTTTACCGGAAAGCGTGTCCGTGTACGCCGCACCAGTGGTCGTGGTGATTTTCGTGGCGTCACGGAAAACATCGACACTGGCGCCACCGGCACCGGTCCAGGAGAGGTCGACTTTCCTGACGCTCTTGACCTTGTAACCCCTTCCAGTCAGCGTGATGCCCCCCGGAGGCTGGCTGGGCTCGGTGATCGAGATTGTAATACTCGCCGAATTCGACGCCTGACCGTCACTCGCGGTTGCCGTGATCGTGTGCTGCCCGACGCTGGTCAGCGCGCTGGTGGTGATCGAGGCTCCCGTCCCGATTGACCCCTGCACGCTCGAGGTCCACGTCGTGGTGATCGGATCTCCCTGCGCATCGCTCACCGAAGCGGTGAACGTGATCGGCGTGGCCTTGACGAACGAGCTGTTGTTCGCCGGAAGCAAGATCGACACCGTCGGCGCAGTATTCGTCGGCGCGCTGCAGACGCCGGCAGGAACGACGAACGATTCGCTCACCGTGCCGGTGCAGCGGATGAAATTGCAGGACTCGGCACCATTCGCGCCCTCGCCGATGCCGAACTGCGCGAACGCTGTCCACAGCTGGCAGCGTTCCTTGACGGCGTCCGGTGAGCTGGCCGCGTCTATTGCGGCCAGGATCCCGTCACGCATGTCTTCATACGCCGGACGCGAGGGCGTGAAGTTCATGCCGTTGATCATGCGGTTCCACAGCGTGTCTTCCGCCAGCCCCGCCGACGCCCACAGCGACCGCAACTTCCACATGGCCGCCGCGTAGATCTCGCCGTCGTCGTGTACCCGGCCGTTCATGTCTCCATAAGAGAGCGGATAGTTCGTGTACGCGTACCGCCGGATCCCGAGCGCATTGTTGTAGGAGTATTCGCCCACGCGGTCGTTGTTGTTCATGTAGATCGCGAGCACGTCACCCTGGCCTTCGCCGATGGCGCCGGCGAACAAGCCGCTCATGTCGCCGATCATGCGCCACGTCAACCCGTGGCCGTACTCGTGGAAGACGACGTCGGCATCGACGTCGCCGTCACGATTCGGCGTCGACTGGGTCCACAGATACATCTGCATGCGAGGACGGCTGCCGTCGTTGGGCGTCGCGAAATTCGCATTGCTCGTGCCGCTGCCATCCTGCGCTTCGGCGTTGACGGGATCGTTCCCGGCGCCTCCGTTTCCGAAGTTGTTCGTCTGGAAATTCCCCGCGGCTTCGTTGAAGCCGTGACGATAGAGCTTGTCGTGAATGACGTTGTTCGAAAAGAACAGGTTCGTCACCGCCGCCATCTGGTTGGTCGTCGTCGTCGGAGCCGTCAAGGTATCGAACGCCTGCAGGAAGTCCTGGGTCGCCGAAATGGGTCGACCGTTGGCGTCCGGGGTATTGGCGGTACCGTCACGATCCAGGTACGCGTCGACGTTGTTGCCGATCGTGGTGTTGTTGGTCACCCAGCCGCTTGGCGATTCGGCGTTGCCAGCGCCCGGCCCACTGATGGTCGTCTGAGCGGTTGCCGTAGGATTCTTCGTGAACACGTTGTAACTGTCGCTCGCCGTCCGCAGCTGCTCCAGGAGGACGCGTCCGTTGCCGCTCACGACCGTGTGCCACAACTGATTGTCCCCGTCCCATGTCTCGACGAGGAAGCCGATGCGCAGCCGGCCGTTCGCAAGCGGGATCGCCATGCGCGTGACGGCGGGGTTCTCGAGGAAGCGTCCGTTGCTGCCGAACTCGACGCGGTTGCCGGCGGCGCTCACTTCGGGAAGATCGGTTGGTCCGCCGGGATATCGCCGCTGCAGGGCGCTGGTCAGCGCGTCACGGTAGTCGATGCTCGCCGGCAGCAGCGCCGGACCCGCCGGTGCGAGGTTCTCGATGACGCTCAGCAACTGACCGTCGCGGCTCGTCGTCGCCTTCACGTAGGTGCCGTAGACGTCCAGGCCTCCGACGCGCTGGTGCATCTTGAGATGCACCGGTCCATCGGCCGTGGGATTCTCGGAATCGGTGACGAGGCTCGCAATGGTTGCGGCATCGTGCCGCCCGCGAAGGAAGCCGGCCACGATATCCGGCCGCGCGGCGTTTGAGGCCGCCGTCAGCTGGCCGCGGGTCACCCTGGCAGCCTTGGCACTGAAATTCGCGATTTCGTCTGTATCCTGCGCTACGACCGCGGCCACGAGCCCGGCAACTACTATGAATACGGTGAGGATTCGGCGCACAAACCCCTCCTGGATCGATCGGTGTCGTGGAACAAGCTCCGGATAAGCCGACTGGGACGGACGGCAGACTCTAACCGCAAACTGGGACGAACGCAATTCCCGTTAGGTGGGGGCTGTTTCCGGCTCCCGGCTTGCGGCTGGCGGCTTGGGGCTTGCGGCTCCCGAGGGTTCTCCGGACCTTCGGGAGCTCTGGAATTCGGGAAACCGTCAGTAATGAAAGCCGCAAGCCGCAAGCCGCGAGCCGGACCCTTACTTCCCCGACCCGAACACGAACCCGATCGAGCGTTCGACCGGGTTGTAGGCCGTACCGTAGAACGGGGACGTGATGTTGTTCTGGATGTCGCGCTCGGCGCTCGCGCCGAAGAGGTTATAGAGCTTCAGTCCCGCGCGGAAGTGGTACTTCCTGAAGTGCCACGGCCGCACCAGCGTCATGTCGAGCGTTCGCACGGTGGGCAGGCGGCCGGCGCGGCTGCGCGGCCCGACGAAATCCTGGAACTCGTTGACGGCCGACCAGGGAAAGCCCGAACGAAGCTCCAGTACCGGCGACATGTCCATCTGCCACGGGAGCCCGACCGTGCCGCGCAGCAGGAGTCGATGGCGGACATCGGTCGGCGTCAGGTTGTTCTCGTTCGGACGGATGATCGGGTTGCGGAAGTTGCCGAAGAACTGATCGTAGTTGTTCAGATCGGCGGTGCCTTTCGCCCACACGTACGAGAGCGTCAGGTCCTTTCTCTCGCCGCCGAGATACCGCGTCGTGACTTCGAGCTCGCGGTATTGCGACTTGCCCGTGCTGGAGAGGAACAGCCGTCCCGCGACGGGATCCGGATTCACGATGTACTCGTGCGATCCGCGGCGGCCGAGGAAGCCGACCTTGAAAAGGTAGCGCCGGCCGAAGCGCTGGTCCCACTCGATATTGCCGACGTTCGCTTCGGGTGTCTTCAGCTCGCCGGCGAGAGCATTGATATAAGTCAGCGGCCCGCCGATCACGGCCCCGTCGGAAGCAAAGCGCGTGACCGTTCGCGATTCGAACGTCGTGAACGCATCCACGTTGAGCGGAGTCCGCTGCGCGAACTTGCCGTAGCCGCCGCGAACGATCGCGCGCCCTTCGGGCAGCACGCTGTATGCGGCGCCGGCACGCGGGGACCAATTCATGCGGTCCGAGATGCCGTCGCGATCGAAGCGCAGACCAAACTCGAATGTGAGGCGGGAGTTCACGCGCCAGCGGTCCTGGGCGAACATCGCGAACTCGGGTGAAACCACGGCCTGCTGCGATTCGCCGCCGAACTCCGTGCGTTCCGCGAGTGATCCGTCGAGGCGTCTGACTTCGACGGGGCGGCTGAAGCTGTTGCCGTCGTAATTCGACCGCTGCAGATCGAAGCCGAACTTGAACACGTGCTCCCCGCGCATGTTGCGTGACAGCGTCAGCGCTTCGACCCACTGGATGCTGTCGACGTTCCGTTCCTGGTCGTTGAAAAAGCTTCCGCTCTGCGTCTGTGGCGCGTAGACCATCGGCGCGCGGTCCGTCGCGTTCACTTCAACCTCGAACTGCCGGAACGACACCGTCGTCTCGACGACGAGATCCGACCAGATCGAGAAGCGATCCACCACACCCGCCGAGTACCCGGCCTGCGTCTGGTCAGGCGTCGTCGGCTCCGGCCGGAAGGTGTTCATCGTCACGTGTTCGAGCTTGCGCGGGAACAGGATGAGCGCGCCGCTCAGGGTGTGGCGTGGCGAAAGAATGGTATCGACCCGCGTGAACGAGTCGAAGCTGCGCAGCTTCACTTCCGGTTCGTCGGGCAGGCTCTTCACGGGCGTCGCCACGTAGCGGAACTGCACGTCTTGCGCGAAGAACGTCTTGTCGCGCTTCAGCGGTCCGCGGATCGAGAACCTCGGCTCGAATCCTTTGATCCCGGTGAAGAAGCCGCGGAACTTCGGAATGAAGTTGCCATAGGAGAGGTCCCACTCGTTGGTGCCGCTGCGCGTGCGGATCTCCGTGATGCTGGTGGTGAAGCGGCCGTACTCGGCGGCGAACGGATTCGCGAGCACTTCGACCGATTCGATGCTCTGCGCGGGCAGATCCACGTCGAACTCGCCCGAGGAAGGATCGATGAGGCTTGCAGCGCTGATCTGCAGGGCGCCCTGCGTGGGCTGGCCGCCGCGGATCTGCAGGCGGCCGTTTGCGTCGCGGACGACACCGGGGAGCAGGGGCAGCAGGCTGCGGAAGTCATCCCCCTCGAGCGGCGCCGTCTCGAAGATCGTTCCCGACAGCATGTCGCTCGCCGAGACCGGTTGAACCGAGTCGGTCGGCGACGGATTGGCACGAACCAGCACTTCCTGCTGAACGAACGTCAGCTTCGTGTCGAGCAGCACCTGCGACGTCTCACCAGCCTTCACGGTGAAGACGGGCGAATCGCGCGCAACGAAACCCGGACGCGAGACGGATATGACGTAGCGGCCTTCAGGGATGTCGGGAAAAGTGACCTGGCCGGCGCCATCGGTGACGGTTTTGGCGATCACGATGCGCTGGGTGGGGTCGCGCAGCTCGACGTCCATGCCGGGCATGTGCACGGTACCTTCGAGCGCGGTGATGGTCGCGACGACCCGACCGGTGGTCGGCGATGGCTGCTGTGCCGATTGCCCCGGAGCGGCGTCCGCGACACCGCACCATGCGGCGAACAGCAGCGACGCGGTCCGGCCGATCACACTCGTCACTTCGTTCCAGTCGGCGCCGGCGCGTCGGGCAGTCGCTCGAATCCCACCAGCGTCCAGCCGGAGCCGGTCCGCTTGAAGAATGCGCGAACCGGAACCGTCCACGAGGGCTGTGGAGCATTCACCGCCTTGATGTCGACGCGGATGAACGACCCCGCCGAAGAAGGCAGCCCCTCAGGTGCGTTCGCCTGCTCGCCGTCGGCACGCGACGGCTGGCCGATCGGAGAGGTTGCGCCGGTCGCATTGTCGAAAGTGAACCACGCGATCTCGTACGATGTCGGCCCTTTCGCTGCTCCGGCGGCGATGGCCGCGTTCTGGAACTTCAGGGTGCCGCCATCGAGAACGGGATCGACGACAGGATTGACGTTCGTCAGCCACGCACGCCCGATCGCGTCACGACGCGCGATCAGCGTGTCGGCAATGTGCTTCTCCGCCGCCGGATCGGTGTACTTCCCGGTCTTGACCGCCGCGCGGATCATCTCGTCCGTAAACGCCATCACCCGGCGTGCGCCCCAGAACGTATCGTCGGGCCGCGCGCGGATGAACGCCGGATTCGGGATGCGCGGCAGCCACTCGACGGGATTGAAGCCGTCGGCCGTGAACCGGCCAGCCGCGGGGATATCCGGGTAGTCGATGAAGTGCCACGACGGGATCCACAAGCCAAACGTGGCCATCCTCTTCAGCGTCCGCCCCGGATCGACGATGTATTCGTGCCCCTCGTCGTATTCGCGCGGGTGCACGGAGGCGCTGCCGAGTGTGGAGCCAAAGTCGATCAGGTAATGACGCACCACCGTCCGGCCCTCACGCTGCACCAGCGTATCGAGCGAGTTGATGGCTTTGGTGTCGACGTGGTTCGTCCAGGCGGAAAAGACGCGCAGCGCGCGAAGCTCGCGTCGATGCTCGTGCGGAATCGTGTCGTTCGGATCGTCGGGGCGCGTGTTGGCATACATGAACGGGCCGATTGGCTTGCCCTCCACCGCGCGGCTTGCGATCACGCGGTACGACCCGTCTGCGTCTTTCGCCGCCATACGCAACAGCCGGTCGATATCGACGTCTTTGAGTCGGCGCTCGGAGCCATCGGGGGCCGTGACCTTTGAGCGCTCCGTGAGGACCAGCATGTCGCGCGTGAGACGCGTCACGTGATTTTCAGGAACGTTGTAGCCCAGCGCGTGGAACAGCTTGGTTACGGTGGCTTCGGCGCCGCTCATCATCTCGCGGTAATCCGGCGGATCGAACTTGATGAACCAGCGGACTTCGTTCGCATCGAGGATCGTGAAGCCGGGGGTGACGCCATTCGACTTGCCGGAAGCAATCGTCCACTTGCCGGCGGCCGGCCCCGCGGACGTGTCGGGTCCCTTCGCCACGTCCTCGACGCTCATGCGTTGACCGCCGAGGATCCGGTTGGTGAACCACATCGAATCGGGCACTTCGTCGACCGTGTTGATGCTCATCGCCCGACGGTTCATGTTCGGATCGCCGGGGTCCATGAAGAGGTTCAACCCCGCGTCATACGCGAGATTGACCTCCTTCGCCCCTACCCTCGAGGCATCCTGGGTCGATGGTGAGGCGCTGATCGGATCGTCCGAATAGAAGCGCGGTTTCTGCGCTGAGGCGGCGAAGGTCAGCGAGGCGACCGCAAGGGCGGCGCAAAACAGTTTCTTCATGGTCGGATTCCTGAAATCTGTACGTGTCAAAACGGAAGGCCGCCGGTGAGGTGGATGCGCCATCCTTCATCGGAATGCGCGACGTCGATCCGCACCGGCGTGAGCGTGGGGCCGTGGATACGGACGCCGATTCCGTAACCCATCTTCAAATCGTTGAAGTCGAGATCGCTCCGATCGCTGGTGACCTTGCCGGCGTCGACGAACAACGCCATGTCAACGATCCGGGAGGGCATCCACCGGTACTCACCGCTGACCAGGAGCAGATTGCGGTCCTGGAAGCGGAAGTCGGAGTAGCCGCGATGACGGCGCGAGCCGCCCAGATTCGGCAACAGGTAGTACGGCACGATCTGATTGTCGGCGGCATCGGTCATCGCCACGAGCCCGCGGAAGGCGAGCACCCACTGCTCCTTCAGCAGCGGAACCATCTGCTGCAGATCGACATCCACTCTGCGGAACCCGTAGACATCGTTCGAGTCGTTGTAATCGTTGAAGGTGACCGAATAGAGGCCGCCGCTGCGCGTGTATCCGGGCGATTCCCGGCAGTCGATCGCGGTGAACGCCGTCGTCTGCGTGTAACGTGCTTCCGAGAAGAGGCCGGGCACGATCAACGGGGTCGTCTCGATGGAGGGATGCGAGCCGGAGCCCTCGCGATCCTCGTACCGACGATACGCGACGCCGCCACCCAGCCTGTACCACCACCACGGCTTCAGCGTGGCGGATCCGCCCGCTTCCAGCGCCTTGAGCCCGTAGTTGACGCGGTCGTCCTTCACGGAGTCGTTTCCGACGCCGTAGAAGGGGACTTGCGTCGCGTCCGTCCATCGGACTCTGGTGTGCACCTCCAGCTTGTCGCCAAACAGGTCGGGCCATCCCAGTGATCCTTGTGCCAGCTTGTAGTTCTTGAACGACCACCCGACGCCCGCGTTGAACCGCGCACCACCGAACGCGTCTCGGTAGGCGATGCCGGGCGCAAAGCCGGCAGACGGGTACATCCCGCCGAAGGTCGTATACATGGTACTTGGATCGTTCGAATGCGCTTGGAGCCAGTTGAGGAATCGTTCGCCCTTGCTCGGCAGGTTCGCTTCGAGCTGTTTGGCTTTCTCGGCTTGTTGCTGCGCGATCTCTGCAGCGCGAGTGTCCTGCGCGTGAACGGCTGCGGTAGCGAAACTGAAAATGAGCAGAGAAGTCCCGAGAAGGTTGAGAAGTCGTTTCATGACTGCGTGGATATAACACAAAATTGTGCTTGCAGGCAGTACCCTTGTGATGTGTTTCATGTGAGAGATTGCCTGCCTCCCTCAAAGATGGTGTGATCGGTGGCAGTGCAGGGAAGCGATGCCGTTCACGAGACGGTCAATGCGGTCTATGTTTCGCAGTCGCGACGCGTTCTCGCAACATTAATCCGCCTGCTGGGTGATTTCGACGTCGCCGAGGAAGCGCTGCACGATGCCTTCCGAGCCGCGCTCGAACAGTGGCCTCGCGACGGCATCCCCGCCAATCCGCGCGCATGGCTGGTTTCCGCCGGACGGTTCAAGGCCATCGACGGTATCCGCCGCAGATCGCGGTTCGACCAGCTCGATGAGACCGGCCCCGCGGCCGAACTCGCAACGGAGGATGGCGACGCATGGGTCGAACAAGAGTCGGTCGAGGACGATAGCCTTCGACTGATTTTCACGTGCTGTCATCCCGCGTTGTCGTCCGACGCACAGGTTGCGCTGACGCTCCGCGAGGTCTGCGGTCTAACCACAGAGGAAATCGCACAGGCGTTTCTCACCCCGGCGCCCACGCTCGCGCAGCGCATCGTCCGGGCGAAGGGAAAGATTCGTGACGCCCATATTTCGTATCAGGTGCCATCGCCAGCGGAGCTGCCCGAACGGCTCGACGCCGTCCTGAGGGTGATCTACCTGGTGTTCAACGAAGGCTACGCCGCATCGTCAGGCCCGTCGCTCACTCGGCACGATCTCTCGGCGGAAGCCATTCGCCTCGGACGATTACTCGTCGACCTTCTGCCGGAGCCGGAAGCCATCGGCTTGCTTGCGCTCATGCTGCTGCACGAGTCGCGGCGCGGCGCGAGAACGAACGATGCGGGTGATCTGATCGTACTCGAGGAGCAGGACCGCTCGAAATGGGATCAGCAGTTGATCGCCGAAGGCTCGGCCCTCGTGCAGCGGGCGCTGTCATCGCGCAGGTTCGGCGCCTACAGCATCCAGGCCGCCATTGCCGCGATCCACGCCGAGGCGCCGCACGCGTCAGCGACTGACTGGGCGCAGATCGTGGGGCTGTACGACGTCCTTTTGCACGAGGATCCCTCGCCGGTGATCGAGCTGAACCGCGCGGTCGCCGTTGCCATGAGGGATGGGCCGGCTGCCGGACTTCTCCTGGTCAACGCGATCCTGGACCGGGGGGATCTCCGTGATTACCGCCTCGCCCATGCGGCACGCGGTGAGCTGTCGCGACGATCGGGGGACGTCGGTCAGGCACGCGTATCGTTCCAGCGAGCGCTTTCGCTGACGAAACAGGAGGCCGAACGTCGGTTCCTCGAACGCCGCCTGGCCGAATTGCCCGAATTGACATGATCCTGTTGTCGATTTCGCGTCAGCCGCGACGACTAGGTGTCGTGAACGCTGGCCTGGAGATCCGCATGAAGTATCTGTGTCTCGTCTATCTCGAGAAAGAGAAGTGGCACGCGGTGCCCGACCGGGAGTGCGCCAACTGCGGGGATGGCTTTCGGAAGCGCGGCATGCTGCTGGCGGCCGAGCCGCTCCACCCGGTAGAAACGGCCACGACCGTGCGCGTCCGCAACGGCAAGGTGTCGGTGACCGACGGACCTTTCGCCGAGACCAAGGAACAGCTCGCCGGGTTCTATCTGATCGAGGCACGCGATCTCAACGAAGCGATCCAGTCCGCGTCGAAGATCCCGCCCGCGCGGGAAGGAAGCATCGAAGTGCGGCCGGTCAGGGAACTGACCCCGTGAAGTCCATTTCGTACGCGCGAGGACCAGGTCGGTTAAGTACAGGTCGGTTAAGTACTCGACGCGTCCCTCACGTCAACGCTATGCTGCTTGAATGGAAGGAATCATTACCGCCTGGGGCCGGATCCTTCGGGGTTATCGGCCGGCGCTTTCAATAGAGATCACGCGCGAGTGTCCACTGCGCTGCCCGGGGTGCTACGCGTACGGAGAGGAGCACCTCGGCGGGGGCGTCACGCTGCGGGAAATCTCCGACTACAAGGGAGACGAGCTCGTCGAACGCTTTCAGGCTCTGGTCGAGAAGCACCATCCGCTCCACGTGTCGATCATCGGCGGCGAGCCGCTCGTGCGTTTTCGAGAGCTCGGGAGGATCCTGCCGTGGCTCGCCGACCGTGGGACGTACGCGCAGGTCGTGACGAGTGCCGTCCGCCCGATTCCGATCGAGTGGGCCGGCCTCAGGCGCCTGGAGATCGTCGTCTCCATCGACGGGCTGCAGCCGGAACACGACGCGCGGCGGACGCCGGCGACCTACCCGCGCATTCTCAAGCACATCGAGGGACACCAGGTAACGGTGCACTGCACGATTACGCGGCAGCAGGTTCGACGCGAGGGGTACATCGAAGAGTTCGCGGAACTCTGGTCGAAGAACCCGAACGTCCGCCAGATCTGGTTTTCCCTGTATACGCCGCAGATCGGTGAAGAGTCCGACGAAAAGCTCACGCCCGCCGATCGCGAGCGCGTCGTCGCCGCGCTGATGCTGATGCGCCATCGGTACCCCAAGCTGCGGATGCCGGAAGGGCTCATCCGCGTCTACGAGACCCCGCCCCAATCACCGTCGGAGTGCATCTTCGCGCAGACGACGACGTGCATGTCGGCGGATTTCGAAAAGCAGATCTCGCCGTGTCAGTTCGGCGGTGCGCCCGACTGCTCGAACTGCGGCTGCATCGCGTCGGCGGCGCTGAAGGCCGTCGGCCGGCACCGTCTTCCTCTCGGCATTCCGGTGGGCGGCATCTTCGAACGGTCCGTGCGCGTCGGGAACGCGGTGCGGCGGATGCGGGAGCACCGATCAGCGTGACCGTCGCGGTGAAGGCGTCCCCGAGCAAGCGGAAGGAAGCAGAGGACGAGCCGGCACTCGCCAGGAGCAAACGCGGACGACGAGCCATCCTGGGCCTCGACCAAATCGATCGGGCGCGCCCGAACAGGGATTATGAGGTGAGTCCGAAGGTGATCTGCAGCACGCTTCCGGTTCCCGGCAACGGTGTCAGCTCGGCGCTGCCTCCGAGAGGCGCCGCAACACTTCTCGCGAAACGGAGTGCGAGTCTCGTGAGCAATTCCTCCGCACGGGCAACCTCGGAGCCATTGTCAGCCGAGCCCAGGCTGGCCGCGACGCGCGCCAGGCGCTGAACCACTTCGATCTTCACCGAGCGCGGGTGCTGCGCGTCGGCGTGCAGCTCGATCCGTTGGCGCGACACGCCGTCGAGGAACGAGAGCGTCGCAAAGACCGCGCCGCTGATCGCCGCGGCCGTCGAATCCTCGGGCAGCTTCCATACCGCCGCTGACGGCGACACGGAGCATTCGAGCTCGAGGCCGCTGATCGACGAGTGCGTCTCGAATTCGCTGGCGACGCGATGCACGATGGCGCCGAGCGGCGCCTGACGCGTGTGCTCGAACGTGCCGAGCAGACACGTCACGAGCCATTTCGCGCGCGCGGCCTGCGAGTCGATCAGACCGGTTGCAGCCCTGTGCGACGAACCACTCGATCGGGCGGTGGTGAGGAGCGCGATCGATGTTCGGATGGTCGTGAGGTCGGCGTTCAGCGCTTCGAGGACCTGATACGACGCGGCGCGCTCCGCCTCTGGTGAGACGGTCGTATCGTCGCCGCGCAGATTGTCGGCGAGCGTCAGCGCAGCGGCGGCAGGACCTTCCGCCTCGTGCAGCGCGCAGGGCACGACCGCGAGACCCGCAGCCATCGCCGCTGCCAGCCGTTTGCGCCCGGCAATGAGGCTGTAGCGCCCGCCCTGTCGGCGCACGAGCACAGGTTGCAGCACGCCGTGCAAGCCGACCGACTTCGTCAACTCCGCAAGGTGATCCGAAGAGGGAAGATCGCGGCAGTCGATCTGCGCGGTCTTCAGCATCCGGATGACCGGCTGCGCCGACGCTTCGAGTTGATCGACGTAGTGCGCGTCGGCACGCATGCGGTAGCTGCGCGGCAGCCCTTCGCGCTCAGGAACGGCGCGAGCGGCAAGATCCGGCGGCAGATTGTCCGCGTCGCTACGAGGCACGGTCTGCGACGCGCGAGCTGTGATGGATTCCGGTTCCGACACGATTTGGACCCACCCGATGAGATTGTGTGAGGAGAAGAACGAAACGAATGGTACGGCAGAAAGCCAAGTGGAGGCAAGGACGTTTACGCGTGTTCAGTCGACGAGTCGGACTGGCAACGCGGTGTCGACCGCACCGAACGCGCGCGCCGCACTTCCGATCGCAGGCGCGACACACACGATCGGCGTCTCACCGGCGCCTGCGGAAGGAAGATCGCGACGATCGAGCAGCACCACTTCGATCGGCGGCACGTCCTTGAAACGCGGCACGCGATACTGCTCCATCGTCCCGTTCACCAGCGCGCCGTTACGGAACTCCAGTGCTTCGAACAATGCCCCGCCGAGCCCTTGCACGACCGCGCCTGAGACCTGGTGATCGAGGCCGTCGGGATTGACGATGGCGCCGCATTCGAAGACGACCACCAGGCGCTCGAGAGCGAACCCGTCGGGCGACTTCGAGAGTTCAGCGGCCGTGGCAACGTAACTTCCCTTCTCAGTGCCACAGGCGATGCCGAGCGCGCGGCCCGGCGTCGACGCCTTCGGCCACCCGATCTTCCGCGCCGCTTCGGCAAGAACAACGCGCATGCGCTGGTCGCTCAGATGTCTCAACCGGAACTCGACGGGATCGATCGAGAGCGCGCGCGCGATGGCGTCCATGTGCATCTCGCGCGCGTAGTGGTTCGCCGTGGCGGCGAGCCCCCGATACGATCCCTGCTTGAGCGGCGACTCCGAGGCATGGAACTGGATGCGCTGGTTCGGTACGTCGTAGGGCGTCCGAATCGCCGACGCACCGGAGTTCCAGTTGTCGAATTCCCAGGCGACGAGGCGACCGTCAGGGCTGACGGCCGCCTTGATGTCGATGACACCCGCCGGCCGCGCATAACCGAACGAGAACTCCTCCGCACGCGTCCACACCAGCTTCACCGGCGTCCCCGACGCCTTCGCGAGCCTGGCTGCCTCGATCGCATGCTCGCCGGAATGCTTGCCGCCGTACGCGGAACCGGTATCCGGAACGATGACGCGGACGCGCTCCTGCGCGATGCGGAAGGCTTCTGCCAGTTCAGCGCGCACACCGAACGGACGCTGCGTGCCGCACCACACCGTCAGCTTGCCGTCGGTCCATTCGGCAACGGCCGCGCGAGGTTCGAGTGGCACGTGGGCGATGTAAGGGATGCGATAACTCGCATCGAACGTTTTCGCGGCGGACGCGCGGGCGGCGGCGGGATCTCCGCTGCCCGTGAGCGAGTTTCGGCCGGCCTCGTCGCGCGCCGTCTTCTTCAGATGGTCGAAGATCGTTGCCGACGAGGGATCGCCGGAACGGAGGCGCCACTCGGCGCGGACGGCCGCCGCCGCACGCATCGCCGCGCGCTCGGTTGGTCCAACGACGCCCAGAAATTCACCGTCGCGAACCACGGTGATACCCGTCAGCGCGCGTGCGCGGCTGTCATCGACGCTGGTGAGCGTTCCGGCGTATCCGTTTGGCCTGATCACCCCTCCGTACTGCATGCGTGGGCGCACGATATCCGGCGTGAACTGGTGATGACCCGTGACGATCTCGCGTCCGTTCACCTTCTTTGCCGGCACACCTCTCGTCGTCCACTCCGCCGGGCGCGTGACCGGCGACTCGGCGACGACCTCACCGGTAAGCTTCTGCCCTTTCGTCAGTTCGCCGTAGGTGATCGTTCGTCCGCCGCCAGCGACGCGGCCGTCCTGCGCAGTGAGCGTTCGAGCATCGACATTCCAGAGCGCTGCGGCCTGGCCGATCAGCATCTCGCGCGCGGCTGCCGCCGCGCGTGAGAGCTGCGGCGCCATACGCGGCGTCGACTGCGATCCGAACGTGCCCGCATCGTAGGGCACGAGATCGGTGTCGGCCATCATCAGGGTAACGGTCGTCAGCGGCACGCGAAGTTCGTCAGCGATCGCCTGTGCCAGCGAGGTCCTGATGTTCTGTCCGATCTCAGTCTTACCGGTGTAGCCGGTGATCCGACCGTTCTCGTCGATGTGCAGCCATCCCGCGATGTCGCGTGGCACCGTGCCAGTCTGCGCGCCGCGGCCGGACTCCTGCGCCTCGACGCGCGCAACCGAGGAGACGACGAGCAGGCCGCTGCCGGCAAGCGCGAAGATCCGCATGAAATCGCGGCGCTCGATGTCGAAACGGTAGGGCGCGGGTGCATCGAGCTCGTAGCGTTCGACCTCGATGTCGTGACTCACTGCCGGCCTCCGGGATCGCTGCTGCTCTTCATGCGATCGGCCGCGAGCTTCACGGCTTTCACGATTCGCGGATAGGTGCCGCAGCGGCAGACGTTGCGCGCCATGAACCTGGCGATGTCGTCGTTCGAGGGGTCCGCGTTCGCCTGCAGCAGCGCCACGGTCGCCATGACCATGCCGGGCGTGCAGTAGCCGCACTGAAAGGCTTCGGTTTCGAGGAATGCCTGCTGAACCGGATGGAGCTTATCGCCTCGCGCGACCGCCTCGATGGTGGTGACCGCCTTGCCCGCGGCAGCTCCGAGGCGCGTCACGCACGATCGTGCGAGCTGGCCGTCGACGAGAACACTGCACGCGCCGCAGTGCCCCTCGCCGCATCCGAATTTCGACCCTGTGAGTCCGAGCTCGTAGCGAAGGACCGAGAGCAGGCTGTCGGCAGGCTCACCCTCGACCTCATGCGTCTGGCCATTCACGCGGAGGGTGTATCGCGCCATACGACGATGCTAACACCACGGAAGAAACACAGCGGAATCAGAAGGGAAACACAGCCACAGAAGAAACACAGGGGAACACAGGAAGACGGGGGAAACACACCCGGCTTCTTCTGTGTTTCAGCTGTGTTTCTTCTGTGGCCGGTTCCTTCACTGTTTCCGCTGTGTTCTCCCGTGCCCGGTTTACAGCTGTGTTGCCCCTGTGTTTTTTCTGTGGCCTTCTTCAGCTGTGTTGCCCCTGTGTTTCTTCTGTGGCCTTAATCGTCGAGCACGAACGTCACCATCATGTTGACCCGATATTCGACGATCCGGCCCTCGTCGCACTTGACCTGGTGTTCCTTGATCCATGCGCCGCGGATGTGACGCAGCGTCTTGCCTGCGCGCGTGAGCCCCTGCTGGATGGCGTCCTCGAAGCTCTTCGTCGAGGTGGCGCTGATCTCCGAAACTTTCGCAACTGACATCGTTCCCTCCTTCTTCCTTCAGCAGACCAGACTATCAGCAGCGTGAGGCCGAGCTCGCCGAAGACGAGTATCATGCCGCCGTTCGCGAAGCCATATGTCCATGCGCAGCTTCGGCGTCGTGCTGCTCGCGCTCGTGAGCGTCCTCGCCGGGGGCCGTCCGGCCGCGCGCACGGCGTCTGTCAAAGACCTGCTCGACGGCTATCTCTCCGGACAGTTCGCGCACGTAGTCGAGGCCCTTACGGGAGACGTCGACTACGGCGCGATTCTCAAAGAGCTTCAACGCGACGGCCCGGCCTGGATCGACGCCGCAGGCGCATCCGCACGCGAGCGGCGGGAACTGGCGGCCGTGACGTTCGCTCTCGAAGCCGCGCGCGCGGGCGAGTGGCACGAGTGGAAGCTGATCCAGAAGCAGCCCGAGATGTGCGCCGGCAGCGAATGTGTGCAGCCGCCGAACGTCCTCTACTGGAAGGCACCGCCGCTGCTGATCGAGTGGGGCTGCGCGCTTCTCAGAAAACATCCCGCGCCGTCGCCAATTGAACGCTGGTGGCAGCTCGCGGCGCTCGCCGTCGCGCAGCGCTCGGAGGATTCGCAGTTCCTCGTCGGCGACACGAAGATCGGCCGCGGCATTGGCGCCGGTGAGATCGTCAACACGCAGGACGAGATCAAGCATCTCGACCATGTCGTGCCGCGGTTCCCTGGCGAGCGGCGCTTTCTTCTCGCGCAGGGGATCGCCCGCGATATCGACTGGACCGACGACGCCGAGCAGGTCTATCGCGCGCTCGAGAACGATCCCGACCTTGGCGGTGAGGCGACGATGCGCTTCGGCGCGATGCAGCTGCGGCAGCGTCGCACCGACGTCGCCCTCAGGAGCTTCGAACACGCCGAACAGCTGACGCGCGATCCGTATGTGATCTTTCTCGCACGCTACTTCACTGCTCAGACCCTCGAGCGCGGGAGACACAGCGAAGATGCCGAAGAGGCGTATCGCGGCGCCGTCGCGGCGGTACCGCACGCACAATCGGCCACCCTCGCCCTCGCGGCGCTGGTGCTCCGCGATGGTCGCCCTGCTGAAGCTCGGCGCCTCGTTTCCGGCATGCTCGCCGCGAATCCGCCGCCGCTCGATCCGTGGCGCGCCTACGTTCACGCAGACGACCGCTTCTGGCCACAACTGGTCGGACGCCTGCGGGCGGAGATCCTGAAGTGACCTCGCGTGTCTGGCTCGGCATCAGTGCGGCCGTTCTCGCGGCGGCGGTCGTTGGCGCACGCGGCGAGGACATGCCGCAGGATCCGCCACCTCAGACATTCCGTACGAATACCGATGTCGTGTTCGTCGACGTGTCGGTGAGGGATGGCGGCCGGCCGGTGACCGGGCTTCGCGCCGAGGATTTCACGCTGACCGACAACGGCGTCCGCCAGCGCGTCGAGAGCGTCGAGGCAACGGCCGTCCCCATCGATCTCACCATCGTCGTCGATGTCAGCGGCAATGCGAGGAGCCCCTGGGGCGTTCGCACGACGACCGCCAAGGTAACCGAGTACGTACAGGCGGAGGTCGCACGCCTCGGGAGGTTACTCAGGCCGGAGGATCGGCTTCGCGTGCTCGCCGTGGATCGACGCGTCCAGCAGGTGCTGCCATTGACAGCGGCGACTTCCATGTCGCCCGTTCGACGGATCGAATGCGACGGCCTTGCCTCACTCTATGACACGCTCGCCGCCGCACTGCTGCAGCCCGTCGAGCCGGCGCGCCGCCATGTCGTCATTGCATCGACCAAGGGCCAGGACAACATCAGTGCGGTCACAGCCGACGCCGTTCGCGGCATCGCGGAACGTTCCGACGCGCTGCTGCACCTGGTGATGATGGAGACCGCGCTCGATAACGACGACGCCCTCAGCTCGTTTCAATGTCAGTGGATGGGATACTGCTGGCCGACGCGACGGTTCTGGGTGCCGTTCCAGCGACGGCTCTATGGCCCTTCACCCATCCATGAGTTGTCGCCCGATGGCGAAGCACTCAGCGCGGCGGCGCGCGAGACAGGCGGCGACCTCCACAAGACGCGCACGTTCAGCGAACCGACGCTCGCGGCTACGTTCAAGCAAGTCTTCGAGGATTTTCGCAGCAGCTACGTCCTGCGTTACTCGCCTCGGGGCGTGACGCGAGAAGGCTGGCACACCATCGAGGTCAAAGTGCCTGCAACCCGGCGCTATACGGTCGCTGCACGCAAGGGGTACGGCATAGAGGAGACGACGTCCGAATCAGTCGAGCCGCCGGTCCCGAGCACACCGCGGACGCTCGGTGAGCTGACGTCCGCGTACGCGCGGGGTGCATTCCCGCAGGTGGTCGAAGGCATTCGGCAGTCGAAGGATCCCTCACAATTGCGGCGCGAGTTCGAGGATGCGGGGAACCCATGGCCGGCCAATCCGCATCGCGAGGCAGCCTTCGCACTGGAGCTCGCCGAACCGGGCGTCTTCTCGTCCAAAGAGGACGTCCGGCAACAGAGTTACAGACTCCTCGAACGCTTCACGCGACTGGTCCGCCATCCGCTTCAGGCCGACACGTTCGAACGTTACTGGCACTTCGCGGTCCTGACGATGCTCGAAGGGACCTTGAGGCCTGGAGCGGCCATGCCGTTCGTCGAGCGCGCGATCGAGCGGTTCCCGAGCGAGCCGCGCTTCGTGCTGTCGCGCGCGATCGTGAGCGAGCAGCTATGGGCCGCAGCCGACCGGCGTGAACGCGGCGATGCGCGTCCGCGACCGTCGCTGGACGACGTCACACGGGCGTACGAAGAGGCCGTCGCGCTGCCGGATACCGCCATTGAAGCGCGCGTCCGCCTCGCCGGTGTTCTGCAGCGCACCGGGCGCAACGAAGAAGCGCTCCAGCAGCTTTCCGCCGCCGCTACTCCGGCAAGCGCGGATTCCGGCCTCACGTACCTGCGACTGCTGATCACCGGGACGGCTCTGGATGCGCTGAACCGCAGGCGCGAAGCCGTCGAGGCCTATCGCGCCGCGCTCGACGTCGTGCCGGCGGCGCAATCCGCGCGCGTCGCGCTGATGAATGCCCTGCTGATTTCCGGCGATCGCGCCGGCGCCGAAGCGATTGCGGAGCAGGTGCAGACCTCCAACGACGAGCGCGACCCCTGGTGGATGTACTGGCAGGGGCAGTATCGCGTGTTCGGTCCGGTCATGGCCCGCGTCAGGGAGCTGAGTCGATGACGCGGTGGCTGCGTCCTGTCGTGGCGCTCATTCTCGCCATGGCGACCGTTCTTGACGCGCAAGATCCACCGCGCACGGTATTTCGGTCGAGCACATCGGCCGTTGCGGTGGACGCGTCGGTGCGCGACGCGTCGCGGCGGCCGGTCACCGGGCTGAAATCGAGTGATTTCCAGGTCTATGACAACGGCATCCTTCAGCAGGTTGACTCCGTGAGCTACGGCAAGCTGCCCATCGACGTGACGATCGCGCTCGATGTCAGCTACAGCGTCAGCGGTGCGCTGCTCGACCGTCTACGCCAGGGTGTCGCGCAGTTGATGCGCGATCTCGGCCCCGACGACCGTCTCAGGCTGCTCCTCTTCAACATGCGCGTCACGCGCGTCACCCCCTTCACGAACGACGTCAAGCTGGTGGAGAAGGTCATGCGCGGCGCGGGCGCCGGCGGCTCGACGGCACTGCTCGACGCGATCAGCGTCGCGCTCGTGTCGGCGTCCTCTCCCGACCGGCGGCAGCTCGTCGTGTTCTTCACCGACGGCAGCGACAGCAGCAGCACCACGACGGCGGAAACACTCGTCGCCGTCGCGCAACGAACACGCGCGACTCTCACCTTCGTAATGCCATCCGGCCTGTCGGCGCCGATCATCGTCTCCGGTAACCGTCCCGACGCGCGTGTGCCGCTGCCGACGATGACCGTCAGTCGCCTCGCGGCGACGCCGCCGCAGTATGCCGTCCTCGCGAAGCTGTCGGCGGAAACCGGCGGCACACTCCTGCCCGTCGGCCCCTCGGGCGACCTCTCGGGTGCGTTCCGGCGCGTGCTATCGGATTTCCGTTCAGCCTACGTGCTTTATTACACACCGCGCGGCGTCACCGCCGACGGCTATCACGCGATCGAGGTGAAGACTACGCGCGAGGGAGCGGCCGTCCTCGCCCGGCGCGGCTATTTCGGGTCGTAAACAGCCGCTCCTCTGGGGGCTTTTAGGTCACCTCGCGTGGTGACCACTAAAATCGGGCATGCGCGGCCATGAGTGCTATCACTGCAAGCAGTGGGTCGAAGAGGGCGAGGCGCACGACTGCTGGACGACGACGGAAGCCGCCCTCACGGCGGAGCTCTCGGACGACCTGCGGGAGGCGTGGGATCGGCTGCGGGAGACCGCCACCGAGTTCGGCGAACAGCGCATCTACGCGTCGCACAAGTCCATCATGTTTGCCCGCAAGTCCTGCTACTTCTTCGTCCGCCCGAAGAAGAGCTTCCTCGAAGTCGTGTTCTTCCTCGGCCGCCCGCTGAAGGCGCCGCAGGTGAAGCGTAGCGAACGGCCCTCTCGCACGAAGCTCGCGCACATCGTCCACATCACTCATCGGGATCAGGTGGAGGCGCCGGTCACCGACTGGCTGCGCGAAGCCTACGACTTCATGGCACCAGCCGCCGCCCGCCGCGCGCGCAAGTCCAAACCGGCATCCGCGAAAAAGAAGGCGTCGCGCTGACACGCAACCACAGAGTTGCATTTGCACGCGGCCCGTTCTAGTATATGCAACTTGGAGGTTGCACAATGAACGCTACGGTTACGGATCGCATCGAGAAGCAGGTCGTTCTACACGCCCCGCGCGGCAGGGTCTGGCGTGCCCTGACCGACGCTACGGAATTCGGCAAATGGTTCGGCGTGACCCTGCGGGGGCCCTTCTCGGAGGGCGCACGCGTCAGCGGTCAAATGACGCATCCGAAATACCAGCACCTCACGCTCGAGGTCTTCATCGAGCGGATCGAGCCGGAGTCATACTTCTCGTACCGCTGGCACCCCTACGCGGTCGATCCCAACACGGACTATTCGAACGAACCGACCACGCTTGTCGAGTTCCGCCTCGAGGACACCGCCGACGGCACAGTGCTCAACATTGTCGAGTCTGGCTTCGATCGAATCCCTCTGTTGCGCCGGGCGGAGGCGTTCCGCATGAACGAAGGCGGCTGGACGTCGCAGGCGCGCAACATCGAGCGGTATGTCTCGGACTCGTAACGCGGCGGTCAAGTTCAGCGAAGCCGCGCCCGTGTTCGCGGCCCTCGGTGAGCCGACACGGCTCACTCTCGTCGCGAAGCTGTGCGCGGAGGGTCCGCTGTCGATCTCGCGCCTCAGTGAGGGGACCGGCGTCACGCGGCAGGCGATCACGAAACACCTGCTCACGCTCGCGGACGCCGGCCTCGTTCACGACACGCGGTCGGGCCGCGAGCGCATCTGGCAGCTCGAGACGAAGCGACTCGAGAAAGCGCGACGGTGTCTCGATCAGATCTCCGACCAGTGGGACGACGCCCTTGCGAGGTTGCGTGCGTTCGTCGAGGACTCGTAGTGGCGATCTTCACCACTCGCCCGCAATCGACGTTCGTCCTCGGCGGATGAGGTGTCACAGTCGCGCCTGGTGTCTCGTCATAAGAGAGAGGAGAAACGAAGGTGCGCGGGGGGCCGGTGAGGAGGTTGGCATGAAAGTCTTCGTAGCAGGTGGATCCGGAACGATTGGCGTCCCGCTCGTTCGCGAGCTCGTCCGCGCAGGGCACGACGTGTTCGCGACAACGCGGACGCCAGGCAAGCAGTCGATGCTCAGCTCACTCGGCGCGACCCCCATCGTGGTGGACGCGCTCGATGCGGAAACGCTCGAGCGCGCCGTGCGAGCGGCCGCACCGACGCACGTCGTTCATCAACTGACCGCACTGCCGAGAACAGGAGCGCGGCGGGCCAGCGACCTGGAAGCGACGAACCGATTGCGCGACGAAGGCACGCGCAATCTTCTCCATGCGTCGATCGCCGCCGGCGCGCGGCGGATCATCGGCGGCTCGTTCGCCATGATCGGCAGCGCAACGGACAACGCGGCCGTGGCCGCCGAAACGCTCGGCGCGGCTGCAGCGGTGCAGTCGATGGAATCGCAGATCCTCGAGAGCTCACGAAGCGGGGCCATCGAAGGCATCATCCTGCGCTATGGCCTGTTCTATGGTCCCGGAAATCCAGCGACCGAGGAGATGATCGCGATGGTTCGCAAGCGGCGTCTGCCTCGCGTGCGAAACGACCCCGGACGCCTCCCCTACATCCACGTGGACGACGCGGTGGCCGCGACGGTTGCGGCGCTCGACCGGGGTGCATCGGGCAGCGTGTTCGATATCGTCGACGATCAGCCGGCGAGCTTCAGTGAGATGATCACCGGGATGGCTGCGATGGCTGGCGCACCGCGTCCGCGGACGGTGCCCGCATGGCTCCTTCGCGTGGTCGCACCGTACATGGCGCGGCTGCTCTTACTCGATATGCCGCTGTCGAATACGAAGGCGCGACGCGAGCTTGGCTGGGCGCCGATGTTCCCCAGCTACCGCGAGGGGCTTCGCCAGACGCTGGCGCACGCGGCGTGAGTCATGACGACCGAGATTGAAGATTTCGAGCGGCTGCGGCCACGGCTCTTCTCCATCGCCTACCGGATGCTCGGAAGCGCGAGTGAGTCAGAAGACGTCGTTCAGGACGCCTGGCTGCGCTACTCCGCGGCGCAGCCTGCCGACCTTCGTTCACCTGCTGCCTATCTGACCACGATCGTCACGCGGCTGGCCCTCGATCGTCTCAAGTCGGCGCGAGCCGCCCGCGAACAATATGTCGGGCCCTGGCTTCCGGAGCCGGTGCTCACCGGGGGAGAACCGGGACCTGAACGCGCTGTCGCCCTTTCCGAGTCGCTGACCCTCGCGTTCATGGTCCTGCTCGAGACGCTCACGCCGGAAGAGCGCGCTGCCTTTCTTCTTCGCGAAGTGCTCGAGTACTCGTACGCGGAGATCGCCTCGGCTCTCAAGACCAGCCAGGCAAATTGCCGCCAGCTGTTTCACCGCGCAAAAGAGAGGATTGCCGCCGGGCGCTCTCGCTCATCTGTCTCGCGCGAAGACAGGCGCAAGCTGGCCGAGCGATTCGTCGCCGCCATGCGGACGGGAGACGGCGACGAACTCACGCACGTGCTCGCTGAGGATGTCGGCTTCTGGGGCGATGGTGGAGGACGCGTCGCCGCAGCGAGACGTCCGCTCTTCGGCAGAGACACTGTGGTCAATCTCCTTCTCGGCCTCCGCCGGAGCGCCGGCGCGGCCGGCATCAGGCTCGAAACGGTTTCGCTCGACGTCGTCGAAGTGAACTACGAGCCTGCGATGCTCGTGCGCGTGGAACGGCGCCTCGATTCGGTCTACGTGTTCTCGGTCGACGAGAACTCGATCAGCGCCATTCGTGTCGTGCGAAATCCCGAAAAGCTGACCTACATCGGCCGCCAGCTCGCCTCCGCGTTTACGGGCGACGAAAGACTCCGACCATCGTCGTAAGCCGGGCGCGGGCCGAGCGTCGAAAACTGCCGGCCAGGCGCACCGCACCCTGCGGCCGCGTCCTTGCCTGACGCGGGGCCGAAGGAGTGTGAATCATGGTCCTCAGACGGCTCGTCGTGCTTTCCATCATTCTTCCCTTGGCGATCGTCGTTGCGTGCAGCAAGAGTCCCGTCGAACCCGCGAGCGTACCTTCCGCGTCGAGCCCGGCCGGCAATGTCCCGAATACTCCAGCCGGCGCGCAGACCGCGGTCGCGGGCGGTCGGCAGGATGTGCTCGTCAACATGCTCGATGCGTGCGATCCGGATTCGTTCAACGCCGCGATCGGGCCGGGCACGTGCGTGCGATCGGGCGGGGTGACGTTCGATCAATTCATCGCGCAATTGACGCGACTGGCATTCGCCGCGCCGTGGCGCTTCGCCCCGCAGAACACCAACGTCCGGGTCGGACAGACCTTCGTGGCCGAGAACAAGGGCGGCGAGGCCCACACGTTCACAGAGGTCGAGGAGTTTGGCGGCGGCATCGTGCCGATTCTCAATCAGCTCGCTCACACGCCGACGATCGCGCCGGCCTGCGCGGCGCTCGAAGACGATGACTTCGTGCCGCCGGGCGGCACGTATCGCGAGCAAGTGGATCACTCGGGCACGCTGAAGTTCCAGTGCTGCATCCACCCGTGGATGCGCATGGAAGCAACCGTCAGATAGGCGCGCACGCGATCCTGCGTTAACATCGCGACTCGATGAACGCAGACACCTTGCGCGCGCTGCAGGCGCCGCTGAAGCAGAGATATCGCGATGATCCCGCAGCCGCGGTCGTGACGCTGCGAGCGTCAGGCGAAGCGACGGACGGAGTGTCGTGCAAAGTGGAGACTGGCCGCGCGCTCGTCGAGGCCGGTCTCCATCCGGCGACGGGCGGTGACGGATCGCTCGCCTGCTCAGGCGACATGCTGCTCGAAGCACTCGTCGCCTGCGCCGGGGTGACCCTTCGTGCGGTCGCGACGGCGATAGGAGTGGACCTCCGGCGCGCGACCGTCAGCGCCGAAGGAGATCTGGATTTCCGCGGAACGCTGGGTGTGTCAAAAGAGACGCCGGTGGGCTTTCGCGATATCCGCTTGCGCTTCGATCTTGACACCGACGCCGACGAGGCGCAGCGCGCGAATCTCGTTCGCCTGACAGAACGCTACTGCGTCGTCCTGCAGACTCTGCGGCAGCCGCCCCAGGTCACGGTCGCCACGTAGCCCGTCGACACGCGGCGAAACACTGAGTAAGTCGCGCCCACCACGGCGCATCGCGCTCGTCCGGCCGCTCAACAGGAGTGCGCCAGCAACAAACGCCTGCGTTTCCTCTGTGTTCCCCTGTGGCACTTGACGGACGCGTCTGACGGTGGCAGAGTCTTCGGCGGCGCTGGCCTGGCGCCTCACTTCGACCTGGGCCTCCCCCCGCGGGGTCTGCGATCGGAGCAAAGGGGTTCACGCCTCGGGCCATCAAACAGTGGTTCTTCAGGGTCGCGCGACCAGCAGGCGGGGGCTGGCGGTCGTGTGGCCGGAGAAGGACCGTCCATGACTCGCGCCCGCGCCCTCAAACAGCAGATCCGCTCTCGCGCCGCCAGGACCGGTGAGCGCTACACCACCGCACGTCGTCACGTTCTCATGGGTCTCGAACCGCGCGTTGTTCCCGCTGAACGCCCGCGTGTGGCCGAAAAGCAGGTGGCGTCGGTGGCCCGCACTCCGAAAGGCGGCGTGTCGGAGGGGAAGTATGTGGAGAAGACCGGACACGGTCTCGACCACTGGTTCAGCGTGCTCGACCAGTTTGGCGCGGTCGAGAAGGGGCACACGGCCGCGGCGCGCCACTTGTACGAAACGCATGGCGTGGCCGGGTGGTACGCGCAGGGGATCACCGTCGCATACGAGCGCGCGCGCGGCGTTCGCGGCGTCAATCAACGGTGCGATGGATCGTACGAAGTGTCGGTCTCGAAGGTGCTCGCCGGCGATACGATGACGGTCGTCGAATTGCTGAAAGATGCGCGGCAGCGGCGCCAGATGAAGGATGTGGACGCAGCGCTCATGCGTGCGCTCGGTGAAGCGGTCGAGAGTCGTTCGAGCAAGGGGTTCGCCATCCGACCCGATGGTCAGGGCAGCTTCCGCTACAAATGGAGCGACACGCCCGTTCATTTTCAGTTGCTGCCGAAAGCGGGCGGAAAGGTCTCGCTGGTGGTGACGAACGCGAAGCTCGCGTCTGCAGCGATGGTGGAAGAGCGGCGCGCACTGTGGCGCGCCCTGCTCGGGGCGCTCGCGCTGAAGCTGGCGCGCTAGCAGACAAGTGATCGTCTGGATCAGTACTGCGCTCGAACCGGGCGAGCGCTACTGGTTTGCGGACAACTCATTTGATTTCCCGACGGCGGAGTGCGGTTTTCTTCGGTTCCATCCAGTATCGCGGGCCCGGACCCTGCCGAGCGATGACGTCTCCAGGGTTCGCGAAGCGGCAACGGTCCAGCGAAAGACAACCGCAGCCGATGCATTCTGTCAGCCCCGCACGCAGGCGCTGTAGCTCCGCGATCCGCTCCTCTATCCTCTCGCTCCACTGGCGCGAGAGCTTTTCCCAGTCGGCACGATCCGGCACCCGGTTGCTCGGCAGCTTCGCCAGTTCGTTTCGGATCTGATCGAGCGTCAACCCGACCTTCTGCGCAAAGACGATGAAGGCCACGCGGCGAATGACCGCACGCGAGTAGCGCCGGTGGCCGGAATCGTTTCGTTCCGAGCGAATGAGTTCCTGCTCCTCGTAAAAACGGAGCGCGGATGTGGCGACACCGCAGCGCTCCGCCACCTCGCCGATCGTCATTGCCTCGTTCATGGGTGCCTCACGCTCGAGTCTGCTGCAACTTTTACTTGACTTCAAGTGCACTTGAAGTTGGACGCTGTGTGCAGACGATTTGTTTTGAGGAGGTCGAACCCATGGATGGAATGCGGCGGGTTGCGCTCGTCACCGGGGCGAGCCGGGGACTGGGACAGGTCATCGCGGGAGTGCTGGCGGGGCGCGGCGACGACCTGGTGATCGGCGGGCGCGACGCGGACGCCCTCGATCGGTCGGCTGATGTGCTCTCGGCAAATGGAGCGCGCGTGCGCGCCGTCGCCGGCGACGTGACCGATGGCACCGTGCGGGAGCGGCTGGTCGATGCCGCACGGGGCCTCGGCGGCCTCGACCTGCTCGTCAACAACGCGTCCGAGCTTGGAGGAACGGGGCCGCTTTCGAAGTTCGATGTGCCGCGGCTCGGGCGCATCTTCCCGGTCAACGTCGGTGCGCCGCTCGCATTGATCCAACTCGGTTTGCCGCTGCTCGCGCAGCGCCGCGGCCTCATCGTGAACATCACGAGCGACGCGGCGGTTGCCGCGTATCCCGGATGGGGACCGTACGGAGCGAGCAAAGCCGCGCTGGAGTTGCTGACGCGCACGCTCGCGGCTGAGCTCAGCGAGGTCGGTGTTTCCGCCGTGATCGTCGATCCCGGCGACATGCGTACGCGCATGCATCAGGAGGCCTTTCCTGCCGAGGACATTTCCGATCGGCCTCTGCCCGAGGTGACGGCGCCGTTCTGGGAGTGGCTGTTCGCGCAGAACCCGCGCGACGTCACAGGCAGGCGCTTCGCAGCGCAGCAGGAGGCGGCGGAATGGCGACAGCGAGCGTGATCGCCGACTTCACTCTCCCGGCGCACCTCGAAGCGGGCGAACCTCCGGAGGCTCGCGGTCTGAGACGCGACGACGTGCGCCTGCTGGTCTCACGCGTCGGTGTCGATTCGCTCGCGCACGCACGGTTCAGCGATCTTCCACGCTGGCTGTCGGCTGGAGACGTGCTCGTCGTCAACACCAGTGCTACGTTGAACGCCGCGGTGATCGTCGAGGGCGACCGCGGCACGCCCCTGGAGCTTCATCTTTCCACGCAGTTGCCCGGTGGCTTCTGGATCGTCGAGTTACGAGAGCGGAGTGCTGCCGCATCCATTCCGTACCACCACGCGCGTGCAGGTATGACGCTCGCCCTTCCCGCGGGTGGAAACGCGACGCTACTTGCGCCGTACCCGTTCGTCCACACGATGGAGTCTCCCTCGCGGCTGTGGACCGCGGCACTGCAGACTTCTCGACCCCTGACGGCATATCTGGATCGATACGGGTTCCCGATTCGATACGGCTACGTCGGCCGGGAGTGGCCGCTTGCGATGTATCAAACGATCTTCGCAACGGAGCCAGGCAGCGCCGAAATGCCGTCCGCCGGCCGGCCGTTCACGCCGGAGCTCGTCACGACGCTCGTGTCGCGAGGGATCGAGATCGCGCCGCTCGTGCTGCACACGGGGGTCGCCAGCCTCGAGGATCACGAGCCGCCCTACGAGGAGTTCTATCGCGTGACGAGGCCAACAGCCGATCGCGTGAACAACGCCCGGCGCGCCGGTCACCGGATCATTGCCGTCGGCACGACCGTCGTGCGCGCGCTCGAGACGGTGACCGACGAACACGGCCTCTCCTCGCCAGGAGAAGGGTGGACGCGGCTCATCGTCACGCGCGATCGCCCGATTCGATCGGTGGATGGATTGATCACGGGCTTTCACGAGCCGCGCGCGACGCACCTGTCGCTGCTCGAAGCGGTCGCTCAAGCTGTGATCCGCAAGCGCTCGCATCAGCGACCTGGCCGTTCGGCGTCGTCACACCTCTCGAAAGCCTATACAGCCGCGAGAGACGCCGGCTATCTCTGGCACGAGTTCGGCGATTCGCACCTGATCCTCTCATAGCCTTGGCTGATCTATCAGCGAACGAACCGCATGGCCATTTCCCCGATCGTCGCACGCGACCGTGCGGGGTTGCAGGTCAGAGTCCGGTTCTGATCGATCAGGTTCACCGGTATCCGGCAGCGAAATGTGTGATGCACAACACACTCTTGTGAGCGACCGTTCCGGGCGATCATCGGAAGTGGAGGCGAGACGAGAGGCGTTCGGATTGCACGAGCCAGGCTGATGCCTCGCCTCCTGTTCCTGTTGTTCGCCCTTCCGACCATCGCCGGCCAGCTCTCCGTTCCTGCCGCGCCGCGAACGCTTCAGAACATCGCCCAGCCACCAAAGGTCGAGGACATCGAGTTCGTCGACTTCAGGTTCGAGCAGCCGCAGCTGTACCACCTGCGCGCCCACTATGGACCCATCGAAGGAGAACCATCCGCTGGCGTCCAGTATGGCGTCGAGGCGGTAATCGGCGGCGAGTGATTCGTCTTGACGCTTGACGGAGGATAACTCCATATCAACTACCGCCGAAGAACTGCGGGCCCGAGTTCCGACGTGCAGTTCGGGCAGCGCGACGCCTTGATCGAAATCGTCGACGCGCAGAACTGACATTCCTTGGTTACCGCGTCGGCGACGACCGGCTTGTCCACGGCACTCTTGATCCGATTCACCTGCTTGACGATCACGAACACCGCCAGCGCCACGATCAGGAAGCTGATGATGTCGTTGAGGAACTGGCCGTAGGCAATGACCGGAATCCCCTTGGCTTTTGCGTCGGCAAGCGATGCCGGGACGCCCTTCGAGGCGTCGAGCACCGCGAAGAGGCTCGAGAAATCGACGCTCCCCAGCAGCAGTCCAATCGGCGGCATCAGGATGCCTTCGACCAGCGTCGTGACGATCTTGCCGAACGCCGCACCGATGATCACCCCCACCGCGAGATCCATGACATTGCCGCGGGCAATGAAGTCTCGAAACTCTTTCCACATGCAGCCCTCCTGATCCCTCACCGTTGCCGCTTGCCAACGCACTCGGCCGATCTTCCGGGCGTTTACGGCAGGCGCAGGCCCTCACCCAGGCAGGCGTCGTTGTCGTTGCCGTTGTCGTGCTGACAACCCTAGTCGTCGAGCACGAATGTGACCATCATGTTGACCTGGTATTCCACGATCTTGCCGCTGTCACAGCGCACGTGCTGCTCCTTAATCCATGCGCCGCGGACATTGCGCAGCGTTTTCGAGGCTCGGGATATGCCCTGCTCGATCGCGTCTTCGAAGCTCTGCGATGACGTGGCGCTGATTTCCGACACCTTGGCGACAGACATTCCGTCCTCCTTCTCCGGGATTCCCGGGACCCGCTGCGACCGAACCTGCGGCCGGGCAGTCAAGTGACAATGGTCGAGGGCCGACCGGTCCCGATTCTCAAGCGCCCGCTAAGTGCGAAGACCAGTCT
>DATLLF010000047.1:0-18968 GCA_035537955.1 Vicinamibacterales bacterium | reverse complement strand
CGCCGCGACGACCTTCCCTTCGTTCTCGAACGTCTGAGCCACCGCAAAGCCGATGGCATCTCGGTAGAAGCGAATCGACGCCTGCAGGTCCTTGCAGGTGATCGAGCAGCCCAGATTGGTCGCGTTGATTGCGGCCGTCGTATCGGTCATGTTCCCTCCGCCGGTGGTGAGTTGGATGTCGAGGATGGTGCGTTCAACCGAGGAACGGCGAGTGTACGGTGAGACTCGGTCGGGCGCAATCCAGGGGCTGGCGTCGAGGTCGCCTGGCTGGGCACCCCGCCGCAGCCGGGCGGTGGCCCGCAGCCCTGTCGGCTGTCGAGCGAGCTGCTGGCATCCTGAAGGGGCGCGGAGGGACCCAGCCGGAAGGAGGGATGCCGATGAGACGACAGTGCAAGCCCTGAGCGTCTCGAACGGCCGGGCGGCCGGCGATCGGTTTCTGCACAGCCTCTTTCTTCAGACAAAAAGTTCCAGCCACCGTCAGTGAAACAGGCCGCCGATCGGCTGAAGCTGACGCGATCTGACTTCATGGGGCTGCTCATTCACCCTTACGCCGTCGCCGTGACGGATCGGGATCGTCGAGGATGTGCGCAACGATGGAGGTCCGGGCAGTCCCCTCGGCATCACGAGGCAATCAGACGGCCGGCAGAGCTCGCGGCTGGTCATGGTGGGCCTGCGCCGACAGCTTCAACCCCTTGCGCCTGCGTAGACCGGCTTCGGTTGCGCGGGTGATCACTTCCTGCTTCGAGTACTGACCCGTCGCTAGATCCTCGAACGCCTGCCGCATGAGTGGACCACGTTCCGGGTCGTGCACAAGGCTCGCGTTCGACCACTTCGGCGCATTGATGTAGCCGAGCGGCGCCGGGAACGTCCAGCGTCCGAGTTCAAGCGCGGCCTTCATGCCCGCGCGCGTTCGATCCGACCGCACGTCGTTGTCGAACTGCTCGAACGCCGCCAGCACGCCCTCCATCAACTTGCCCGTGGACGTGTCATCGATCGGCTCCGTCGCCGACCGCAGCGAAATGCCCAGCGACTTCAGGTGTGCTCGGAGCCTTGGCGGTTGCCGCGCGGGGCAATTCCGGAGGGCGCTGGGCGTCCGGGGCATTGTGCCGCGCGGCGTTCAGGGCACAGTACCTCGCGGGGACTGGCTCGGTGCCGTTGCGGCTATCCGACCTCAGTGTCCCGAGCGCCGCAGTGCAACGGCGCACAAGGTCTGCTCCGTTCCCTTATAGCTCGCGGCGGCCGGTCTTACAACTCAGATTCGTAGGGACAGGGCTGCAGTGCTAGGATCGGCGCGTCCGCTCAGCGGTGGCGCAACTTGCGAACCCGATACCTACTTCAGCCTTTTGGGCCCAACGGAGAATTGGTCACGCTCGCCATGCGCTGACGACGGAGATTGGCTCAGGTGCGCTACCTGCCACTGTAGTGCGATGAAGGTTTTCATCGCCCGTTCTCGATGAGGGGTTCCGGCGGCCGCAAGGGGCCATCCTGAAAGGTTCGCGAAAAGCGTGATCGACGTCGGCGACCTGCACTTCAGCTACGCGCACTCAAACCAACCAGCCGTTCGGGGGCTGACGTTTGTCGTCGAGCGCGGCGAAATCTTTGGTTTTCTCGGGCCGAGCGGCGCGGGCAAGTCCACGACCCAGAAAGTTCTGATCGGCCTCCTGGAAGGCTACAGCGGATCCCTACGCGTGCGCGGCAGGGAGGTCGCGGCCTGGACTGCCGATGAGTACGAGCGGATCGGCGTCTCCTTCGAGGCGCCGAATCACTTCCTCAAGCTCACCGGCCTGGAGAATCTGCGCTATTTCGCGGCGCTGTATCACGGACCGACACGCGTCCCCGCGGCGCTGCTCGAATCCGTCGGGCTCCAGAGCGACGGCAACCGGCGCGTGGGTGAGTACTCAAAGGGCATGAAGTGCCGTCTGAGCATCGCGCGCTGCCTGTTGAACAAGCCGGAGCTGATATTTCTTGACGAGCCAACGGGCGGACTCGACCCCGTGAACATGCAGCGCGTCAAAGACATCATTCGGGCCGAGCGGGACGGCGGGGCAACCGTCTTTCTCACCACACACGACATGGCTGCGGCCGACGAGTTGTGCGATCGCGTCGCGTTCATCGTCGACGGCCGCATCGCCTGTATCGATTCGCCCCGTGCGCTGAAGCTAAAGCACGGTGAACGGGCCGTGCGAATCGAGTACCGTTCCGACGACCGCACGGTTCACGCAGACTTTCCGCTCGACGGCCTTGCCGACAACGCCGCCTTCCAGCAGGTGCTCCGCGAGCGCGACGTGCAGACGATCCACACGCGCGAGGCGACGTTGGCGGATGTGTTCATCCGCCTCACAGGGCGGGCATTGACATGACGCGACTCGCGGCGACGCTCGGGACCGATGTGCGGGTCCAGTTCCGCAACGGGTTCTACCTCGCCACCATGTTCGTGGTGGCATGCTCGGTCGTGCTCCTGCGTTGGCTGCCGCCGGAGATCGCGGCGCTACTCCTGCCCGTGGTGGTGCTGGAGAACATTGTCGTGAACACGTTCTATTTCGTGAGCGCGTCGCTGTTGCTGGAGCGCGACGAAGGCACGTTTGCCGCCCAGAGCGTCACACCATTGCGCGCGGACGAGTATCTGGCTTCGAAGGTTCTAACGCTCACGGCACTGTCGCTCGTCGAGAGCCTACTGATTGCCACCGCCGTGGCGGGGCTCGACGGACGACTCCTCGTGATGTCCATCGGGATCGCGCTTGCCGCCGTGCTGTTCTGCCTGTCAGGTGTCGCGCTGATCGTCAACTACGGATCGATCAACGAGTTCATCATGCCGTCGGTGCTCTACACGGCCGTTCTCTCACTGCCGTTGCTGGGATACTTCGGGGTCGGCGCGCGAGAGTGGTACCTGCCGCACCCGATCCAGGGGCCGCTCGAACTGATGCGAATACAGACACCGTCCACGCCTGGCGGCCTGGCGTATGCGATTGGCTACCCGCTGCTCTGGATTGTTCCCGTGTCTCTCTGGAGCCGGCGCGCCCTGCGCCGGGTGCGAAGCCGATGACGACGGCTGCGGCTTTCCGATCGCTCGGTGCCATCGATGCCCGCAACGTGGCGCGGGACTCGATGCTGCGCTGGATTGCGATCTTCACGCCCGCGTTCGGCCTGCTGTTCCGGTTCGCCGTGCCACCAATCGCCGACACCCTCGCCAGGCAGTTCGAGTTCGAGGTGGTGGCGTACTACCCGCTCCTTGTGAGCTTCCTGCCGCTTGTTGCAGCGGGGATGACCGGAACCGTGGTCGGATTCCTGCTTCTCGACCAGCGCGACGACCAGACGCTGACGGCGCTGATGGTCACGCCGTTGAGCCGGGGCGACTACATGCGATATCGCCTGGGCGGCCTGATGTTCTTGAGCGCCATGTTCGGCGCGCTCATGGTGCCGCTGGCGGGGCTGAGCGAGACGACGGCGCTACAGGTGGTGGTGACCGCGGTCACCGCGGCGCCGCTCGCTCCGATATACGCGCTGTTCCTCGGCACGTTCGCGGCGAACAAGGTCCAGGGATTCGCACTGGCCAAGGCGGTCGGCGTCGTGATGGTGCCTTGTATCGTGTCGTACTTCGTGACGGGTCCGTGGCAGAGCGCGTTCGGCGTCGTGCCTCACTATTGGGCGTTGAAGGTCTTCTGGCTGTTCGACGAGGGAGCGACAGCGTCGGCGCTGGTGCACGCGATCATTGGGCTGGTCTGGCAGGCGGTATTACTGATGTGGCTCGTGCAGCATTTCTCGCGTGTCCTCAGGCGGTAGCGCCGAACACCGGTCCAGCGGATCGCAGAGCGTCAAGCCGGCTGAACCAGTCACGAACATGGTTCCAACTCGCGAAAATCCGGCTCACCATTAATCTTCCTCGTGTTCACAACGACTTGGCCCGTCGCATGGCCGACCGCAAACGTGAATCGAACCAGATTGGCTACGTCGCCTCGAACGGAATCTCGACCTCTAGGACTGCCAGGCGTCGCGGATGCAACGGCAGCGGCGATGCGATCGACATGCTGCTGAACAAGGGTCCACTTGGTGCTGCCCATCAGGAGGACCAAGGCGATGCGACTGACGCTGAGGTTCTGCTGATGACGGATGCGCCGGTCGGTGGTGAGCAGGTCGAAGCCCGCCCGCTCAGCGGCGTTCAACAACTCGCCGTTGCTCAACCTGTCCCAGCCCCTGGACTGCGCCGTGTGCACCGTGTGAACGGACAGTGCTCGGGCCAGGCCCTTCGGCGTGCCGGGGTCAAAGAGGACGAGCACCGGTGGGAACGTAGGAGCGCAGACTCTTGGCCACGAACTCCAGAACAGCCTCGATCTGTTCGCGCGTCACGTCGAACTGTTCGATCACCTCGTCGATGCTGAGGTCCTCGAGGTTCTGGATGACGGTCGCCACAGGCAGACGAGTGCCCTTGAACACCCACGCGCCGTTCACCTTCCCGGGAATGCTCTCGACGGCCTGGCACTGCGGGCGTCGACCCGCCCCAACCAACCAGCCTTGTGGTTCCAACTCACGAGAATGCGCCCGCACCAGCCGTTCATCAGCACTGTCGGCCGCGCCAATCAGTGTCCAGCGTGACCGCGTGGCGATAAGATCGCGCCGCCGACGGGCGATGCGTGCCGTTGCGCCGCGACACCAAGCCGGCGCTAGGCCGATAGGAAAACTAGCCTGTTCCGGAGGACCTGAAAGGCCCATATCCGCCTCCCGGCGCACCCGACCATCAAGTAGCCTCCGGCGTCTGAAGCGCCATGAGCTGGCGCGTCAGGCTGCTCGGTTGGCTGGTGCCGTGGCCTTCGGCTGCATGTCCGGACCCACCGCGCCGTCGTCCGCGTCCGCTGCCTGCACCCCGCATCCGGCCTCGGCGAACGCCGTGTTGCCGGTCTTCGGCCGGCCATTTGACGGCGCGTTTCCGATCGGTAATTTCTTCGATCACGACAAGCCGATCGAAGGCGACGCCAACGGGTACGTCCTCACATTGTGCGGCGCGCGCGACACGAGCCAGGTGGATGGCCACCCGGGCTATGACTGGCGGATGCCGGAAGGCACACCGCTGCTCGCCGTCGCGGACGCCGTCGTCATCGCCGGACTTGAGGCGCCGAACTTCTGCCCGCAGTTGAATCGCACGGTGCAGGCGCTGCTCGTCGTGTTGATCCACACGGCACCGACAGGCGAGCTCTACGCGAGCATCTACGGCCATCTCTCACGTATCGACGTGCAGGCTGGCGCCTCCGTCAGCGAAGGCACGGTGATCGGGCTGTCAGGCAACACCGGCTGCAGCGGCACACCGCATCCGCACTTCGGCGTCGGGCGGAGCGTCGCCGGCCGCTATGTCCTGATCGATCCCTACGGGTGGCACGCTCCGATGGGGGATCCGCGTGGGAGCTCGACCCGCGCGGCGCGGCGAGCGTGTGGCTTTGGAAAGACGGAGCGGCGCCATCTCTTCGATAATGGTGCCGAGGCCGTCGAGCAGCCGCGGCGTCATCTTCACATAGCGGATACGGTTGCCCTTCGGCGTCGTGACATGGCCGTATTACTCGCTGCACTCGATCCGCAGCTTGCTCGCGCTTAGATCCACGTCCGTCCAACGAAGCGCGCGCATCTCCCCGGCGCGAAGACGAGCGTCGCCCCCTAGGAGCACCACCACATACGACGTGGAGTCGATCGCCCGTGCGCGTCGTGCGAAGCAGCTCCGCTGCCTCGTCGGTGTTGAGCGTGCGTTTAGGGAGGGACGTTCGTATCCCGTGAACCCTCTGAGCGAGCTCGCCGAGAAGTTCTGCACAGCCTCTCTCCTACCATTTCCGACGACGCTCGATACTGCGTGCCTGGCGCTCACTCCGAGCGCAGGGCCCAGGTCGGATCCGAGCCGGCAGTCCGTCGCGCGGGGACGAAGCAGGCCACCGCCGTCGATAGCAGGACAACCGCGGTCATCGCGGTCCAGGCGGTCGCGTCGGTCGCCTGGGTGTTGAAGAGCAGGCCGCGCAGCACGCGCGCCACGACGGCCGATCCGGCTATCCCGATCGCCAGACCGAGGACGGTCAGCGTGAAGCCGTGCCGGAACACCAGGCCGTACAGATTGCGGCGCGACGCACCAAGCGCCAGGCGGATGCCCATCTCGCGGCTGCGGAGCGTGAACACGTAGCTCGTCACGCCGTAAATACCGAGCGCTGAAAGTGTCAGCGCGACTCCGGCGAGCACAGCCAGGAGGAGCGTCGCATAGCGCTGGCTCGCGATCGATTCGCTGGCGGATGCCGCCAGCGTGCGCACGTCGGCCACCGCGATGTCTGGGTCGACCGAGCCCACGACACGCTGCAGAGTGCCGGCGAGTGCGGCCGGCTGTGTGGTCCGGCTGCGCGCGACGAGCAGCATCAGGCCCCAGCTATTCTGCGCGTGAGGCACATAGACGAGCGGGAGCTCGGCATCGGAGAGGCCGAGGTACTTGACTTCGTCGACGACGCCGACGATCTCACGAAGAACGTTTTCGTCGCGCCAAGACCGGACGCGGCGGCCGAGGGGCGACTCGTTGCCGAACATCTTCCGCGCAAAGCTGCGCGACACGATGATGACGGGGGTGCCCGCGGCGCTGTCATGGGTGGTGAACGCCCGGCCCTCCAGGACCGGAATCCCGAGCGTGCTGAAGTAGTGCGGCGTCACCACATTCCATTGGGCGCCGACATCGGCACCGGCGGGTGGCTCCGGCTGTCCCTCGGCGAGGAACACACGGCCCAGCCCGAAGCCGCCGCCGCCGACCGGCACGTACGAAGTGGCGGCAGCGCTTTCGACGTCCGTGGACTCTTCGAGCCGCGTGACGACATCCGAGACGAACTGCGCCGTCCGCTCAGCGGTCGGGTAGCGCGACCCAGGGATCGACACGCGTGCGCTCAGGACCCGGTCGACGCTGACGCCGGGGTCGACACGGCGGAGGCGGTCGAAGCTGCGGATCAGCAATGCCGCGCTCGTCACCAGGACCACCGCCGCCGCGATCTCCACCACGACGAGGACGTTGCGCAGCCGGATTACCCCGCGCGACGAGCCTGCTCTCTCGCCACTGTCGCTGAGGGCGCCTGCAACGCGCAGCGCGGACGTGGTGAGCGCCGGCATCAAGCCGGATATGAACGTCGCGACCAGACCGATGACGACGGTGGCCAGAAGGACCCGGGCGTCCAATCCGATGTCATTCAGGAACGGCGTCCCCTCCGGCGCGATCAGAACGAGACCTTTCATGATGAGCACCGCGAGTCCCAGCCCCATAGCTGCTCCGGCAGCGGAGAGCACCGCGCTTTCGACCAGGAGCTGCTGCAGGAGCCGGCGCCGGCTGGCGCCGAGCGACAGCCGGACGGCCAGCTCGCGCGCGCGACCCGTGCCGCGCACGAGCGCGAGGTTCGCGACATTCGCGCAGGCAATCAGCAGCACGGCCGCCACCGCGCCAAGGAGCACGTAGAGCGCCAGCCGCACCTCGGCGCTGACGATGTACTCGCGGAGCGGGACCAGCGTGTTGGTCCATCCGGCTCGCGACTCGGGATGTTCCTGTGCGACGCGCGCCGCGATCGCCGCGACCTGGGCCCGCGCGGCGTCCGGCGACACGCCCTCGCGCAGTCGCGCCAGGCCGAAGAAGATCATGTTGTCCCGGCGCGTCCGGACATCGTCGTTGAAGGCAGCCGTCCGCATGGGGAGAAACACGGCGGTGTCTTCGGGCCACACCTGCCGCGCCGGCACGACCCCGACGATGTCGTGGGGCACGCCTGCCAGTCGAATCGTGCGGCCCACCACGTCGGGAATGCCGCCGAAGCGGCGCTGCCACAGGCCGTCCGTAATCAGGGCGACCTTCGGGCTCGCCAGTGCGTGATCGTCCGGCACGAACGTGCGCCCCATGAGCGGCCTGACGTCGACCAGTGAGAAGAACCCTTCAGTGACCTGCGCGCTCTGCAGGCGTTCGGGATCGCCCTCGCCGGTGACGTCCACCGCGCGCGGCTGGCACAAGGCCACTTCGGCGAACAGGTCCGTCTCGCGGCGCCAGTCCGCGTAGTCGGCAAACGAGACGCTGCCCATCTCGATGCCGCGCCCCGCATGCTCGCTGACCGGCACGAACAGGCGATCGGCGTGGGGAAACGGCATCGGGCGGAGCAGCACGGCGTCCACCGCCGCAAAGATGGCAGACGTCGCTCCGATGCCGAGAGCGAGCGCCAGCGTGGCTGCGATGACAAACCCGGGCTGGCGGCTGAGAGAGCGGACGGCGTAGCGCAGGTCCTGGCGAAGACCGTCGACAAGGCGCGCGCCCGCCGCGCCCGGGGGCAAATCCGGTGGCGCCGGAACCGGCAGCTTCCGCCAGCCGCCCTCCCGCAACTCCGCGTCGGACAGCTCCTCGAGTGCGAGCTGACGTGCCTCCGTGCGGGTTTTTCCCTCCTGCACGAGCTCGACGACACGGTCGTCCAGATGCTGCGACAACTCGTCGATGATGCCGGTCTCTTCGGCGGGCGGTAGATTGAAGGCCGCGAGACGGCGGCGCAGCTCCAGTGTCCAATCAGACATGTTCGAGCTCCGTGATGCGGCGGATGGCATGGACGAAGTCGTCCCACGTGGTGCGGTGAGCGGCCAGCTCTTTGCGCCCGTGGGCTGTGAGTTTGTAGAACCGGCGCCGGCGCTCGCCGGCGCGCTCGACCCAGCGCCCCTGAATCCAGCCGCGGTGTTCGAGGCGATAGAGCAGCGGATAGAGCGAGGCGATCTTGAAGCGGATACGGCCTTCGGAGCGCTGGTCGATCAGCTTGCCGATCTCGTAGCCGTGACGGGCGCGGTGCTCGACCAGGGAGAGGATGAGCAGTTCGGCGCTGCCCTTTTTCAGCTCCCGGTCGAGCCCGGCGTTCGTATGCTTCATAGCTATATATTACATAAGCACAGGAATCCGGGTGTGCGCAACGAGGACGAGGTTTGATGGAGGTCCGGGGATTGCCCTCGGCCGCACGAGGCAATCAGACCGCTACGCGGTAAAAACTCGAACAGTGCATCTGGCCGGGCAATCATAGGTTGCCGGACGTGTGAACGACGGGAACGCGGACTATGCGGCTCGTCGGAACGCGTCAACGTGGCTCAGCCATTGCGCGATTGCGGCCATGTGTGGTTGGTGTTCGGAGGGTGACCGTCTTGACGTGGACCTGGTCGACGATCACGAGATGGCGGTTCGCCGCAATCCGGAAAGCACGAGAATCGAAGCCGCGACGATGGTGATCCCCACCGTTACGAAGCCGACGGTCACCAGGCCCTCCTGCCACGGTTGCCCGTTGCGCCCTGCGGCGGTAATCGGCGACATCGCCGCCGTGCCGAAGATCGCCGCCAGCAGCGTCACGACCCAATTCGCGTAGGTCCCGTACAGCACACTCCAGTAGGCCGCACGCTTCCATCGACGCGACAGCCTCACCGTCGTCCAGATGGCGCCCAACGCCAGCAGGAACGTGCCGTTCATCACACCTTCCAGGTGTGCCGCCAGTCCCATCCGCGGGTTGGCGAGGTTCTGTTCGACAAAGCCGGTGAGGAGACCGAGCAGGAACAAGAACATACCGTGCCAGACCAACTGGTGCCCGGAGTCTTCGGCGCGCGTCTTCTCTTCCGACCTGACCTTCAGCCCATCGTCAATTGTCGTTGGGACTGCCTTCATGCCATTTCTCCTTTTAATGGACATGTGTCGCGAGTGCGGCGCAGCGGTAGATTCGTTCCGGCTCGTGTGCAAAGCAGCACAGACATCTACTACGCATGCTGTCAGGCTATCGGCTATCGACGGTTGCCGCATATGCGGCTTGGATCGCGGAGCATGACAGCGTTCAGCGGAGACGTGGCGCCCGGCAACGCGCGCACTGTAGAGCATCAACAGGTCCTTGCTGCCCACCGCCGTGTCTGCTCCCGTGCATGATTGGAGTCTGTTCGCCTCGGCGCCGGACACCGTGCAATTCGGCACAGCGGGCCCTGTTGCCGGTGGCTACACTCGTCTCATGTTCCTCCGACAATACGAAGACACTGCTGTTCATTGCCTGGTCGATTGCGATCATCCTTGGGGCGCTCGCGATCGGAATCACGTCAGTTTCGAACTGGATCGTTGTGGCCTGCGTTGCCGTCGTGCCGCCTTTGGTGGTGCGAAGTTTCTGGCGCGCTCCGGAACAGACAATCTCCGAAAGCATCCACGAGGCTCGCAGGTAGAGGCATTGGCAATCACCATGACGACCATTGACCACGACCGCGATCCGCAGATGCACGAGCTGGAGCGGATGAAGAATGTTTTCCTCGTTGCGCAGCAGCGGCGCCGCGAGAGAGCCGCCGCTGCGCGTCGCGGCGATACTGGTGACGGTGACGGGCCACCAGTAGCGGGCCGTCTCGCCGATGGTCAGAGGGGCATCGCCGCCTTGCGACCCTGACGCCATGCCGCATGTGAACCTGCGATGGCCTATAGGGCGCGTCATCGCGACCGTGGCGGCGCGGTTCCGGGACTGCTGGCATCGAGAAGATGTGCCTGTAAGCCTGCGGATCGCTCCACCGGACGAAGTGATGCCGCGCGTTCCTGCCGCGTACATGCCCTTGTACACGTACCTCGATCGCCGCTACGCCGCCACCGTAGTCTTGACGTTCGAACAGATCGAGTCGTTGCTCGGATTCACGCCGCCGTCACCAGCGTTCGCAGATGCGGGGTGGTGGACAGTCGCCTGTGAGGCAAACGATCGCCACACGGCTGCATGGACCGCCGCGCATCGCCGCGCAGCCCCGCACCTGAGTGCGCGAATCGTGGCGTTTGAACGGCTTCCGTGATTGCGGCTCGCAACCAGAGTCGGCCTCTCCCGTCGAACCTCGGACCGGCCGCGTTGAGTGACCGCGGCAACCGCGCTTTCACCGTCGCGACTACCCTTCGAGGAAACGCATTCGGGCCGACGGCCTGTTTGAAGGTTCGACCCTTCGCGGCTCAGCAGCCTTCCGAATCTGCAGGCACACCGACTCCTTGACAGATTAGGAGAGCGAGCGATACCCTCCTAAGGCGTATAGGGGAGCACTGGTGGTTCCAGCGGCTGAGCTCTTACCGGGCACGCTTGACTTACTGATCCTGAAGGCCGTTTCGCTCGGCGCCGAGCATGGGTACGGCGTGTTGCTGCGGATCGGGCAAATTACCGGGAACGCACTGACCATCGAGCAGGGCGCCCTTTACCCCGCGCTGTATCGCCTCGAACATCGAGGGCTGCTCGACACCGAGTGGGGCACGTCCGATAACAACCGCAAGGCCAAGTTCTACAGCCTCACCGCCGAAGGCCGAAAGCGCCTGAAGGCCGAAACCGAACGTTGGAATCGCACCGCTCTCGCTGTCAACACCGCACTGCGCGCACAGGAGGCGTAATGGCGCTGTGGGCCCGACTGCGTTCGTTCTGGCACAACGTCCTCCACCGCTCCGACCTGGAGCGAAACATGTCCGACGAAGTGCAGTTTCACCTCGAGCGCCGCGCCGAGGACCTGATTGCCCACGGCGGTCTCTCCCGGGAAGAAGCGATGCGGATCGCGCGGCTCGAGTTCGGATCCGTGGAGAAATACAAGGAAGAGGCTCGGCAGAGTCTCGGCCTGAGGCTGGTCGACGAGTTGCGCGCCGACCTGCGATATGCGTTCCGCACCTTGGGCAAAAGCAAAGGGTTTACGGCGGCCGCGATCGCAACGCTCGTGCTCGGCATCGGCGCGAACACGGCGGTGTTCAGCGTCGTGGACGCGCTGCTCCAGCGCAGGCTTCCGGTGAAGAATCCCGAGGAATTAGTCGTGTTCGATTGGCTGCGTACGTCGGAGTCGATGGTGGCTGGCTATTCCGGGTACGGTCGACCGGGACCGGCGCCTGGAGTGGGCGTTCGCGCGTCGTTTTCCGCCCTCACAGTGGAGCGGTTCCATGAACACACCACCACGCTGGCAGACGTCTTCGCCTTCTCCCCTACGGGCACACTGAACATCGTCGCCGATCGTCAGGCCGATACGGCCTCAGGCCTGTTCGTCACAGGTAACTACTTTACGGGACTGGGCGTTCAGGCGCTCGTCGGGCGGACCTTGTCAGCGCCTGACGATCGCCCGCAGGCGGAACCGGTGGCGGTAATCAGCCATCGCTATTGGCGACGGCGATTTGCGAGTGACCCGAGCGTCGTCGGGAAGACGATTGACGTCAATCGGTCGCCTGTCGCGATAGTGGGGGTCACGCCGGAAGGATTTGATGGACCTCGGATGGGCGAATCGAGCGACATTTCTCTCCCGATCGCGATGGCGGCGCGCCTGAATCCGACGGGCCGCGCCCGGCCGGTGTCGGTCTGGTGGCTCCAGATGATGGGGCGATTGAAGCCGGATGTGACGCGAGAACAGGCGCTCGCCGCGCTGCAGACGACATTTGCGGACACGGTACGTGAAAGCTGGGCGGCGCGGCCACCCGATACGCGGAATCCGACACGGAGTGAGCTTCCACAGCTCCGTGTGCGCCCCGGCGCGCAAGGTCCCGATGGCCCCCGCATCGATGCACAGCAGATCCTGTCCGCGGTGTTCGGCGTCGTCGCGGCCATTCTGCTGATCGGATGTGCCAATCTCGCGACCCTCCTGCTGGTGCGCGCGTCTGCGCGCCGCCAGGAGGTCGCAGTGCGGTTGACGCTCGGTGCGAGCCGCTGGCGAGTGATGCGGCAATTGATGACCGAGGCCCTCGTCCTCGCCGGAGTCGGTGGGATCGGGGGTGCCATCCTTGCCTGGTGGGGGAAGGATTTCCTGCTCTGGCTCCCGGCGGGTGAGACTCCCATCGTGGATCCGCGCATCGACCCGCGAGTGCTTGCGTTCACGGCCGCTCTGTCGGCGATCGCCGCGGTGTTGTTCGGGATTGCCCCTGCGCTGCGAGCGACGCGCACGGACCTCGGGCCGTCGCTGAACACCAGCGCGCAGAAGGGAGGCCTCACCCGGGGGATGGCGAGCAAAGCGCTTCTGATTGCGCAGCTCGCGATCAGCCTCGTGCTCCTGGTCGGCGCCGGGCTGCTGGTGCGCACACTGTACAACTTCAGCAGGGTTGATGTGGGGTTCAACGCCGACAACCTGCTCGTGTTTTCCATTGATCCTGTCTCGGAGAGTGACAATCCGTCGCGCATCTTCGAGATGTACGATCGGCTCGTGGCCGCCATCGAGGCCGTTCCGGGCGTTCAGTCCTGCACGATGTCGGTGATGCCGCTCATCGCGCGGCGCGAGTGGGACGAAACCGTGCAACCCGATGGTGGCGGCCTGCCAAAGAGCGCGTTCATTCAGATCGCCCGGTGGAACTTCCTCGAGACCATGGGCATACCGTTGATCGCGGGACGAGACCTGTCATCCGCCGACACGCTCGGTCGTCCCCGCGTGGCCATCATCAACGAAACCATGGCGCGGGAACTGTTCGGCGAGCCAACGCCGGTCGGGCGCAATTTTCAGTTTGTGAACGGCGGCGACCGCAACGTGCCGATCGAAGTGATCGGAGTGGCGGGCGATTCGAAGTATGCGAGCCTCGCTCAGCGCGTGCCCTCGACGCTCTTCATGCCGCATACGCAGGCCTCGCCCAGCGGGATGACGGTTGCCGTGCGGACCACCTCGGATCCAATGACCGTCGCCTCCGCGATCCGCGCGGCGGTTCGACAGACCGACCCGACGATTGCACTCGCCGGGATGAAAACACAGCGAGAACAGATTGCCGAGACGATTGGCAAGCCGCGCGCGTTCGCGGTCCTGACGACGGTTGCAGGGATGATCGGGCTGCTCCTGGCCTGCGTCGGCCTGTACGGCGTCGTTTCTTATGACACGATCCGACGAACGCACGAGATCGGGCTGCGGATGGCTCTGGGCGCACGGCGCTTCGACGTCCTTCGCCTCGTCATGCGTCAAACCGTCGCCGTCGTGACGATCGGAGCCGGTATCGGAATCGCTTTCGCGCTGACAGGATCGCGGCTGATCGGCGGCTTGCTGTTCGGTGTAGCGCCGAGCGATCCATTTGCGATTGGGTCAGCGCTTGTCCTTTTGATCGGCGCCGCGTTGGCTGCTTCGTATCTGCCGGCACGTCGGGCCTCGCAGCTCGATCCGACGCAAGCGCTAAAGTACGAATGACTCCAGCCGTGATGCGTGGACACGGCACCCCTCAAGCGGCTCGTCGCAGGTGTTCGAGTCCGCGCACAAACTTGCCTATGAGGTTCGAACTGGTGAAAATCTGGCTCACCATTCTCTTCGGCAAACCATCTACCGTCGCCGCGTCGGCGAGCGTCGCGGTGGCCGCGATGCCAGCATCTGCTCGGCGAGGTCACGCAGTTCCTCGCGCGAGAAGACGCCACGCGCGACGGGGAACAGATGCTTCTCTTCGTGGTCCATGTGGTGCTGCAGAATCTCCTTGAGAACTCTGAACCTCACGCCCCACTCCGCATCGTCAGTTGAGATGTCCCTGAGCTCGTTCACGATCGCCTCCGCGCTGTCATGCTCGTGAAGCCCTTCCGTCAACGTCTCGCGCGTGTGCGAGTATGACAGCAGCGCCGGATAGAGGACCTGTTCCTCCATCCTCTCGTGGGCAGTGAGCTCTGACACCAGGCTGTCGAGCAGCTGTCGCCGCCCTTTTCTGGCGCGCTCGGTCGTGGCCTCTCCCTGCGCGAGCAGCGCTTCGAACCGACGATGCTCCAGCACGAGGATTTCGAGCGCGTCCGGCTTCGGGCCCGGCGTTCTCCCCGTGCTTCGCGTTCCCCCTCTGGTGCGGGATGCTGTCTTCTTGGCCACGCAAACCTCCGACGCGGCGCTACTTGCTCTTCTCGAAGAGCACATCGAGCCACCAGGGCCGTTCGACGGGGCGCTCCTGCTGACGCTCCGCCAGGCGCCCGGTCAGACTCTCGATCCGGATGCGATAGACCACCGCCATCCGCAGCTCGCGGTTCGGATTGGACGCTCCCGGTTGCCACCAGTCGGGGGCGCGCTGAAATAGTTCCTTCGCCCGCTGCCTCTCGGCTTCCTGACTGGGCATGTGCAGCAATTCTTCGTATGTCCCGAACGCGATGACGGTCGCCCACTGTGTTGGGTCAACGATCTCGTCAACCTGGACGCAGACGCGGGGGTTTTCTCGCATCCACGCGATCTTCTGACCGAGCATCGCGAAGGAGTACAGGTAGTTCTCGTCGAAATAGACGTGGACGGGGACGACGTAGGCTTGGTTGTCGCGGGCGCAGCCGAGCCTGGCAATGGACGCTCGCTTCAAGACGTCGTGACACTCGGGCGTCGTCAGTTCGCGGATGAGCATGGGGTCAAGTCCGGTCCTTTGGGGGGCTTCCTTCTCACTATGGCACAATGGCCGGCGACGACGGGCTCCGCCAGCATGATCCCCAAGCCGCCGTTCGCCTGCAACCTCTCGCTCGAAGACGAGCTTGCCGCCTTCGAGCGGCTCAAGCCCCGCCTCGCCGAAATCTGGAGTGCGCTGACGGCCAGCGACGACCGGGGCTACACCTCGGTGGTCGTGCCGTCGATGACGCTGGACCAGAGCGAGCTCCGGAAACTCGTCGGCGCCCCGTTCTACGAAGAGCGATTGCTGATGTTGTTGATCCGGCTGCGCAATCCAAAGGCCCACGTGGTGTACGTCACCTCGCAGCCCGTGCACCCGTTGATCCTTGACTACTACCTCGCGCTGCTGATGGGCGTCCCCACGAGCCACGCGCGAAAACGCCTGACCATGCTGTGCGCGCATGATTCGTCGCCGCGTCCACTCACGCAGAAAATCCTCGAACGGCCCCGCCTGGTGGAGCGCATTCGGAGCGCGATCCTCGATCCCGCGCAGGCCTACATGACCGTCTTCAATTCGACTCCGCTCGAACGGAAACTGTCGGTCCTCCTGGGTGTTCCGTTGAATGGGCTGGATCCGAAGCTGCAGTACCTCGGCACGAAGTCGGGCAGCCGCAAGGTATTCCGCAAGGCGGGTGTCGCGCTGGCAGCTGGATTCGAAGATCTGAAGTCCGAAGGCGACACGATCGAGGCGCTTCTCGAACTGCGGCGGCGCAATCCAGGTTTGCGCCGGGCAATCATCAAGCTGAACGAGAGTTTCTCGGGCGAAGGCAATGCCGTGTGCACGCTCCCCGCGGAGTCGAGCAGGGAAGCGGTGGAGCGAGGGTTGCGGTCACTGGAGTTTGCGATCCCGAGCGAGACGTACGAGAGCTATTTCGCCAAATTCAGGGGAATGGGGGGCGTCGTCGAGGAGTTCCTCGAGGGGAAGCAGAAGGCTTCGCCGAGCGCACAGTTGCGCACCAGCCCCGATGGCAGCGTTTTCCTTATTTCGACGCACGACCAGATACTCGGCGGGCCCTCCGGCCAGGTCTATATCGGCTGCAGCTTTCCGGCCCAGGACGCATACCGGCCGGTGATCCAGGGGCTTGCGTTGCGGATCGGTCGTGTCCTCGCCGATCACGGCGTCGTCAGCCGCTTCGGGATCGATTTCATGGCGACCCGTGAAAGCAGCCATTCGCCGTGGCGAGTGAGTGCGCTCGAGATCAATCTGCGAGTCGTCGGCACGACGCATCCATTCCTGGCGCTCCAATTTCTGACCGGCGGAGAATTCAATCAGTCGTCCGGGCTATTCCATTCCCTGAGCCGCCGCGCCAAGTACTACAAGGCCACAGACAACCTGGAGTCGGCGGCGTATCGCGGATTGCTTCCTGAAGACCTGATGGATATCCTCAGCGTCAACAGGCTCCATTACGACCATCGCACGGAATCAGGCGTACTGTTTCACCTGATCGGCGCGCTCTCCGAATACGGCAAGCTCGGGGTAACCGCGATTGCGAACAGTCCCGCGGAGGCGCGGGACCTTTACGATCGGACCTTGGCCGTGCTCGACATCGAGACACGCTTCGGATCCACGCTGGTTGCCAGCGAGCACTCCATGTAATGCCTGGTGGACATTCGGCGCTCGGCGTTCGCGCCTTACTCGGTTCGCAGCACGATCGCCGGATCCACCCGCATGGCCCGGCGGATCGGAATCCACGTCGCTGCCGCAGCGACCGCGCAGAGTAACGCGATCGTCACGGCTTGCGACAGCGGATCCCACGGTTCGATCCCGAACAGCAGGCCTCGCATCGAGCGCGCGGCCGTGAGCGCTCCGGCCAGGCCGAGACTCATTCCTATTCCGACCACCAGGTGACGTGCCGCACAATGACCAACCACGTGGCTGGGCGTTCCGCCGATCGCGAGACGTACGGCCATTTCATGCCGGCGAAGAGCAACCAGATAGCAGGCGCGGGTACGATGTGACGTCCCGGTCGCGCCCCTGGCGCGGATTGGTCACCCAGGCCATTGCCGCGCGCTCGGCCTCACGGTATGGCAGCGCGTCGACGAGCAAGGACTTGCCCGCGCTGAAGACGGCGGTCGGCAAAGCGATGCCGAGCGCGACGGTACCAATCGCCACGGTCGCGAACCATCTCTCGCGCCGGATCAGACGACGGGCGAGGCGGAGATCCTGCGCCAGGAGGAAGGCGTGCTGTTTGGGAGCGTCCGCGAAGACAGAGGCAACAGCGGCGAAGAGCACAACGACTCGCGCGGCAGCATTGCGTTCGCCGCGGAGCCGGTCTAGCAGGACGAGCGTCATCTCCCTCCCGTACTCGTCACGGTACGAGCCAGGGTAAAGATGCAGCACAACTCCGAACAAACGCCGCGCGCGCCGTTCAACACGTGTAACGGGCATTGCTATCCTTTCCGCGGCATGAGACCGCTCGCCTTCGCATCCGCGAGCAGGCGTGTGAGCCTGGCGGCTTCAGATTCGGCCACACGCCGGCCGAATGGCGTCAGGCGGTAGTAGCGCCGACGCTCGTCGTCGTGTGCCGGATCGGGTCGTTCGCTCAGCTCCTCGATAAGCTCGGACTCGAGCAGCCGCTTGATCACCGCATAGAGCGTGCTGGGACTCAGCCGGATCCGTCCGTCCGTCCGTTCAGCGATGTCCTGCAGGATGGCGTAGCCATGGCGATCGCGATCAGCGAGGGAGACGAGGACGTCAAAGGTATCCCGCGGCAGTGGCAGGAAATCATCCGGTTCAGGGCCTTCACGTCGCGTTCGAGGCATGCCGCCAGTCTACCCATCTTTGCTATAGCGATAAATGGAATAGTACTCGCACAATATCGCCCGCTCGGCGCGACAGAGCCGCGCTGGCGGTTGATGCCTGATATACTGAGTGCTCGTCTACACGCCGCTTCTACGCTGAGCCTGAACTGCATTCGCCTCGCCCGCCTCCCTGTGGGCTGCACGAACCCCTTCTGGACCACGCAGACAAGTCGGAGACAATGGCGCGGGATTTTCCGTGTCTCGGTCCGAGAGGCGTTTTTTCAGTTCAGATGAACTGGGAGTTTCACATGTCATCCAAGGGCACCATCAAGCGTATCGTCTCGGACAAGGGCTTCGGCTTCGTGGCCGACGAGTCGGGCCAGGAGTATTTCTTCCATCAGTCGGCGTGCCAGTCGTTCGACTCGCTCCGAGAGGGGCAGGCCGTGACGTTCCAGACCGGGCAGGGTCCCAAGGGGCCGCGCGCCGAGAACGTCCGCGAATCCTAAGCGCATCGGCACCATTTCGTGGGAGGGCGCCAATCGGCGCCCTCTCCTCGAATCCCCCCGGGCCACTCCTTCCGCCCCCCGCTCAGTTCTCTAACTGACTCTGTCCAGCCTCCGGCGCGTGCCGTAGAGTCACGCAACTGAATCGAAGTTGTTCATCAAGGCGACCGCTCCGACTGGGGCTTCGGCGAAACGTTACGGGATGAGGGCTTCCGCGGCGCGTCGAAAAATCTGGTTCTGTGGGGACTTAGCGAAGATCCACCGACGATGAACGCGTCGGGCGTCGGCCCGCATGGATGCCTCACCGCGAGCTGGCGGCAATCGCCGCCCGTTTTCGATTTACCTGGTGAGGAGAACAACAAATGCCGAGACTGACGACGCTGAGAGCCATGAAGAAGGTATTGATGC
>DATLLF010000046.1:0-10269 GCA_035537955.1 Vicinamibacterales bacterium | reverse complement strand
GCCGAGCGGCCGCGGCTGACCCGCGCCGTGATCTCGCGCGGCGGCCGTCCGGATCTCGCCGGCGACGCACTGCCGCGCGTTCAGGCGCCGACGCTGCTCATCGTTGGCGGCAACGACGAAGTGGTCATCGAGATGAATCGCGACGCGATGCAGCAGATGCGCGCGACCGTGAAGCTCGAGATCATTCCCGGGGCGACGCACCTGTTCGAGGAGCGCGGCACCCTCGAGCAGGTATCACGGCTCGCGGTCGGCTGGTGCTGTGAACACCTGCACGTGTATCCACCCGAGGCGCTCGACGGGATTGCGCCAGGAGAAATTTAAAGTTCAATGCCCGACTCCAACTCCCAACCTTAAAAATTTCAGTGTCGAGACTCTGAAGGTCCTTTTGGACCTTTGCAGTTGGAAGTTTGGAGTTGAACGTGTCTATCTCTTCTGAAACCTGAAAGTCTGAGGCTTCTGCGAGTCGGTTCCGCTGACGACGGCTTCGAGTGTGCCGTCCGGGGTGAGGCTGTAACGGATCATCTTAGGGAAATCGTGCGACGGGTTCTCGAACGTCAGGCTGTTGGGTGCGATCTTCGTCAGCGTGAAGTCGGTCGCGGGTTGCCGGCCGTTCGGCATCGCCTGGTACACGAGCCCGCCGTTGCGCTCCACGATGCAGAGGAATTCGAACGCGGGCATGGCGCCGCCGCGGAGCGTACGTGACATGGCGAGCATCGATCCTCCCGCGGGCGGCGTCCACCGTTCCTCAAACGTCGTCGTGCCGGCTGCGCCAATCCACGTTCCGCCGAGCCACTCGAGCTGCGCGATCGTGGCTTGTACTTGCGCCGGCGATGTGGCGGGCACGTCGACCGGGGGGCCCGACTTCCGGTACGTTGTCGTCACCGTACGCGGTTCGCGGCCTCCGGCTGCCGGCAGCGTTGTCTCGATGACCAGCGTATCCGGCGTCTGAAGCCGAAAGAGTGCCTTGACCTCGGTGCGGGTGTCCGTGCTTGCGCCAGCGGGTCGCGATCCCAGGAACGTCGTCGAGACCGCGTCACCCTGCCACGATGCGGTCCACAGGGATTCGGAGTCTCCTTCGCAGAGCCGTCCTCGCGTTCGGCTGCGAGTCTCGCTGCCGTCGAGCGGATGCCTGACGTGCACCGTCGCGCCGCCGAGGATCTTCGACATCGTGATGTTGTCAGCGTCGTGGCGGATGTTGATCGTCGGGCCGAACCCCGGAGCCGTTGCGGGCTTGCCGTTCGCCGCCAAGGGTGCGTCCGGCGGAACCGTCCACGTACCCGAAAGGTCCGGACGCTGGAACGCGTTCGGCGCCAACAAGAGGGAACACCCCATCATCAGGGCCGCAGTAATGCGCATGCGCCGGAACTCTATCGCGGCCCGTCCCAGCAGGCTTGAACAAATGCGACGCGCGTTGTAGCGTTCGCCAACTCATGCACTATGCCGAATTCCCGCCGTGGCCTACGCTTGCCTCGCTCATCGACCGGGTATGGACCCTGACAGGAGGCGCCGGCGATCTCTCCACGTCTGTGCAGCCGGTGCTCCCCGACGGGAGGCCGGAGCTCGTCATGCACTTTGGTGAGCCGTTCGAACGCGTGTCGGTGAACGGCCTTGTGTCGAAGCAGGCGGCCACGCTCTTTGCTGGTCAGCTCACCGAGCAGCTCACGCTCAAACCGACCGGCGCGGTTGCCGTGCTCGGCGTGCGGTTTCATCCACATGGAGCGTGGCCGTTGTTCCGCGTGCCGCAGCACGAGGTCACTGGACTGACACTGGACCTCGAGGACGTATCGCCAGAGCTGTCGCGAGCGCTGCGTGCCGTGCGCGATCAGACGCATGATGTGCATATGGCGGTTCCGCTGGTGCAGGGCGTGCTCGAGCGCCGGATCGCCGATCTGCGGTTCGACCGCCGTGTCGAGGTCGCCACGAGGACCATCTTCGATACGGATGGAGCAGTTTCGATCGACGCCCTGGCAGAAAGCGTGGCCCTCACACGACGGCATCTCGAGCGTCTGTTTCTCGACGCGGTAGGCCTTCCGCCGAAGCGGTTGGCGCGCATTGCGAGGTTTCAGAAAGCAGTACGGATGCTCGCGGAGATCGATCCGCTCCGGCGCGGCGCCGTCACGGCAGCGCAGTGCGGGTATGCCGACCAGGCGCACTTCATCCGCGACTTCCGCCAGCTTGCCGGCTGCTCACCTTCAGAGCACGTACTGAAGCACGGAGAGCTGACGAGATTCTTCGTCGACGGCATCTCCTGACCTCTAGCTCCTGGCTCCTAACTCCTTGAGTTGCTTCTCGAGAAACCGCTGCTCGGGCTCGCTGCAGGGGAGCGCGAGCGCCATCTCGAAGGCGTGGCGTGCGGCGCCCTGATCGCCGATGGAGGCGAGCAGACGCCCTTTGAGCGCCGGCAACAGGTAGTAGCTTTGCAGCGCCGGTTCTGCTTCCAGTGGACGCAGGTCGGTAAGCGCGGCCTCGCTTCCGTGAACCTTCCAGACTGCGACGATGCGGTTCAAGCGGACCAGCGGTGATGGATTGAGCACCGCGAGGTCGTCATAGAGCCGGAGGATGTCGCGCCACGGCGTGTCTGCTGGAGACGATGCGCTCGTGTGCGCAGCAGCGATTGCTGCCTGCACGTGATACGCCGTCATCACCGATCCGGCAGCGCTGCGTTCGAGGTGAGCGAATCCCAACGCGGTCAGGCCGGCGTCCCACCGGGACCGGTCCTGCTCCTCGAGCAGCACGATCTCTCCACGATCATCGAGCCGCGCGCGACGGCGCGCCGCCTGCAGCGCAATCAGCGCGGCAAGTGCATGCGCCGCCGGCGACTCGGTTCGCGCACTTCGAGCGACGAGACGCGCCAGTCGCAGCGCCTCGAAGCAGAGGTCCGCCCGCACGAGCTCATCCCCGCCGCGCGACGCATAACCCTCGTTGAACAGCAGGTAGATGACTTCCAGGACCGCGTCCAGTCGCGGGGACAGATCCTCAGCGGAGGGCAGATCGAACGGAACATCGAGCTCGCGCAGCCGCCGCTTCGCACGCACCAGACGCTGCGCGATGGTCGCATCTGACGTCAGAAAGGCGCGCCCGATCTCCTGCACGCTGAACCCGCTGACCGTCTTCAGGCTCAGGGCGACCCGCGTGTCCATCGGCAGCGCCGGATGGCAGCACAGGAAGATCATCTTCAGCTCGTCGTCCTCGAATACTGGATCGGCGGACTCGTTCATCGTACCGGGCGTGGAGCGTGTCAGCTCCGCCGCGATTGCGGGTGCGCGGCTGCGGAAGGCGCTGTCGCGCCTGAGGACGTCGAGCGCCCCATTTCGAGCGACCTGACACAGCCATCCCGCGGGGTTCGACGGCACGCCCGAATAGGGCCACTGTTGCAGGGCCTTGAGAAGGGCATCCTGCACGACCTCTTCGACGAGGTCGAGGTAGGCGGCGCCGAACACGCGCGTGAGCCAGGCGACCATCTGTCCCGAACGCTCACGGAACAGATGGTCGACAAGACCCTTCGGGTCCGTGGTCATTGGCTCATCGTATCCAGTTCGCGCACCTCGATCGCGCCGCCGTAATCGAAATGCGGGCAATCCCGCGCGAGATCGATCGCCCGCTCGTAGCTGCCGGCGGAGACGATGTAGTACCCGCCGAGCACTTCCTTCGTCTCGCTGTATGGCCCATCCGTCACCCGCATCTGGCCGTTCTTCTGGCGCATGATCCTGCCTGGTTCGTCGGCGAGTTTCTGCCCGCCCTGAAGCACGCCGGTTTTTCGGAGCGTTTCGCCCCACGCCACGTATTTCTGAATGACCTGCTGCAGTTGCTCCGGGCTCAAGCTGGAGTACGAGTCGGGCGCATCGTGGAGCAGTAAAACGTACTTGGGCATAGTGATCTCCTGTTCGACGTCGTGCGTTACTTGACGCGCGTGAACGTCTCGGTTTCGGTCATCTTCCTGACACCGTTCTCGAAGAACTCCCACTCCGTGACGAAGTGATCGTTGTCGATCACCTTGTACTTCGCGCGTCGCATATGACCGGCGCCGGGCGTGGCCAGATTGGTTGCGCGCACGAACCCGAACTGAATCTCACCCGACACCGGATCGAATCGTTCCGCGCGCAGCGTCGGTTGATTGTTCGCAATGCAGTAGTGCGTCAGCAGCAGGTCGGTGCCGTCGAGGTGGTACGCGCTCATCATGCGGCCTTCGCCGGGCATCGCGGGGTTCGTGTAATGCTCGACCAGGACCGTTCCGTTTGCAGACAGTTCGAAGCGGACGCTGGATTTCCTGTTTGTTTCCGTCGCGGCGGTCCACTCCCCTTCGAGCGTCTTGAGCAGCGTGAATGCCCCGCGTGCGTTCACATCGGGAGGGCGGCCAGTCGCTCCCGCAGCCGAGGCGGCCAGCACTGGTAGAATAAGTAGTTGCAGCAGTTTACGGGTCATCAGCAAGTCCTTCCTGCAGGCATCGCCCGCGTTCGGGTGAAAGACGAACGACCCGCGCCGGAATCGACACGCGGCCCGGCCCGCATCTTGCGATCGTTCAATTAATGAAGTTCGTTGCCCCCGTCGTCGCTCGTCTGCGCGCTTCGCTGGCCGGTCGTCCCCGTGTGCTCGGCGGGCTGGTGTCGGCATTGGCCATCACGCTGTTCCTCACGGCCGGGTACGTAGCGTGGTTCAGCTATGACCTGACGGCCGGTCTGCCCGACTCGAAGGCGGTCAACGGCCTCGGCGATATGGCGCAGTCGACAACGCTGTTCGATTCGAAGGACCGGCCCGTCTTCACGATCTTCAAGGAGCAGCGGATCGAGGTTCCGCTCGACCGGATCTCGCCGAATTTCATCAAGGCCGTTCTCTCCGTGGAGGACCAGCGCTTTTACGAGCACAGCGGTGTGGACGCGATTCGCGTGGCAGCCGCGGCCGTCCGCAACCTGCAGGAGGGACGACGAGCCGAAGGCGGAAGCACCATCACGCAGCAGCTGGCACGGCAAAGTTTCCTGAACCGCGACAAGACGTATCGACGCAAGCTCAAAGAGGTGATCCTCGCGGCGCATATCGAGAGCCTCTACACAAAGGATGAGATCCTTCAGCTCTACCTCAACAAGGTGTATTTCGGCGACGGCCTTTACGGCATCGAGGCAGCTGCCCGAGGCTACTTCGGCAAGCCGGCGTCCGATCTGAGCGTCGCCGAAGCGGCTCTTCTCGCAGGGCTGATCCAGTCGCCGTCCAGTTACGCTCCAACGGTAAATCTGGAGCGTGCCATCACGCGCCGGAACGTCGTGCTCTCGGCGATGAAGTCGTCGGGCGCGATCGACGAGCGCGCCGCGGAGCAGGCGAGGCAAGAGCCCGTCAAACTTCACAACAGCCTCGAGATCGCGGAGACCTTCGGGCTCTATTTCAAGGAGCAGGCGAGGCGAGAGCTCGTGGACCGGTTTGGCTGGCAGCGCGTCTACCAGGGTGGCCTGAAGGTTTATACGACGATGGATTCAGACCTGCAGCAAGCCGCCGAAGCGTTCATCGAGCGCGGCCTCACGGAGATCGAATCGCGCAAGGCGTTCAAATATCCCGCGCGCAAGGCGTTGAAACGCGTCGGTGAAGGTCAGGCGCCCGATTACCTGCAGGGCGCGCTCATCTCGATCGATCCGTCCAGCGGATCGATCGTCGCGATGGTCGGCGGGCGTGACTTCAACGAAAGCCGCTTCAACCGTGCGACGCAGGCGAAGCGGCAGCCCGGATCTGCGTTCAAGCCGTTCGTCTACGCCGCGGCGATCGAAGTGGGCTACACGCCGGCCACGGTCATCACCGGGCTCAACGATCCGATCGAAACGCTTCAGGGCGACTGGGTGCCGGAAGACGAGCATTCCGACGCGAGCTCGATGACGCTGCGTGCGGGCCTGCGCACATCGAGCAACCGTGCCGCCGTGCAGTTGCTCAACAGCGTGGGGATCGACAAGACCGTCGGCTACGCGCAGAAGTTGAACATCGGCACACCGCCGAGCGTGCCGTCGATTGCTTTGGGCTCGAGTGACGTGACACTGCTTGCGCTCACGTCGGCGTATGGCGCGTTCGCGGCCAAGGGTATCGTGCGGCAGCCGACGATGATCCGGCGTGTTGAAGACAGCGATGGCAACGTCCTCTATCAGTCAGGGGGTGAGGCGCGTCAGGCCATCAGCGAATCGACCGCCTACCTGATGGCGAGCATGCTTCAGGACGTCGTGAACTACGGCACCGGGTACCGCGCCCGGCAGAGCGGTTTCACCTTGCCGGCGGCGGGCAAGACCGGCACGACCAACGACTATCTCGACGCCTGGTTCGTCGGCTTCACACCGCGCGTCGTGACGGGCGTCTGGGTCGGCTTCGATCAGCCCCGCACGATCATTTCGAACGGCTATGGCGGCGAGCTCGCGGTACCGATCTGGGCGAGCTTCATGAAGACGGCGACCAAGGGCGACAAGGCGGAGTGGCTCGATCGTCCCGCCAATGTCACCAGCGTAAACGTCTGCCGCATTTCCGGGAAGCTGCCCAACAGCGGGTGCGAGAGCGTGCAGGTGGTCTCGCGCGACGGGCTCGTCGAAACGCGCTCGATGATCTACACCGAGTTCTTCGTGCGCGGCACGCAGCCAACGACGCTGTGTCCGCTGCACTCAGCGCCCTCGCTGCTGGACCGGCTCGCAGGTGTGTTCGGCGGCGGCGACCCTGGGCACCCGGTTTCCGCTGAAGAAGCGGGCGGGGCGCCGCCGAGCCCAGCACGGACGACAGGAGAGTCCGTTACGCCGCCGTCCGCCTCGGTGCGTCCTCCGCCGCAGACGCCGGGCCAGCAGAAGGTTGAAGAACCGAAAAAGAAGCGAGGCTTCTGGGGCCGCCTGTTCGGCCGCGGCGACGGGCACGAGGACAAGAAGAAGGAAGAGAAAAAGAAGCCCGGGGGCGGCGGAGGGCAGCAGCCGGACAGATAGCGTCCCGATACTTCGCCTCTGCGGGCGTGCTCTGCGGTGCGGTATTTTCGCCAGTCGTTCGACTGGTCGTTGCGTCGCATTGTTATGATCACCCGGTGAGCTTCCGCGACATCGCCGGACATGAACACCTCAAGCCGCTGATCGCGCGCGCGGCGCTGCGCGGCACGCTTCCCCCCAGCCTCATCTTCGCGGGGCCGTCCGGCGTCGGCAAGCGGATGGCGGCGCTCGCGCTGGCGCAACTCGTCAACTGCCTTTCGCCCGTGAACGAGGATGCGTGCGGCGAGTGCGCTTCCTGCCGGCGCATCGCGCGCGGCGTTCATGCCGACGTTCTCATCATCGAGCCCGGTGAGAGCGGAGCCATCAAGATCGAACAGATTCGCGACGCGATCGAACGGTCGGCGTATCGTCCGTTCGAAGGGCGTCGCCGGGTCGTGATCGTGGACGAGGCCGAGCAGATCATCCCCGCCGCGCAGGACGCGCTGCTGAAGACGCTCGAGGAACCGCCGAACGGAACGACATTCGTTCTCGTCACTTCCGCGCCAGACCTGCTGTTGCCGACGATTCGCTCGCGCTGCCAGCGCCTACGCTTCGGACGGCTGTCGCCAGCGGAGGTCGCGCGCGTGCTCATCGGGTCGCACGGTCTGTCCGATACAGATGCGCACACGGCCGCCGCCGTGTCGGACGGCAGCATAGGGCAGGCGCTCGAAGGCAGTTCGGATGCGTTCGTGGAAGCGCGCAGTGCCGCACTCGAGCTCCTCCAGGCCGTCGCCAATCATCCGGCGCCCGCAAGGCGCATCATGGGCGCGGGCGGGCTCCCGGGGGCTGGCCGCGGCAGGGCGGATCGAAATGCGCTCGGACAGAGTCTCCGCGCGCTCGCGACGATTCTGCGTGATCTCGGGATCCTGGGCTCTCATTCCGATCCGGGCGCGCTGGCGAACGCCGACCTTCGCGGCAAGCTGGACCCGCTGCTGCGCTCGTTCGACACCGATCGCATCCTTCGCGCGTATGCAGCGGTCGACCGGGCGCTCTTCGCGCTCGACCGCAATGCCAGCCCCAAGATCGTCGCCGACTGGCTGGCGTTCCAGATATAGTTGGGGGCGTCATGGGCCCGCGTCCGTTCGTGAGCGTCAAGTTTTCACCGATCGGACGCACGCACACGTTCCTGGTGCCGGAGCTCGACCTCGACGCGCCCGAGGATCCGCAGCTCGCCGCTGGCGAAAAAGTGATCGTCCAGACCGAGGCGGGCCCTGCGCTGGGAACAGTGACCCGGCCGATCCCCGCTCTCTTTGAACGGAAGCCGCCGTCCGCCGCTTCGGCGCAGGTGGTTCGTCGCGCCACGCGCGACGACATCGTCGCGCGGCTGAAGCAGGAGCACCGCGAGCAGGAAGCCCATCGCGTGTGCCTGATGAAGATCCGCGAGCGCCAGCTGCCGATGAAGCTGACGCGAGTCGAGCAGCTGTTCGACGGCTCGCGGCTGATCTTCTATTACACCGCCGAGGGACGGGTCGACTTCCGCGAGCTGGTGCGTGATCTTGCTTCGCACTTCCGCGTACGCATCGAGATGCGGCAGATCGGCGTACGCGACGAGGCGCGGATGCTCGGCGGATATGGCCCCTGCGGCCGGCCGCTTTGCTGCACGACGTGGCTCACGTCGTTCGAGCCGGTCTCCATCAAGATGGCCAAGCAGCAGAATCTCAGCTTGAATCCCTCCAAACTGTCGGGCATGTGCGGACGCTTGAAGTGCTGCCTGCGCTACGAGCTGCCCAACGGCAAGGGGGTCAAGCACGGCGGCTGCGCCGACGAGGGAGGCGGCTGCAGCAATCCGACCGGGCCCGGGTGCGGCTCCTGCGGATCCGGCGGCTGCGGGTCCTGCAAGCGGTGAGCGCAAAGCCCACCTCCTGGCTCCGAGCTGCGGACAAACCGCGAATCGCCATCACCGCCGGCGATCCGGCGGGCATCGGCCCCGAGATCGCCCTGCGCGCCGCGGCCGACCCCGAGGTGTTGATGGTCTGCGATCCGGTCATTTACGGACCTTCCTCGCCTGAGGATCTCTCCAGGTTCGCGCCCGGTCGCGTGAACGGCGATGCCGGCCGTGCCGCGTACGACGCGATCCTTCGCGCCGTGCAGGATGCGCGGACGAAGCGTGTCGGGGCGATCGCGACGGCGCCGATCAACAAGGAAGCGTTCGCTCTCGCGGGCCTGCCGTGGAAGGGGCACACGGACCTGCTCGCGCACCTGACCGGCGTCGAGCGCGCCGTGATGATGTTCTACTCGGATGCGCTGCGCGTGGTACTGGCAACGGTTCACATCCCGCTGGCTGATGTGCCGGCCGCAATCACGCGGCAGTCGATCGAGGATCTCGTCCGGCTCACCGCGTCGGAGCTGCCGCGCTTCGGTGTGGCGATGCCGCGCCTGGGGATGGCGGGCCTGAACCCGCACGCAGGCGAGCACGGGCTGCTCGGCGTCGAAGACGAACGCGTGTTGCGTCCGGCAGTCGAGGCGTGCGCGTCGCGCGGCATTGATGTGCGTGGGCCATTCCCGGCCGACACCATCTTCGTCAGGGCGATGCGAGGAGAGTTCGACGCGGTGATCGCGTGTTACCACGACCAGGGATTGATTCCGGTCAAGATGGCTGCATTCGGCAAGGCGGTGAACGTCACGCTTGGGTTGCCGATCGTTCGCACGTCAGTCGATCATGGGACGGCGTTCGACATCGCCCGTAAGGGTCTTGCGGATCCGTCCAGCATGATCGCGGCGGTGAAGCTGGCGGCGCGGCTTGCGACCGCTTGCCCGTGAATGCCTCTTCAGCATTGATCTCCCATGGCCAAGACCGCGCGCGAAGCAGCGCAGAAGAACATCGCCGAGAACCGCAAGGCTTTCCACGACTATCACATCGTTGAAACGTTCGAGGCGGGTATCGTGCTCGTCGGCACCGAGGTGAAGTCGATCCGCGAGGGCAGTGCCAACCTGCGTGACAGCTTCGCGCGTTTAGAGGATGGAGAGGTCTGGCTGTACAACGTCCACATCAATCCCTACAGCCATCGCGGGTACTCCGACCACGAGCCCACGCGGCGTCGGAAGCTGCTGCTGCATCGCCAGGAGATCCGCAAGTTGATCGGCAAGACCGTGGAGCGGGGCATGACCCTGGTCCCGACACGCCTGTATTTCAAGAACGGTCACGTCAAGGTCTCGCTCGCGCTCGCCAAGGGCAAGCAGGCGCACGACAAGCGCGAGACGATTCGCAAGCGCGAGGTCGATCGCGAAACGCGGGCGGCGGTGAAAGAACGGCGGCGGTGAGCGTGGCGGTCCCGGCGCCGGTCGTGGGGTCACGATCGACGCC
>DATLLF010000045.1:0-26254 GCA_035537955.1 Vicinamibacterales bacterium | reverse complement strand
TCTCCAACGTGCAGGCGTTCGCCGCCCGTCACGCGGTGAGCTACGGCGGCAACTTCCGTCTCAATTTCTCTGATCTGTCGATCGCGCCCACGTCTGACGACAGGACCGAGTTCGGCCTCTTCGGTCAGGACGAGATCTTTCTGTCGAACATGTTCCGGTGGGTCGTCGGCGCGCGCGTCGACCGGTTCGACTACATCGACGACTTCGTGTTCTCTCCGCGCACGACGTTCATGATCAAGCCGCAGGAGAACCACACGTTCCGCATTTCGTACAACCGCGCCTATCGCTCGCCGTCGGTGATCAACAACCACCTGAATCTCTTTATCGGGGAGCCGATCGATATCCGTGGACTCGCGGTCGCCGTTGGGCTGCCGCCGACCGCGGTGCCGAACCCGTACACGCTGCCGATCAACATCACGGGGAATCCCGATCTCAAGGAGCAGTCACTCGACGCGTTCGAGGTCGGCTACTCGGCGAGCATCGGGCGTACCGTTCTCTCCGCGGCGTTCTACCACAACTGGGTGAAGAACGAGATCCTGTTCACGGAGGATCCGACCGGCCGCTACACCGCCGCGAACCCGCCCGCGAACTGGCCGCTGCCCCCGGCGTTGATCAACTTCGTCCCGGGCCGGAGCCTCACCGGCCGGTTCACCTACATGAATTTTGGCAAGAGCACGCAGCAGGGATTCGAACTGGGAGCGAACAGCCAGGTGAACGATGAGTTCAACTTCTTCGCGAACTACTCGTGGCAGGGAAAGCCGGATCCAAAGGACTTCGACCTCTCGGAGTTGAACATCCCCGCGAAACACCGCTTCAACCTCGGCGCCGGCTGGGCGCCGGGCCGATTTCTGACGAATCTCTCGATCAGTTACAGCAGCGCGGCGTTCTGGCAGGACGTGCTCACGGATCCGTATCACGGAACCACGGATGCCTATACGCTGGTGAATGCCGGCGTCGGATATCGCTGGAACGATCAATTCACGACATCCGTCAAGTCGACGAATCTCGGCAACGACGACGTCCAGCAGCATGTGTTCGGCGACATCACCAAGCGCCAGATCATGGCCGAGCTCCGCGTGAACTTCGCACGGTAATATGTAGGGGCCGTTCGTGAACGGCCCTGACACGTGAACCGCCCTGACACGTGAACGGCCGTGAACGGTCCGTTACCTTCAGGGCGGGTCACGAAACGCCCCGACAACGTTCGGCAGGGCGATTCACGAATCGCCCCCAACAAATGATTCGTCTACTCGCCCTGGATATCGACGGAACCCTTCTCGACAGCAACGGGCAGCTCCCGCCGGCCAATCGCGAGGCGATCGCGCGCACGATCGATGCGGGTGTCGAGGTCGCGCTCGCCACCGGCCGCCGCTATGACTTCGCGCGGTTCGTCTTCGAACAGCTCCCCGCTCCGCTGACACTGATCCTCAGTAACGGCGCCGTGGTGAAGATGCGCGATGGCGAAACGAAGATGCGGCGGCTGCTGCCGCGGGAGGTTGCGCGGCAGGTTCTGGCAGCCGTGCCGCGGCACCGGAAGGAGGCGGCGGTGACTTTCGACCGCCCTCGTGACGCCCAGATCGTCTACGAATCGATCGACTGGGAGCATCCACGACACAACCGGTTCTTCCACGCGAACCGTCCGTTTCTTGCGGAGGTGAATCCGCTGGAGAACTGCCTGACCGAGGATCCCGTGCAGGTGATGTTCACCGGCGGCTGCGCCGAGATGCGCGAGCTGTTCAACGAGCTGCGCTCCGACGCGCAGGCGGATGTCGGCGCGTGCGGATCGAGTGGATCCAAGCTCGCCGCCGTGGTGAACGAAACGGCGGACCATCGATATTCGGTGGCGCTGACGGAATACGAGCACCGCGACTTCTCGCTCGTCGACGTGCTGCAGGCGGGCTGCTCGAAAGGGGCGGCGCTCGCCGACTGGGCGCGCGAACGCGGCTGTGCACGTGACGAGGTCATGGCCGTCGGCGACAACCTGAACGACCTCGAGATGCTCGAATTCGCCGGCTGCCCGGTGGTAATGGGCAATGCGATCGCCGACCTCAAGGCGCGTGGGTGGGCGTCCACGGACACGAACGACGAGGCTGGTGTCGCCCGCGCGGTGGAGACGTTCATCCTGCGCGCTGCGTCTTAAGCAAAATGGCACTGCGAATGGGCGGCGGTCTGCCGCGCTCCGAGCGGGCGCGGGGCAGCCGCGCAACAATCAGCACGGAATCGAAAGGCGGGCTCGGCGCCCAGACCGACAAGGCGAAGCGGAAGAAGCTGACGGCCGCGGCGTGGAACGAGGCCAGGGCACTCGTGGCAGCCAGGCGCGGGCGTCTGACGCTCGGTCTGCTGCTGATGCTCGTCAACCGCGGCGCCGGGCTCATCCTGCCGGCCACGTCCAAGTACCTCATCGACGATGTGATCGGGAAGGGGAACGTGGGGCTCCTGCAGACGCTGGCGATTGCCGCGGGCGTGGCGACGCTGGTTCAGGCGGTCACGTCGTTTGCGCTCTCACAGGTCCTCGGCGTGGCCGCGCAGCGCGCGATCACCGACATGCGTCGCCGGGTCGAGGAGCATGTCGCCCGCCTGCCGGTCCGCTACTTCGACTCCACCCAGTCGGGAGTGCTGGTCTCGCGCGTGATGAACGACGCCGAAGGGATCCGCAATCTCGTCGGCACTGGTCTCGTTCAACTCGTCGGCAGCATCGTCACCGCGCTCGCCGCCCTCGCCTACCTGTTCTATCTGAACTGGTCGATGACCGTGATCACGCTCGTCGTGCTGCTCGTGTTCGGCGGCGCGATGTGGTACGCCTTCCGCGTGATCCGACCGGTGTTCCGCGAACGGGGGAAGATCTACGCGGAAGTCACCGGCCGGCTCACGGAGACCGTCGGCGGCATCCGCATCGTCAAGACCTACACGGCGGAGAAGCGTGAAGCGCTCGTCTTCACGACCGGCGTGCACCGGCTGTTTCGAAACGTCGCGAAGACGATCACGTCCATCTCGGGCATCACGGCTTTCGGCACCGTGGTCATCGGCGTGATCGGCGTGATCATGATGGTCATAGGCGGCCAGGCGATGCTCGAAGGGCGTATGACCGTCGGCGAGTTCCTCAACTACGTGCTGTTTACCGGCCTGATGGCTGCGCCGGTCATGCAGATCGCAGCCATCGGCACGCAGATTACCGAAGCGTTCGCCGGTCTCGACCGCATCCACGAGCTGATGGAGATGCACACCGAGGACGAGCAGGACAAGTCGCACGCGCCGCTCGGTACGGTGCACGGCGAAGTGGTATTCGATGAGGTGACGTTCGAATACAACCCTGGCGTCGAGGTGCTCAAGCGTGTGTCGTTCATGGCGCCGGCGGGCACCACTACAGCCCTCGTGGGATCCAGCGGGTCTGGCAAGAGCACTCTGATCAGCCTGGTGATGGCGTTCAACCGTCCGAAATCGGGGCGGATCCTCGTGGACGGCCGCGACCTGGCCAGCGTGCGGCTGCGCGATTACCGCTCGCAGCTCGGCGTCGTGCTGCAAGACAACTTCCTGTTCGACGGAACGGTGATCGAGAATATCCGCTACGGCCGTCCCGACGCGACGCTCGATCAGATCAAAGAGGTGAGCCGCATCGCGCACGCCGACGAGTTCATCGAGGGTTTCGAGAAGAAGTACGACACCGTCGTGGGGGAACGCGGGGTGAAGCTGTCGGGCGGGCAGCGGCAGCGCATCGCGATCGCGCGCGCGATCCTGGCTGACCCGCGGATCCTCGTCCTCGACGAGGCGACCTCGTCGCTCGACAGCGAAAGTGAGGCGATGATTCAGGACGGGTTGCGCTCCCTTCGCCAGGGGCGGACGACGTTCGTGATCGCGCACCGGCTGTCGACGATCCGCAGCGCCGATCAGATCCTCGTCCTCGAGCACGGGGAGATCGTCGAACGGGGCACGCACGCGGAGCTGATCGCAATGGGCGGACGCTACCGCACGTTGTACGACAAGCAGTACCAGTTCGAGAGCGACCGATTCATCAACCCGGGAGAGGATTTCACGTCCAAGGCGGCAGTGGCGGCGCGGATTCCCGGCCCGCGCGGCGCCGCGGACTAGACGCCGACGCACGAGCCAGGTCACCTGCGCGGAACTATTCGATTCAAACTATAGTCTAATCCGTATAGTTCGCAGCCCCCGCTGCACAGGAGGCACGCATGCGCCGCCCAGCAAAGGATCCCGCCGCCTTCCTTCCCCTCAAACAATCCACGTACAGGGTGCTCCTGGCGTTCGCAGACGGCGAATGGCTCCATGGCTACGCCATCATGCAGGCAGTGTCGGGGATGAGCGGCGGGCGCGAGACCATTCTTCCCGGCACACTGTATGCGGCGCTCGCCCGGATGGCCGATGACGGTGTCGTGGAATCGCGCGAGGGTCCGGACGACGACCCGAGTGGCGGCCCGAGACGGCGATACTACCGACGGACCGCACTCGGCAGGGCCGTCGCGCGAGCTGAGTCGGAGCGGCTTCGCGCGCTGGTCGACATTGCGGTCGCGCAGCGGATCCTTCCGGGAGGCAGGAAGTGAACCCCCGTCGTGCCGCCGCACGCCTCTACTTGCTCGCCTTGTATGCATTCCCTCGAGAGCATCGCGCCCGATACTCGGCGGAGATGCTCGACGCGTTCGAGCGGACGCACGGAACACACCGCGCTGCGGGTGCCTGGAGCGCTTCACGGTTCGTCGTGGCCGCGTGTATCGATGCGGTCCGCGCCGGCGCCGGTGAACGGCGTCGGCGTCCTCCGTACGCGGGCGGCCGCGGTCCGCTGTTCTCCGGTTCCATCGGCCGCGACTTCGCGCATGCCGCCCGTTCCCTGGCCAGGGCTCGTGCTTTTACGTTTGTGTGCGTGACCTCGCTCGGCATCGGCATGGGAGCGGTGTTCACGCTGCTCGCTGTCGTTCGAGTGCTGATCGGGTCTCCGCCCGGCATTGCACCGAACAACCTGGTGGAGCTCCTCGTCATCCCGCAGGAGGAGCTGAAGGCCAGGGTGGGGGACTGGGCGATCGACACCTGGTCGTATCCGGACTTCCTCAACGTCCGCGACGCCGACACCGGCATGACGGTCGCCGGGTGGACGGCAGGGCAGAGCATCCTTCGTCTACCCGACGGCGCTGGAGTGCGGCTGGACACCATGTACGCTTCGCCGACCTATTTCACGGTCGCGGGTGCGTCGCTGGCGCAAGGACGAGGATTCGACTCCAACGATTCGGCAGCCGAGCCGCAGGTGATCGTCAGCCATCGCCTGTGGCGCACCCGTTTCGCCTCGACGCCGGACATCATCGGCAGCGCACTCGTGGTCAATGGCGTTCCACACGTTGTCGTCGGTGTGACAGCGGAAGGCTTTCGCGGGCACCTGGCGCTTCACAGACCGGGCTTTCAGATCTGGCTGCCGCTTGCGGAAGACCCGCGGCTTGCGGGGCGCGACAGTCATCGCTTCGATCGTGATGCCGACTGGGTCCGTGTGCTCGGCCGGCTGCTGCCAGGCAGGAGTCTCGTCGAAGCGAACGCCGTCGTCTCTTCGATCATGGCGGCGACGGGGCGACAGCATGCCGCGAGCAATCGGCTGAAAACGGCATCAGTCGAACCGTACTTTCCGACGGGCGCGCGCCGGCGGTTCGACACGATTGGCGAAGCCACCACGCTCGTCGCTGGCGCCGGCATCGTATTGCTCGTGGTGTGCCTGAATCTCTCGGGCATGGTTCTCGTTCGCAGCGCGATCCGTGAACGCGAGCTGGCGTTGCGACTCGCCATTGGTGCCAATCGCGCCCGGCTGATTCAGTACCTGCTGTCGGAGGCAGTGGTGCTCGCCATCGCGGGTGGTGCGCTCGCGGCAGCCGTCGCCTTCGGCACTCCGGCGGTCCTCAGCTGGTGGTTCCAGACACCGGTCGAAGAGGCACCGCGAGTGGATGGTACGGTCCTCGCCGCCTGCGCCGCAGTCTGCTTCGCGACCACGTTCATCTTCGGACTGATGCCGGCCATCCGTTTCAGCCGCCCGGCAGTGATGTCGGCATTGAAGGACGAGGTCAGCGGCGGCGGCCGACGCGTCGGACGCATTCATCGCGTGACCGTTGCCTTGCAGGCAGGTATTGCCGTTCCATTCCTTGTAATGGGGGGCGTGCAGCTCGATCAGGCCAGGAAGATGGCAACGATCGAGCCGGGCTTTGAGCCCGCGGAACTCTTTGCCCTTCCGCTCGATCTCGCGGCGGTGACTCGTCGCGATGCGGATCCTGCGTTCGTTCTGCGCTCCATACAGAGCCAGCTCGAGCGCGCAACGGGGGTTTCGTCAGTCGCCGTTGCCAATGGGCTGCCTCTCGATTTCGAGGCGCGTCACGCGCGCGTCGTTCGTGATGGATCCGCCGAATCCATTCGCGCCCATACGACACGCGTCTCTCCCGGGTTCTTCGACGCGGCCGGCATCCGTCTCCTGCGTGGTCGTGCGATCGGCGCGGAAGACCGCGCCGGAAGTGAGCCGGTGGCTGTGATTTCGCAGGCGCTCGCCACACGGCTGTTCGCCGAGGGCGAGCCGCTCGGCAAACGTCTCACCTTCGCGCTCGAAAGCAGTCTCGGCGGCGGCGATTTTCGATGGTCGCATGTCTCGATGCCAGGCCAGGAGCAGACGTTCACGGTGATCGGCGTGACCGGCGATCTCGTCGACGCCTACATGGGGCCTCCCGCGCCGCAGCTGTTCGTGCCGCTGGCGCAGCATCCGTCACCGCGTGTATTCGTGATCGCGCGAAGCTCCTCGACGAGGGATGCGATGGGCGCAGCGTTCGAGCGCGCTGCTGCGGATTTCTATGCTGACGCTGACGTGATTCGGTCGGGTCTCGTCACCGGCGAGTCTCTGTTGCGGCGGAGCAGAGGAGAACTGGTCTTCGGTTCCGCTCTCGGCGGCGTAGCCGGTGGCGTGGCCCTCCTGCTCGAAGCCCTTGGCATCTTTGGCGTCGTCGCCTTCATGGTGGCCACGCGCACGAGGGAGATCGGCATCCGGATCGCGCTCGGCGCCTCGCGGCCGCGGGTGCTCGGCGGTGTGCTGCTGGATGCCGTGAAGGTCGCCGTTCCAGGCGCAACCGGCGGACTGCTCCTGGCATTCGCCGCAGCGGGTGAGATCGCATGGGCTTCCCAGGGTGCGGTGACGCCGCTTCTGTATTCGGCCGCCGTGGGGACCGCACTCGCCGTCGCCATCGTCGCTGCTTTTCCCGCTGCTCGTCGCGCCGCGTCGGTCGAGCCGATCGTGGCGATGCGCAGCGAGTAGTCTCGCCGGTCGCGGATCTCGCGATACACTGCGGCACAACACAGAAGGAGTGCTGATGGAAACGCTGCTCCAGGACCTGCGGTTTGCGTTGCGGAGTTACCGTCGTGCGCCGGCGTTTCCACTCGCGGCGGTTGCGACGCTCGCCCTGGGCATCGGCGCCACCACGGCGATCTTCAGCACGCTCAATGCGGTTCTTCTCAAACCGCTGCCATATCCCAACGCCGAGGATCTCTACAACATCCGCACGACGCTGACAGACGGTCGTGTGACGACCGGGATGCTGTCGAACGGGGAGATCTCGCGACTGAACGGGACGACCTCGACAATCGGCCGTGCGGCGGGCATGCAGTCGGCCGATTTGACGCTGCTGCACAAGGACGGCACACCGCAGCACGTCAAGATCTACGGCGTCACCGAAGGTTTCTTCGAGCTGTTCGGGCTGCCGATGACCCTCGGCGGGTTCACACACGAGAACTTCGTCCAGCCTGCGCCGCCGCCCCCCGGTACTCAGGGTCCGCCGCCAGCGCCGCCGGTGGTCGTCATCTCGCACCGGGTGTGGCAGGATCTTTACCAAGGTGATGCCGCCATCGTCGGCAAGCCGATCCGCTTCGCGGAGGTTGCGACGACGATTGCCGGTGTCGCACCGCGCGATTTCGACACGCCGCATGGCGGTGACTTCTGGTTCAGCCAGCAACTCGGCAAAGACGACATCAACCACTTCTTCGACGGGTACATGCGGCTGAAGCCTGGCGCGACGCTGGCCGGCGCGAACGCGGAGATGGCGCCGATCATGGCCGGGCTCGGGCGCGACTTTCCGCAGGCGGACCTGAACCGTGTGTACGTGACGAAGTCGCTCGTCGCCTCCGTCGTCGGCGATCTCGGGCCGATCCTGATCATTGTCATGTCCGCGACCGGCCTGCTGCTCCTGCTCGGGTGCGTCAACGTCGCCAGCCTGCTGCTCGCGCGCGGCGCCGCGCGCGCCCGCGAGATGGCCGTGCGCGTCGCCATCGGTGCGCCTCGCACCCGAATCGTCCGGCAGCTGCTCACCGAGTCAGTACTGCTGTCGGCGCTGGGCGCGCTGCTCGGCATGCTGCTCGCCTACGGCGGCGTACGTGCGCTGCTCACGCTCGGCGCCGCGAAGCTTCCGCGTCTCGATGCCGTCACCTTCGACCCGCGCGTCCTGCTCTTCACGCTTGCCGCCCTCATCGTCAGCGGCGTGCTGGTGGGGTTCGCGCCTGCGCTGCGGCTGGCGGGGACGGACGTGCGAACGCTCATGAACGAGAGCACGCGGTCCGCAACCGGCGCGCGCGGCACCGCGCGGTGGCTCAGTGCGATGACGGTTGTAGAGATTGCGCTGGCGATCGTGCTCGTTGCGGGAGCCGGGTGGCTTGTACGCGGCTTCGCCAACCTGCGCAGCACGGAGCTCGGGTTCGACGCAGACAAGCGGCTGATCTTCGACGTGTCCTTCCTGGGGCCCAAGTATCCAAATGGACAGTCGGTTGACGTCTCGGCGCGCACGCTGAGGGAGCGGATCGCGGCCTTGCCTGGCGTCACCGCCGTGGGTGCGACATCGAACTTCCCGTTCAGAAATACGCTCGAAGGTTCGCTGATCGCGCGCTTTCACGGCGAGCCCCTCGACGCCGAGCACCCGATCGGTACCCGGCAGCGCTTCGTGAGTGCCGGGTACTTCAATGCCACGGGCACGCGGCTGCTGCAAGGCCGCGATTTCGGCCCCGACGATCGCAACAACACGATGCCGGTTGCCATCATCAACAAGAGCTTCGTCAAGCGATACCTTGCCGGGCGCGAGCCGTTGGGCCTGCAGTTCTCGGCCGGCTATCCGAGCCCTGATCCGCGCAACGAAGTGACGGTGGTCGGTGTGGTGGATGACGTGCGGCAGAAGACCGTGACCGACGAGGCGGAGCCGGCTTTCTACTCGCCGCTCTCGCAGATCCCGCTGCGCCGTCAGACGATTGCGGTGGCAACCTCGACGAGCGACGTCTCCGGTCTGCAGACCGCCATCCGCGAGCAGGTGCGGCAACTCGACCCGCAGATCGCCGTCGAGTTCGAGGTGGTGCGGGAGCTCGTGAACGCAACAATGCGCCGTCAGCAGCTCGGCATGACGCTGATGCTGATCTTCGGCGGCGTTGCCATCGTCCTCGCCGCGGTCGGCATCTATGGCGTGGTCGCCTACGCCGTGTCGCAGCGAAAAGGTGAAATGGCGACGCGCCTGGCGCTGGGTGCCACGCCCGGCAGTGTGTTCCTGCTGGTGATGAAACACGGAGCGCTGCTGGCGCTCGTCGGAATTGTCGTCGGCCTCGCGGTTGCGTATCTGTCAGGTCGCGTCGTGTCGAGCCGAATCTACGCGATTCCGGCCTCGGATCCGCTGATGCTCTCGCTGGCGATCGTGCTCGTGGCGGCGATTACGGCTGTGGCGACGATGATCCCGGCGTGGCGCGCGTCACGGCTCGCGCCGTCTGGCGTACTGCACAACGACTGACTGTCATTGCCCCGGCCGCGCCGAGAAGCTGCGGACAGCCGCCTGCTCGTCGTCGAATGTCTCGAAGACTGTGACCAGCTTCATCATCCCAAGCAGCCGCTGGCTGCGGCTCGTGAGGTGGAGCAGCCTGACATCGCCACCCTGCGTACGGACCTGTTTCAACTTCGCCGCCATCATTCCGACGCCTGAGCTGTCGATGTAGGTGACGCCGGCCAGATCGACCACGATCCTGACCATACCTCGAGAGATCAGGTCGCTTATACGCTTGCCAAAGGCGAGATCGCCGTCGTCAAGGAGAATCTGCCCTGCCAGGGTCAGGATCGCGACCTCATTTTCGTGGCGCTCGACAATCTCCAGTTTCGACTCCATCAAGTCCTCCGCAAAAAACTGACCGCGTACTCCGAGCAGTACGGGCATCGCTGCATCGCCCGGAGTGGCTGCCTCTCAAGTCGCCACCCGTTGGATAGCCTCGCGCGCCTCGCTTGCGGAAATGGCTTTCCCAACCGCCGCGAACACGAGGAGGGCGCCTGACGTAATCCACGCTCCGGCGCTGAAGATACCCGGCGAGTACGTCGCGAGGAGCAGTCCGCCGGCGACGAGGAACGCGGCCAGGATCGCAAACATCCGCATGCCGTAGAGAAACACGAACGGAACGTAGTGCGCTCCGACCAGAATCATCAAGGCTGGAAAGAACCAGTCGAGACGATAGAGGCCGACGGGCACCAGCAGCGGCATCGATAGCGGCAGGACGAATGCCACCTGCATGCCCAGGAATCGAAGTGCGTTCGCCTCGCTCAACTCCCGCTTCTCCCCGGCGGCGCGAAGGAGAAGTTCGGTGACGGGAAAGATGAAGAAGCCGCCGATGACCACGGTCATGATGGCGGCACGAGGGCCGCGCCATTCGGCGACGCCGGCTGACATCAGCCAGAGGACGCCAGAAACGAACTGGCCGTAGAAGCCTCCGGCGAAGCGCCTGCGCATTTCGAGTTGGGCCTCGGCGATCGTCATCGCAGCGTCCTCTTCCGTGTTTGACGACTTACACTCGCACGCAAACTGAAGGGATTCTACAATCCATCCATGACGTCAATCGTCCCGTCCACCCTCATTTTCATCGTCGTCAGCTCTCTGCTCCCGGCCGCCCAGCAGTCCACAGCGGATGTAACGGCGCATGCACACGCGGTTCTCACGGCGATCACCGCCAGCGAGTACGCCAAGGTCGAGGAGCAGTTCACGCCCGAAATGAGGGCCGCCCTGCCCCCCGGTCGGCTGGCCGCGATGTGGACGGGGCTGCTCGGCCAGGCCGGCGCCTTTAAGCGCTGCGGCACCGACGTCCGCGTGCGGACGATCGCCGACAAGCAGATGGTGATCACGCCGTGCGAATTCGAGCGCGCGAATTTCGATATCCAGTTCGCGTTCGACAGTGCAGGCAGGATCTCAGGGATGGCGTTCCGTCCGGCGACGAACACGCCCGTTCCGTACACGGAACCGCCGTACGCGAATCCTTCCTCGTATTCCGAGGCTGAGACCACGATCGGCACGGGCGACTGGGTGCTTCCCGCAACCCTGACCGTGCCGTCGGGTACGGCGTCAGTGCCGGCCATCGTCCTCGTCCACGGCTCCGGTCCCAACGACCGCGACGAAACCATCGGCGCGAACAAGCCGTTCAAGGATCTCGCAGTGGGGCTCGCCTCGCGCGGTATCGCCGTCCTGAGATACGACAAGCGCACCAAGGTTCATCGCGCCAAGATGGCGAGCGTCAGGGACTTTACGCTCAGGCAGGAAGTCATCGACGATGTCGTAGCCGCGGTGCAGGCGCTGCGCGCACACCCGGGGATCGACGCCGCTCGCGTCTTCGTGCTCGGCCACAGCCTCGGCGGCATGCTGGTTCCGCGTATCGCGAGCGCCGATCCGACAGTCGCGGGATTCATCGTCATGGCTGGCGCGGCGCGTCCGCTGGAGGATGCGATCGTGGCGCAGACACGCTATCTCGCCGAGGCGGACGGAAGCATCTCGGCCGAGGAGCAGCAGACCATCGACCGTGCCGCGGCGCTCGCCGAAGATGTCCGCGGGCTGAAGCCCGAGGACGCCGCCAACGGCCGCATGGTCTCAGGGGCACCGGCCTCCTACTGGCTCGACCTCCGCGGGTACGATCCGCCGTCATCGGCGAAAAGCGTGAAAGCGCCCATGCTGATTCTCCAGGGCGAGCGTGACTATCAGGTGACGACGGAAGAGTTCGCGAAGTGGAAGGACGCGCTCGGCTCACGATCCGACGTCACGTTCCACAGCTACCCGGCGCTCAACCATCTGTTCATTGCGGGCACCGGACGCAGCGTTCCAGCCGAGTACCAGGTCGCCGGGCATGTCGCCGATGAAGTGGTCCGCGACATTGCGTCGTGGATTCTCACGAAGCGCTGACGGCGCGATCCTACCCGGTGTGATCCCGTGATACATTCCGCCCCTCCGGCATGGATACACGCACAGATTCCGCGACGCTCGAACGGGAGGAAGCCGTCATCCATGCGCGCAGCGCCGAGCTCCACAAGGAGCTGTCGATCAGGGACCTCGCCTTCGCGCAGATCCTCTTCATCGTCGGTCTCCAGTGGGTTGGCGTGGCGGCGAAGCTCGGGCCTTCGCACGTCGTCTTCTGGCTCGTAGCCGTCGCGCTGTTCTACCTTCCCTCCGCGGCCGTCGCCGTATGGCTCACGCGCGCGATGCCGCTCGAGGGCGGACTCTATCAATGGGCGAAGCTGGGGTTCAACGAGTTCTTCGGCTTCCTCGTCGCGTGGAACCTGTGGCTGTTCGCCATTCTGAACATGACGAACATCGGGCTGCAGTTCACGCAATATCTGGGCTACATCTTCGGACCGCGGGTCGCGACGGTTATGGCGCAGAACTGGGTCATCGCGCTGACGATGGCGATCGTTACGTGCGCCCTGGTCGGGATCACGATCGTGGGGCTTCACGTCGGAAAGTGGGTGCACGGCGCCGGCGGCGTGCTGATGCTGACGATCTTCGTCATGATCATTGCCCTGCCGTGGCTCAACGTGGCCCAGGGCACTCTCCACGAATTCCATCCGCTGCGGACGGCGATGCCGATCATTTCGGTATTCAGCCTGAACCTGCTCGGCAAGATGGGCTTTGGTGCATTCGGCGGCGTCGAATACGTGGCGATTCACGCCGGCGAGTGCCGCGATCCGATCAGGAGCATTACCAGGGCCACCGCGATCGCCGCTCCGGTCATCGTTCTCATGTTCATTCTCGGCACGAGCTCGGTAGTCGGCATGATTCCGATCGATGATATCGATCTGATCGCGCCGATCCCGCAGCTGCTCAGCGTGGGCTTCGGCCCTCTGGGTGCTGCGGTCGCGATCGTGCCGCTGACGCTCAGCGCGATGATCGCGATCCGCTTCGCGCAGGCGAGCGTCAACTTTGCCGGCAGCACCAGGCTGCCGATGGTCGCCGGATGGGACAGCCTGCTTCCGGCGTGGTTCACGCGCCTCGATGAGAAATACAAGACCCCGCGAAACTCGATCCTCTTCGTGGGCGCTGTGACCTTCGTGCTCAGCATGCTGGGCCTGATTGGAGTGGGGAAGCAGGAGGCGTTTCAGCTCCTCTGGAATTCCGCTGGCATCTACTACGCGCTGACGTATCTCGCGATGTTCGCTGTGCCGCTCTTCGGGATGAGACGTGCGACGGTCAGGCCGCCGTCGTGGGTGAAGCTCTGCGCCCTGTCAGGATTCCTGATGACCGCACTTTACGTCAGCCTCTCGGTATTGCCGATCATCCCTGTCGGAAGCCGCGTCGTGTTCGCGGCCAAGATCATCGGTCTCATCATTAGTACCAACCTGATCGGTGTGGTGCTCTACACATCGAGCCGCCGCCGGACCGCGAGACCGGTGTAGGCCTGCCTTGGCGTCCGATATACTCCGGCGCCGGAGGATCGTCATGCCGTCAGAAAGCTTTGCTCCGGGAGTATCGCGTCGCGATTTCGCGCGCCTCTTCATCGCCGGGGGATCCGCAGCCCTGGCGGCACATCCGGCCTGGGCGCAGACCGCACCACCGTCGCTGCCCGCTGCCGGACCTTCGGCTGGCGAGCCCTTCTGGCGCGCGGTCCGGGCGCAGTTCGTCATGCCTTCCGAACTCGCCGTCATGAACGCGGCAAATCTCTGTCCGGCGCCCGCACCCGTTATCGACACTCTCAGGCGCGAAACCGATCGTGTCGATCGCGATCCTTCGGCCCAGAATCGCGCTGGCCTCTCTCAGGCGAAGGAGGCGACGCGCCGCGCACTGGCCGCGTTTCTCCGAGTGACTCCCGAAGAGGTCGTCATCACTCGCAACACGAGCGAGTCGAACAATCTCGTGTCGAATGGTCTCGAACTGAAGGCCGGCGATGAAGTCGTCATTTTTTCCGACAATCATCCGAGCAACAACCAGGCGTGGCTCGAAAAGGGCAAGCGGTTCGGTTTCACGGTGTCGGTCATCGAGCAGAAGAATCCACACCCCGGAGCCGACTTCTACGTCGACGCCTTCACTCGTGCTTTCTCACCTCGCGTCAAGCTGGTCGCATTCACGCATGTCACGAGTACGGTCGGAGACCTCTTCCCGGCAAAGGAGATCTGCGCCGCCGCACGCTCACGGGGGGTGCTCACGCTGGTTGACGGCGCGCAGTCGTTCGGGCAGATGGACGTCGACCTGCGCGACATGGATCCTGACCTCTACTCGGGCAGCGCGCACAAATGGCCGTGCGGCGCGCGTGAATGCGGGGTTCTCTTCATCAACACGCGCGTGCACGATCGCATCTGGCCGGCATCGTACAGCGCCTATCCGGGCGCGGTGGGTATCTCGCGCCGGATGGAAGCCTTCGGGCAGCGCGACGAAGCGACGATGATCGCTTTTGCCGAGGCGCTCGCGTTTCAGGAGCGGATTGGCCGGAAAGCGATCCAGGATCGGTCCGCGCGGCTGGCCGACCAGCTCGTGGAAGGGCTCCAGAAGATCTCCGGATTCAGACTCTTCACCTCTCCCGATGCAAAGCGCCGCGCGGCCGTGGTGACGTTCGAGCCCGGAACGCTCGACCGCACGAAGCTGGTCGCCGCACTTTACGAACAGCACAGGGTCGGCGTCGTAACCGGTGGAGGCGCGGGCCGTGCCGGGGTGCGGGTCTCGCCACACATCTACAACACGCCCGACGAGATCGATCGCCTGCTGAACACGCTGACGCGGTACGCGCACTCCGGACTCTGATCGGCAGGCAACCCGTCGGAGACCCACAGCGCCCCGGGAAGTATTTGGTCTTTTGTGAAGTTTGAAGTTGGAAGTTTGGAATTGCCGCTTTGCAGCCCTACTGGTCGCGCAACGCGACGGCCGGATCGATATGCGTGGCGCGCCACGCGGGCGCGGCAATGGCGATCGCCGCAGTGCCGCACAGCACGATCGCAACCGACGCGAACGTGATCGGATCCAGCGGCTGCACGCCGAACAGGACGCTCGTGAGAAGCTGACTCGCGATGCTCGACAGCGCGAGGCCGATGACGATGCCGGCTGCCACGACGCGGAGCGCGCTGAGCGTCACGAGCCGCAGCACGTCACCGGAGGTCGCGCCGAGGGCACGCCGCACGCCGAACTCGCGAACACGCTGCTGTACCGAGTAGGCGAGGATCCCGAACAAGCCGATCATCGCAAGCACGAGCGCCAGCCCTGCGAACAGGACGACGAGCACCGCGCGGAACCGATGGCGCGACGTCGCGCCTTTCGCCAGATCCTCGAGCGTCATGACGTCCCGGATGCTGACCAGCTGCTCTTTGTCGACGCGCGCGATCGCCCCATGGACCGAGGCGGCGAATCCCTTCAGACCGGGCGTTGCCGGCCGCACGAGCAGGAACATGTCGTCCATGAGGCTCTGCGCCATTGGGACGTAGATCTGCAGCAGATCCTCCCTTTCATCAGGACGTCCTTTCACCTGGCGGGCAACGCCGACGATCTCCCTGATCACGGGCTGGTCCTGCGGCGATGCCGCCGACCGGACGGCGATCTGCACTCCGACCGGCGAGCGGCCGCGAAGATGGCGGCGCGCGAACGCTTCATTGACAATGCAGACCGGCGGGCTCTTGCTGGTGTCGCGATCCGTGAAGGGGCGACCCGCGACGATCGGCAGGTCGAGCGTGTCGAAGTACGCGGGGCTCACGATCTGAAAATCGGCTGTCGGCCGCCGGGCGTTTGTGACTGGCGGATCGCCGACCACGTCGAACAAAGAGTCACCGGCGTACGAATCTCCCATCGGCAGCGTGCTGGCGTACGCCACCCCGCGCACGCCCGGCACGGCCCTCAGTTCCTGTTCGACCTGGTCGTAGAACTGCAAGAGGGCGGCTTCCGTCGGGTAACGAGAACCAAGCGGGTCGATGACCATCGTCAGCACCTGCTCGGCGCGATAACCGCGCTCCACATTTTCAACCGCCAGGAGCGTGCGCAGGAGCAGGCCTGCACCGAACAGCAGCAGGACTGCGGTCGCGACCTCCGCCGCGACGAGCACGCTGCGGATGCTGCCGCGACCCGTCGCGGTCCGGCTCGCCGCGTCCATCGAGTGCGCCGTCGCCAGCTCTCTCGCGCGCGTGGCCGGCGCCAGGCCGAAGAGCAGGCCTACCAGAATGGCCGTCGAGCCGCAGAACGCCACGACACGCCAGTCGAAGGTGAGGGTAACGGCTCCCGGCAGCAATCCTTGTGGTACGACCCTGGGCGCAAGGCTAAGCAGCGCGGCGCCGATCCCGATCCCGAGGATGCCTCCGATCGTCGAAAGCACCAGGCTCTCAGTGACGAGCTGACGCAGGACCCGCGACCGGCCGGCGCCGAGCGCGGACCGGATGGCCAGCTCGCGCGTGCGGACCGTCGCCCGCGCCAGCAGGAGGTTCGCGACGTTGGCGCAGCAGATCAGCAGCACGAAACCGACGACGCCGAGAAACAGCATCGATGTCAGTCGTACCTCGCCGCCGATCAGCGCGTCGTGCAGCGGCTCGATGGTGACGCCGCGATCCTTGTTCGTCTGCGGGAACTCTCGCGCGAGCCCCTCGGCAACCACTGCCAGGTCGGATCGCGCTGCCTCGAGCATGACACCGGGCTTCAACCGTCCGATGGCTTCGAACATGTGCAGACCGCGCCACTCGGGGCGGCGGGGAATCGAGCGCAACGCCCACATACTGGTGCGGCCGAACAGCTGCGCCTGGTCGGGCACAACGCCCACGACCGTAAACGGCTCGCCGTCGAGTCGAAGATCGCGGCCGACGATCGTGGTGTCTCCACCGAACCGCGTTCGCCAGAAGCTCTCCGTGAGGACGACGACGCGTGCGCGCCGCGCCTCGTCTTCCGGAACGAAAGTGCGGCCGGTGACGGGCGTAAACCCGAGAACGTCGAAGAAGCCGGACAGGACCCACTGTCGCGGCACGGTTTCGCTGGTGCCGTCCTTGCCGGCCATCACCATCCCGCCGACGCTCGGTGTGAAGCCGCCGATCCGTTCGAATGCGTGATTGCGCTCGTTCCAGTCGAGCAGGTTGATGGGGGAGACCAGCTCGCGTGCGCCGTTCGCTCGCTCCGAGACTGATATGAGACGGTCCGGATCGGGGAGGGGAAGCGGACGCAGCAGCGTCGCGTCAACCAGTGCAAAGATGGCGGCGTTGGCGCCGATGCCGAGCGCCAGTGTCATCACCGCGATCGCGGTGAAGGCGGGCGTGTGGCGCATCTGCCGGATCGCGAACTTCACGTCAGCGCGGAACTCCTCGAACCATTGCACCACGCGCATCTTGCGATCTCGCTTTCTGCCAAGTTCCACACAATCCTCTTTGAGTCTTGCGACATCGCCGAGACGCCGCGCGGCGATCTCGCGTGCGCTCCTCGGATCCATCCCCTGGTCGATCAACTCCCGAGTGCGCATCTCGAGGTGGAAGGCGAACTCTTCGTCGACCTCCTGCTGTACCGGCACGCGCCAGAGCCAGGATCGGAGCAGCCGTTTCATGTCGAGAAGATTCTGGACACGCCGGCGGAGAAGCGCCGCCAGGCGGCCATTTCGGCGGCGAGCTGCGCGCGCCCGTCGCGGGTCAACCGGTACAACTTCGCGCGGCGGCCGAGTTCGGACGTGCCCCACTCGGCCTCGACCCAGCCGCGGCGTTCCATGCGATACAGAGCCGGGTAGAGGGACCCTTCTTCGACGAGCAGCGTTTCGCCGCTGGTGTCTTCGATGAAGCGCGCGATCGCGTAGCCGTGCAGCGGTCCGCGCGTCAGCGTTTTGAGAATGAGCGCATCCAGCGCCCCGTGCAGCAACGCGTTCGGAGTCTTTGGCGGCATTGCACGGAGATTACCAAGAGAGTCTAGGTAATGCAACGGGCCCGCTTGCTCGGCCACAGAAGAAACACAGGCGGCAGAACAACCACAGGGGAAACACAGGGAAACACAGGGGAAACACAGGGGGACACAGCCGGCTGGAGCGGCGCATCTCGTTGCCTGGTGGCGCGCTCGCATCCACGGACCGGACGAAGCCCGTCGCAGTAAGAGGGGCGAGCGCGGCAACACAACCGGTGTATGGGTCGGAGGCCGTTATGTTGTCACGCTCCTCCCTCTTCCGCCGCGCGACGCGCGGCCGACGATGGGCTGCGGCTCCTCTGGTGTTTCCCCTGTGGTTCTCCTGTGTTGCTCCTGTGTTTCCCCTGTGGTTCTCCTGTGTTTCTCCTGTGGCGATGGGCGAGCGTTCTCCTGTGTTTCTCCTGTGGCCATGGGCGAGCATGTCTCGCGCCCAGTGGCATAGAATCGAAGGCTCCATGCAATTCATCTACACCATGAAGGGGTTGGGCAAGATCCATCCGCCCGACCATGTCGTTCTCAGAGATATCTGGCTGTCATTCCTTCCGGGCGCGAAGATCGGCGTGCTCGGTCTCAACGGCGCGGGCAAGAGCACGCTGCTGCGCATCATGGCGGGGCAGGATCAGAATTTCGTCGGCGAAGCGTTCCCCGCCGCCGGGATCAGCGTCGGGTTCCTCGAGCAGGAACCCAAGCTCGATGGAGCGAAGACCGTCCTCGGCAACGTCGAAGAAGGCGTTGCCGAGATCAAAATGCTGCTGACGCGCTACGACGAGATCAACGCGAAGTTCGGTGAGGAGCTGTCGCCGGAGGAGATGGACAAGATCCTCGAGGAGCAGGGGCGGATCCAGGACAAGATCGAAGCGGCCCAGGGCTGGGATCTGGACTCGCGCGTCGAGCTCGCGATGGATGCGTTGCGGCTGCCGCCACCCGATGCGGACGTGACGAAGCTTTCCGGTGGTGAACGGCGTCGTGTCGCGCTGTGCCGGTTGCTGCTGCGCTCGCCCGATCTGCTGCTGCTCGACGAACCCACGAACCATCTCGACGCGGAGTCGGTGGCGTGGCTCGAGCGCTTCCTCAAGGATTATCAGGGCACGGTCGTCGCCGTCACCCACGACAGATACTTCCTCGACAACGTTGCAGGATGGATCCTCGAGCTGGATCGCGGTCACGGCATTCCGTGGGAAGGCAACTACTCGTCCTGGCTCGAGCAGAAGCAGAACCGCCTCTCGCTCGAAGAGAAGGCGGAGTCCAAGCGCCAGCGGACGTTGCAGCGCGAACTCGAATGGATCCGCATGTCGCCGCGCGCCCGTCAGGCGAAAGGCAAGGCGCGCCTCAACGCGTACGAGCAGCTGCTCAGTGAGGACACGGCGCAGAAGGTCGAGCAGGTCGAGATCTACATTCCACCCGGTCCGCGTCTCGGCGACATCGTCATCGAAGCGCGCGGCGTTCGGAAGGCGTACGGCGATCTGCTCCTGATGGACGAGATGAACTTCACGTTGCCGCGCGCAGGGATCGTTGGCGTCATCGGCCCGAACGGCGCCGGCAAAACGACGTTGTTCAAGATGATCACCGGGCAGGAGCAGCCGGACGCGGGCACGTTGCGCCTCGGCGAGACGGTGCAGGTGGGCTACGTGGACCAGTCCCGCTCGCTGAACCCGGACATGTCGGTGTGGGAAGAGATCACCGGCGGCAACGACGAAGTGGAGCTTGGCAGGCGCAGCGTCGCTTCACGCGCGTACTGCTCCTGGTTCAACTTCAAAGGCCGCGATCAGCAGCGGAGGGTGGGTGCCCTCTCGGGTGGCGAGCGCAACAGGGTCCACCTCGCCAAACTGCTGAAGGGCGGTGCGAACCTGCTGCTGCTCGACGAGCCGACGAACGATCTCGACGTCGACACGCTGCGTGCGCTGGAGGAGGCGCTCCTCAACTTCGCCGGCTGCGCCGTCGTCATCAGCCACGACCGCTGGTTCCTCGACCGTATCGCCACCCACATGCTCGCCTTCGAGGGCGATAGCCGGGTGGTGTGGTTCGAGGGCAACTACGAAGATTACGAGGTAGATCGGCATCGGCGGCTCGGCGCCGAAGCGGACCAGCCGCACAGGATCAAGTACAGGAAATTGACGCGTTGATCGCTCTCTTCGAACAGCGACCTGCCGCGAAGGTTCCGTCAGCAGTAATCGCTGCGTGCGGGGCCCCACCACGCGCTCTCGCTCGGCGGTCCGCCTTCGACAGACTTCCCTCAGGCGCCTCGCGACGGCCGCAGGCGCTTCTGCCGCTCTTTTCGATCGCGGTTCTGGCGTGGACGGTTTCGTGTGGCGGCAGCTCCGCGCAATACATCTCCATCGCAACCGGCGGCACTGGCGGCGTGTACTACCCGTACGGGGGCGGGCTCGCCAAGGTTCTCAACGAGAACCTGCCGAATGTCCGCGCGAGCGCCGAGGTGACATCGGCATCAGTCGACAACCTCAAACTGATCCGCGACGGCAAGGCGGATCTCGCGTTCGTGCTTGCCGACACTCTCGCCGATGCGATCAACGGCAAGGGCGCCTTCCAGGGTGCCGCCGTACCTGCCGTGAGTCTCGCGGTGCTCTACTCGAACTACACGCACATTGCGACGCGTGCGCAGAGCGGCATGACCTCGGTTGGGAACCTTCGCGGAAAGACTGTTTCGACCGGAGCACCGGGCAGCGGAACCGAGGTGATCGCGATGCGCATACTGCGTGCCGCAAGCCTCGATCCCGATCGTGACGTCACGCGTCAGGGCCTGGGTGCGTCCGAGTCCGCCGGCGCGCTGAAGGACGGCAAGATCGACGCGTTTTTCTGGAGTGGCGGGCTGCCGACGGCCGCGGTTCAGGACCTGGCCCACTCGCAGGGCATCAGTCTGCGGCTGTTGCCGAGCGCGGATTTCGTGCCCGCGCTGCAGCGCGACTACGGTCCGCTTTACTTCCCGCTCGAGATCCCCGCCGGTGCGTACCGCGGTGTCGTCGCGGCCGTCGGCGTCGTCGGCGTCGCGAACGTGCTCGTCGTCAATCGCTCCATGCCCGAGCAGCTTGCGTACGACATCACGCGCATCCTGTTCGAGAAACAGCCAGAGCTCGCCGCCATCCATCCTGAGGCGCGCAACCTGTCGCTCGATACGGCGACCAGCGGATCGCCGGCACCGTTTCATCCAGGTGCGGCGCGGTATTTTACCGGCAAGGGCAGGGACGTCCGTTAGCGGAAGCGAGCCCTGAAGGACTGCGCGACAGGCTTGGCGAGTGGGCCCCTGACGCATAATGTTCGCGCCCTGATGACTGCCGGATCGCCCGATGCAGCTCTGACCGACGAGGCGCCAACCCGTCGGCTCCACGGCGCCACTGCGCTGATGGCCGCTGCACTCTCGGTCGCGCTTTCCCTCTACGCGCTCTATTGGGTCCTCTTCATCGTCCAGCCACAGATCTACCGCGTCACCTTTCTGCTCGTCGCGCTCGTTCTGAGCTTTCTGCTGTTCCCTCGAGTGCGCGGCTCATACGCGCGGGTCAACGCCCTCGACTGGACGCTGATCGCCGCAAGCATCGTCGCCCTCGCCTGGCCGCTGGTTGATTTCCAGACGTTCGTCTATCGTGCCGCGGATCCGCATGCGGTCGATATCGTGCTTGGAAGCATCACCGTGGTCCTGGTGCTGGAGGCGACGCGGCGCAGCGTCGGATGGATCCTTCCGGTCACCGCCGTGATTTTCCTGATCTACGCCTGGATCGGTCCTGAGTTGGACCGCCTCGGCCTGCCGATCCTCGCGCATCGCGGGTATCAGCCGGACCGGCTGGTCGGCACGTTGTATATGACCCTCGAGGGCATTTTCGGAGTGCCTCTCGACGTCGCCGCGACGTACATCATCCTGTTCACGATCTACGGAGCCGTGCTCGAAGCCTCCGGCGCGGGGCAGTTCTTCATCGACTGGGCGATGGCGGCGATGGGGACGTCACAGTCGGGCGCGGCGCCCGGGCGAACGGTCACCGTGGCGGGTTTTCTGCTCGGCACTGTGTCGGGGAGCGGCGTGGCGACGACCGTGATGCTGGGCACGGTGGCGTGGCCGCTGCTGCGCCGGGCGGGACACACGCCGGAGACCGGCGGCGCGATCCTCTCTGCCGCCGGCATCGGCGCGCTGCTCTCTCCGCCAACGCTCGGTGCCGCCGCATTCCTGATCGCGGAATTTCTGCGGATCTCGTATCTGCAGGTCCTCGTGATGGCCACCATCCCGACGCTGCTCTATTACCTGTCGATCTTTCTGATGATCGAGGCGGACTCGCGTCGCGCGGCGGCAGTCGCAGCGCCGGTCGATACGCCGGGCCTCGTGGTCCTCACCAGGCGTTACTGGTACCACTTCACATCACTTGCGGCCATCGGCGTGCTGATGGTGATCGGGCTCTCGGCGTTCCGCGCGGTGTTCTGGTCGACTGTCCTCGCGGTCGCGCTCAGCTTCGTGCGACGCGAAACGGCGCTCACGCCGCGCCGGCTGCTGCGCGCGCTCGAGGCCGGCGCGACCGGTGTGCTCGGTGTGGTTGCAACCACGGCTACCGCCGGAATCATCGTCGGCGTGGTGACGCTCACGGGCCTCGGCTTGAAGATCGCCGGCATCATCGTCGCGCTCGCCGGTGGACACCTGTTCCTGACCGTTCTCTATTCAGCGCTTGCCGTCTGGATGCTCGGTCTCGCCGTGCCGGTCACGGCGTCCTACATCATCGCTGCCGTCATGGTTGCGCCGGCGCTGGTACAGAGCGGCGTCGGACTGCCGGCGGCGCACATGTTCATCTTCTATTACGCCGTCCTCTCGGAGGTGAGCCCGCCGACCGCGCTCTCGCCGTTCGCCGCCGCCGCGATCACCGGCGGCAATCCGTTCAGAACGATGATGCTGACGTGGAAGTACACGCTGCCCGCGTTCCTCGTTCCGTTCGCGTTCACGCTCACCCCTGATGGTGCGGGTCTGCTGCTTCAAGCGCCACTGACGACCGTTCTCTGGACGACGGTGACGGCGGCGATCGCAGTGGGTGCGTTCTCAGCCTGCTTCGGAGGATGGATCGCAGGGCCGGCCAACGCGCTCGAGCGAACACTCATAGGGCTCGCCGGAGGTCTGTTGTTCTTCGCAGATTTGCGCATGGATGCCGCCGGGCTCGTTCTCGGTGCGCTGGTGCTCGTCTTGCACTACTGGAGGCGAACTCAATTGAAGCAGGCGCAAGTTGCGGAGAAATAACTCAGCGGCATCGCCGCGGACAAGTTCGGACTGTCGAAAAGTGGCACCACTGCCGAAAAGTGTCCCATCGATGAGCAGCACGCGTCGGAGATCGGATCAGCGCGGCTTTACGCTGATCGACATGCTGTTCGTGATCGCGCTGATTGGGACACTGTCGGTGATGGCGTTGCCCGGGTTCCTGCGCGCGCGCGGAGCGGCGCAGGCCTCTTCGGCGCTTGGCACCATGCGCGCGATCAACAGCGGGCAATTGAGCTACGCCATCACGTGCGGCCTCGGGTTCTACGCGCCGGATCTGCCGACGCTCGGGGTAAAGCCTCCCGCGTCGACCGCCGCCTTCCTCCCTGAGGGGCTGACGGGCGGCGCGACCATCATGCGTCACGGCTACACCTTTACTGTTGTGGCGACGCCGCTCGCGGGCGCGCCCGCGACCTGCAACGGTCTCGCCGGCGGACAGGCTGCACCTGGGTACGCCGCTACCGCCGATCCCATCGCGACCGTGGCGACGGGTCGGTATTTCGGCACCAACGCCGAAGGCCTTCTTTACGAGCACTCCGCCAGCCTGAACGGCATCATGCCCGAGAGCGGTCTTCCTCCGGCCGGCGCGCCGATCAGATAGTCCAATAAACCAACCCTCAGACTCCCAAACCGCGGACCCGAACGCCGGATCCAGCGTGATATCGTTACGCGGTTGTACCCCCACGGAGGAACGAGGATGATCCATAGACGTGCCCGCCTGGGCACCGCGTTGGCCGCAGCGCTCCTGCTCGCTGCCAATGCGGCCGCGCAGACCATTACTACTCCCAAACAGCATTTCGGATTCAACATCGGCGACGATTACCAGCTCGCGACCTACGACCAGTTCATCGCGTACTGGCAGAAGATCGACAAGGAATCGCCTCGCATGCAGGTGATCGAGATCGGCAAGACAGAGGAGGGTCGTCCTCATCTGGCCGCCATCATCACTGCGCCGGAGAACTTTGCGAAGCTCGATCGCTACAAGCAGATTTCGCAGCAGCTGCACAGCGCGAAGGGGATCACCGAGCAGCAGGCGCGCGCGCTGGCGAAGGAAGGCAAGTCCGTCGTCTGGTTCGACGGCGGCCTGCACGCCACAGAAGTCGTCGGCGCGCATCAGCTCATCGAGACCACCTATCAGCTCGTCAGCCGCAACGACGAAGAAACCAATCGCATCCTCCGCGACGTCATCATCGTTGCCGTGCACGCGAATCCCGACGGCATGCAGATGGTGTCGAAGTGCTACATGCAGAACTCCGATCCGCAGCAGCGCCGGACCTGCAGCCCGCGACTCTACAACAAGTACGCGGGGCATGACGACAACCGTGACCTCTACATGTCCAACCTCAGGGAATCCCAGAACATGAACAAGTTGATGTACTGGGAGTGGCTGCCGCAGATCATGTACAACCATCACCAGACCGGGCCCGCCGGCACGGTGATCTTCTCGCCACCCTTCCGCGACCCGTTCAACTACAACTTCGATCCGATGATCGTCACCGGCCTCGACATGGTCGGCGCGGCGATGCACCATAGGTTCCTGCAGGAAGGGAAGCCGGGCTTCACGATGCGCTCGGGCTCGTCGTACTCCACCTGGTGGAACGGGGGGCTGCGCACCACCGCGTACTTCCAGAACATCATTGGGCTCCTGACCGAGATCATCGGCAACCCCACGCCCACGTCGATCCCGCCGACGATGAACACGATCATGGCGCGCGGCGATCTTCCGGCGCCGATCGCGCCGCAGGAGTGGCATTTCCGCCAGTCGATCGATTACTCCGTCACCGCCAACTACGCGGTGTTCGACCTCGCGTCGCGCTACAAGGATCAGTTTCTCTACAACATCTACAAGATGGGCGCGAACCAGATCGAGCGCGGCTCGGCCGATCACTGGACCATCACCGAGGATGACATCGAGCGTCTGCGTACGGTCGTCGCGGGCAATGCGCCGGCAGCAACCGGTGGCGGGCGCGGACGCGGGCAGGCGCCGCAGGCCGCGCCTCCCGCTGGTGACACGCCCGATGCGCCGGGGGGTGGCGGTCGCGGCGGCGGACGCGGCGGTGTTCAGATGGCGCAGTACAACCAGGTCATCAAGGATCCCGCTCATCGCGATCCGCGCACGTTCATCATCACGGCCGACCAGGCGGATTTCCCGACGGCGACGAAGTTCGTGAATGCGCTTCGCTACATCGGCGTCGAAGTGCTGCAGGCCGGCAGTGCCTTCAGCGCGAACGGCAAGAACTATCCCGCCGGATCGTATGTGGTAAAGACCGCGCAGTCCGGACGCGCCCACGTGCTCGACATGTTCGAGCCGCAGGATCACCCGAACGACTTCGACGAGCGCGGTGTCCCGCGCCGTCCGTACGACAACGCCGGGTGGACGCTCGCGTATCAGATGGGCGTCAAGGTCGATCGGTTGTTCGAAGATGTGCCCGGGTCCTTCACGGCGATCCAGGGTCTGGCGAAACCTGCTGCCGGTACGATCAAGGGCACGGCCTCGGCTGGATATCTCATCTCACCGGCGATCAACGACGCATTCACGGTTGCCAATCGCGTGCTGAAGGCGAAAGGCGACGTGTATCGAACCGCCGCGCCGATGACGGCAAACGGAAGGACCTATCCTGCGGGATCCATCTACGTGGCTGCCAGCGCGGCGAGCACGCCGGTCGTTCAGGCCGCGGCGAAGGAGCTCGGCGTGAACATGGACGCGACCGGTGAGCGCCCGGCCGACAACGCGACGAAGCTCGTGACGAAGCGGATCGCACTGTGGGATACGGCGACCGGGTCGATGCCGTCCGGCTGGACGCGGTTCCTGCTCGAGCGGTTTGAATTTCCCTTCACGGTGGTGTGCGGCGCCGGCTTCGACGACACCAACCTGCGTTCGAAGTACGACGTCATCATC
>DATLLF010000044.1:0-10472 GCA_035537955.1 Vicinamibacterales bacterium | reverse complement strand
GGTCTGTGCCCACGAGCTCGGCGGGGACCTCCTCCTTCGTCGGCAGCGTGCAGATGATCGCTTTCGTCTTGCCGGCGACGTGATGGTTGGTAACCACGTGCCCCTCGGCCGTGATGATGGTGCCGCTGCCGGAGGCTTCGCGCTTGATCTCGCGGCCGTCCTCGTAGCTCACCATGACGACATGGATGCGCACGAGGCTCGGCGCAACCTTCGCGAGCGCGGCTTCTATCGCTGCTGACTGACTCGCCGCGGCGCCGTTGCTCGAGCTCTGCGCGCCCGCCGGAACAACGGTCGCCAGCCACGCCACGAGCAGCGCACCAACCTTCGCGCTCCGCGCTACGGTGCGCCAGCCCACTCTCGCGCTTCGCGTTACGGTCACCACACACGTCCGATCATGAAAGGAACTCCTCGAGCAGGTTGCCGGCGACGGTCAACCGGTAATTCGCCGTCGATCGCAGGTCATCGATCGGCGAGATGTCTTGACTGAGCGCGCGCCGGGCGGAGGCGATCGACTCAGCATCGATCGTGCGGCCGCGCAGAACGCTCTCCGCCGTCCGGGCGCGAACCACCGTCGGCGCGACGCTGCCAAGCGCGATCCTGATCTCGCTCACCGCGCCCTCGTCCACGCCGGCGAGCGCCGCGAAGCAGACCTTGGAGATCGCCTGGGCGCGGCGCGTACCCACCTTTCGATATGACTGCCGGAAATGCTTCGAGGTTCTCGGCAGGCGCACGTTGACGATCAGCTCGTCGGGGCCGAGGTCGATCTTCTTGTAGCCGCGATGGAACGCGTCATAGGCCACACGGCGGCCCCCTCGTCTCGACGCCAGCTCGAGCTCCGCTCCGTAGACGAGCAAGGCGGGCGGAAGATCGGCGGCCGGGGAGGCGTTGGCGATGTTTCCTCCGATCGTGCCGCGGTTCTGGATCGCAACCGCTCCGGTTTCTCGCGCCGCCGCGCACACCAGCGGGAACTCCGACGCAACGGTCGCGTGTTCCAGAAGCTCGGAGTACGTGGAAAGGGCACCGATGGTGACCTGCTCGTCGGTCACCGCGATCCCGCGCAGCTCGGGCACCTTCCAAATGTCCAGGAAGCGGTGCTTCTCCAGCTTCCCCATTTCGAGCAGCACCATGATGTCGGTGCCCCCGGCAAACGGCGTCCAGTCACCGCTCGCGAGAAGCTCGAGGGCTTCGTCGAGTCGTTGCGCGCGCCGCATCTCGTAATGCGCGAGCCAGCTCCTCACGTCGGCACTCCCTCGCGCATCGCGGTCACGACGGCTGCGAAGATCCGCATGTATCCGGTGCAGCGGCAGAGATTTCCAGAGAGCCCGGATCGGATCTCATCGAGCGTCGGTGACGGATTGCGGGCGAGCAGGTCTGCGGCGGCGAGGACCATTCCAGGCGTGCAGATGCCGCACTGCGCTCCGCCGCACTCGATGAACGCCCGTTGCACGGCGTGCAGCTGATCGCCGGTCGCGACGCCCTCGATCGTGACGATCTTCGCGCCCTCCGCATGGACCGCGGGAATCAAACAGCTGTTGACGAGGCGGCCGTTGAGCAGGATCGAACAGGCGCCGCACTCACCTTCGCCGCACCCTTCCTTGGTGCCCGTCAGATGCAGTTGCTCGCGCAGGACGTCGAGCAGCCGAGCCATCGGATGCGTCTCGACATCGCCGCTTCCGCCGTTGATCTCGAAACGTATGCGGAGCGTCCGGTCAGACACGGGCGACCTCGAGCATCTGCGCGAGCGCTTCCGGCGTCAACGGCACCCGGCGGACGTCGACGCCGGTGGCATGCGCAACGGCGTTCGCGATCGCCGGCGCAGGACCGTCCATCGGCAGCTCGCCAATCCCTTTTGCGCCTCCGGGCCCGCCCTCGTACGGAACTTCCTCGAAGTGGACGCGGATCGTCGGCAGGTCGGCCGACGTCGGCATGATGTAGTTCGTCATCTGCGAGTTCGCCATCCGGCCTTCGCGCCAGACGACGTCCTCGTACAGGGCCCAGCCGATCGCCTGCGCGACACCGCCTTCGATCTGACCGGTCGCGAGGACAGGATGGATGACGCGTCCGACTTCCTGCACGGCAACGAAGTCGTCGACGTGGATCTCGTAAGTATCGAGATCGACGGTCACTTCAGCGACATAGGCCGCCCACGCATACGATCCGTACGCGTCTCCCTCGTAGCGTTCGTCATCCCAGTGTGCGCCTTCTCTGGGCTGGTACTGCGCCGAGGCACGCAGCGTGCCGCGCTCCTCGACGTACGCCACGCAGGCAGGTTTGAAATCTCCTGACGCACTCGTCAGGTGACCCGAGTCGATGAGCACATGCTGCAGGTTCCGGCATGCGTTCTCGAGGAGCCTGCCTACCACCATGCACGTCCGCGAGGCCACGGTCGGCCCGCTGTTCGGCACGAACGCGGTGTCTGGCTGTGCGATCTCGATGTCTTCGACATCCAGCCGCAGCGTATCGGCGGCGATCTGCGCGAAGATCGTGTTCGTCCCCTGCCCGATCTCGGTGCTCGCCGAGAGCACGCGGACGCGTCCGTCGCGCGTTCCTTCGACGGTCACGATGGAGGCGAGATGGTCCTCGCCCGAACCCGTGAACCCGGCGCCGTGCATGAACGTCGCCAGGCCGATGCCGCGGCGCGTCCGTCCGCGGACGTTCTCACGATCGAAGCGGCCGCGCTTCTCGTGGTACGAGGACATGTCGAGCGCGCGCGAAAGGATCGCACTCATGTCCACAGGATCGCGCATCACCTGGCCCACCGCGCTCACCTGCCCGGGACGAATGAAGTTGCGCCGGCGCAACTCTTCGGGAGCGACGCCGATCGCGAGGGCCACGCGATCCATGTGACGCTCGAGGGCGAAAATACTCTGCGGCGCGCCGAAGCCGCGGAAGGCGCCGTGCGGCGGCGCGTTCGTCGCCACCGCACGCCCGCGGATGCGGATGTTCGGGCAGAAGTACGGTCCCGACGCGTGGATCGTCCCTCGCGAGAGGACGACGGGCGAGAGCGTGCAGTACGCGCCGCCGTCGATGACGAAATCGATCTCCAGTGCGAGCAGCCTGCCGTCGGCGGATACGGCGGTTCGATGGCGCGTTCGGGATGGATGCCTCTTGGTCGTCGCCGCCATGTCTTCCGCGCGGTCGTAGATCATTTTCACTGGACGACCCGACTTCCACGCCAGCAGCGCGACGTGACCGGCGATTACCGACGGGTACTCCTCCTTGCCGCCGAAGCCGCCGCCGGTTTCCATCTGCACGACGCGGATGCGTTCAACCGACCAGCCGAAGAGGCCGGCCAGTGATTTGTGAACGTAGTAGGGGCATTGCATCGAGCCCCACACCGTCACGCCGGAGTCCGGCCCGGCGACCGCCATCATGCCGTTCGGCTCGATGTACAGCTGTTCCTGCGCGCCGGTTTCGTAAGCCCCCTCGACAATGATGGCAGCCTCGTCGAAGGCGCGGTCCACGTCGCCGCGTCCAACGAGGTACGACTTGAAGATATTGTCATCACCCCAGATGACGCGTTCGCCGGAGAGCGCTTCGTCGATCGTGAAGACGGGATCCAGCGGCTCGATGTCGAACGTGACGAGCCGTCGCGCCTCCTCGAGCATCTGCTTGTCGCGATGGGCGAGAAGGAGGATCGGCTCCTCCGGATGATTCACCCGCTCGTCGGCGAGATAGGGTTGGTCTTCGAGGATCAGTGCAACGACGTTGCGTCCGGGGATGTCGGACGCCTGCACGACAGTGATTTCGTCCCAGGGGACGCCGGATCCGTACCGGATGTCGCGGATGATGCCACGCGCGACGGGACTTCGCACGGTCACGCCGTGCAGCATCCCCGGCATCGTGAGGTCGTCGATGTAGCGTGCGCGTCCGGTGACCTTGGCGACGCCATCGCGGCGTGGAACAGCGCGGCCGATGGCCGGGTCAGGCATTCAGCGATGGTATCGCGTGAACTTCAAACGCCAAACTTCAAACTCCAAAAAGCACGAAAGTGCGATGGAAATCCTTTTTGAAGTTTGTAGTTTGTAGTTTGAAGTTGTCTCATTGAAAAGTGTCGCACGCGTTGGGATCGCCGCTGTCGAATCCGCGCCGGAACCAGGTCACGCGCTGTTCAGACGTTCCGTGCGTGAACCTGTCGGGCATGACGCGCCCGCCGGCGCGCTTCTGCAATGTGTCGTCGCCGATCGCTGCAGCCGCGCGCAGCCCGTCGTCGATATCGCCGGGATCGAGGTCGACGCGGCCGCCAGATCGGGATGCGGCGTGCCCCCATACGCCGGCATAGCAATCCGCCTGGAGCTCCATGCGGACCGACAGCTCATTCTGCTGCGACGGATTGCCCTGCTGCATCTGACGGACGCGCGATTCGGTGCCCAGCAGCCGCTGCACGTGATGACCGACCTCGTGCGCGAGCACATACGCTTGCGCGAACTCCCCTGGTGCACCGAATCTGCTGCGCAACTCGTTGAAGAACTGGAGATCCAGATACACGTTGCCGTCAGCCGGACAGTAGAACGGGCCGACGGCCGCTTGCGCGAACCCGCAACCAGATTGCGTGGCGTCACGGAACAGGATGGCCTTCGTGCGCTGGTATTTGCCGCCGATCATCTGCTCCCACGCGGACTGCGTGTCGGCCATGACCGAGTCGACAAGGTCGACGGTGCGCTCCTCTTCGGGAGTGCTTGCGACCGGACCGCTCGTGCCGGTGGACTCCACCTGGCTCTGCGGCACCCCGCCACCTCCGAGCAGCGACAGAAAGTCGACGCCGGTGAACCAGCTCAGAACGAGCAGCACGAGGACGCCACCAATCCCCAGAGGGATGGCGCCGCCCATGCGAGCCGAGCTACCGCGTCTGTCTTCGATATTGCTCCGATCGCCTGGTGTCCACCTCATGCGTTCGACCTCCGCGGTGGAACTTGCAATCCTACAGCCAGCGCGACTGAAAAGGACATCGCGCGTGTTCAATGCCGAGTAGCCTCATTCGGCATTCGGCATCACCATTCGGCATTGACGAAGATCTCGACTTAGCCCAGTTCGACCGCGATTTTGCGCCAGTGACCCTGCTGAAAGCGCAGGACGGAGAGGAGGCAGCGCGTGAAATGTCCCGCCAGAATCGCGCTCCAGACAGTCGTCGACTGCAGAACGCCCAAACCTTGGGCCGTGAAGCAGATCCCGAGCGGCACCAGCACCTGCGAGATCAGGGTGATGAACAAGGGGCTGCGCGTGTCGCCCGTACCCTGCAGGCCGCCGGTGTAGGTCAGCGCAACGGTGATAAAGAGACCTGACACGCTCAGAAACCGGAGGAGTTCCGTCCCGAGACGGACGACATCAGGATCCGTCAGTCCGAAAATGCCCAGGAGGTGTTCGGGGATGAGCAAGAACAACGTCCCGACCGCGCCGGCCACACCAACGCCGACACGCGCCGCAAGGTAGACGCCTTCCTTGCTTCGCTCGGGATGCCCCGCGCCGAGGTTCTGGCCAGCCACGGCCGCGGCCGCGCCCATCAGCCCCACCGACGTCCACGTGATCAGCGAGAAGAGCTCTGCGTAGCCGACGGCATACGCCGCCTGCGCTTCGGCGCTGTGCTCGAGAGAGCCGATGAACCGCAGCAGCAGCACACCCGCGATATTCATCGCGATGCCCTGAATGCCGGTGGGAAGACCGAACCTGAACAACTGGCGAATGATGGCGAAGTCCGGCTTCCGCGAATGACGCGGAAAGTGGACGACCAGCTTGCCTCGCAGGATCAACCACAGCGCAATCGAAGAGACGGTGGTGCTGGCGATGACGGTGCCCATGGCGGCGCCCTGCGTCCCGAATGCCGGGATCGGGCCCGCGCCGCGGATCAGGATGACGTTCAAGCAGATATTCAACGCGGTCATCGCCACGCCGAGATAGAGTCCCGTGCGCGCGTCGCCAGCCGCGCGCAGTGCTCCGCCCAGCATGAAGAACATCAGCATCCCCAGGCTGAAGAGAAACATCGTCCGCAGGAACGGCAGCGCCTCGGCGCGGACCTCCGGCGTCGCGTTGATCATCTCGAGCAACCATGGAGACGCGAAGTAACCGATCGGCGCGAGAATGAAGACCGCAAGCGCGAACGCGGTGAGGAAGGCCTGGTAGACCGTCTTGTCCACTTTCTCCTGGTCGTTCGCACCAGCGAACCGGGAGACGAGCACGCCCATGCCCGTGAACAGCGAACTGATAAAAACGATGACGACGAGGAAGATCTGCCAGCTGACGCCGATGGCGGCGTTTCCGGTGAAGCCTACGAAGTGACCGACCATCGCGTGATCGATGATCCCCTGCAGCCCGCCGATTGCGTTCTGCAGCACCGTCGGCCACGCGAGCTTCCACACCGCCGCCCCGATCGGCCCCTCGACGATGGAACGGTCCAGGGTGCGGCGCGATTTCTGGGGCGTAACGCCCGGTGTCATGTCCGCGGGTGATGCAGTGGGAACCTGCGCCGCAGAGGTCGGGTGCGAAGTGTTCGAGTCCACTGACACGAAGGGTCGATCATAGCAAAGGAGCTGGGAGATGGGACCTGGTGCTGCGTGCTTGGTGCTCAGTGCTCGGTGCGCCTCGGTGCTGAGCTCAGTGCTCGGTGCGGGTCGGTGCTGAGTGCTCAGTGCTGACTGCTCGGTGCTCGTCGTGCTGGTGCTGGGCGTGCACCGAGCACCGAGCACACAGCACCGAGCACCTTCTTGTCCCCCCGTTCGTAACAGAGACGATGATGGCGATCTTCCCTTTTCCATCTTCCATTTTCCACGTCCCAGCTCCCAGCTCCTAGCTCCCAGCTCCGGTCCGCCGCGACTTCAGCGTCCGCCGTACATCCGCGTGGGCGAGCACCACTGCAGGCTGCCGCTGAAGTGCCTCGTAGTAGCGCTTGTGAAATTCGTCGCCTGATTCGGACGCAGTGAGCAGTTGCTCGACCTGCTCGATGATCGCGGCTGCATCCGCTTCGGTTGTCGGCGCGTCCTTCCCCACGGACTCGTCAATGCGAACGATCATCCCCGACAGCGAGTGCAGCCAGGCGAACCATGGATCATTGATGACGAGTTGCAGCAGGACCGCGTTGTTGCGGACGCGCCCGCGATCCAGCTCGTAGGCCAGCTTCGCATCATCGAGCAGGACCTTGTGAAGATTCAGGAGCTGGGTGCGTAGCTCGCGCAGGCGATCGCGACTCTCCTGGGAGATCTCGGCGGGCAGGGTTGGGAGCGGCGCCGCCGCTTCCTGCTCCACGGAATGGTCAGCTTCGCGAAGCAGTGCGCCGAGATCCAGCGGCGCCGAGATCATCCGCAGCGATCCGTCCGCATTGCGGGGCCATTGATCCTTCGGACGGTCGCGATACAGTTCGATGCCGTTTCCGTCAGGATCCCGGAGATAGAGCGCCTCGCTGACGCCGTGATCGCTCGCGCCGTCGAGTGCGATCGATGCGTCACGCAGACGCTGTAGCGCGTCGCCGAGTGACGCACGGTCCGGGTAGCGGATGGCAAAGTGATAGAGACCGGTCGTTCCCGCCGCCGGCGAAGGCCCTCCCTGACTCTCCCACGTATTGAGCCCGATGTGATGGTGGTAGTCACCGGCACTGAGAAACGCCGCTGACGTGCCCCATCGCTGCTGCAACTCGAAGCCGAGAACACCGGAATAGAACGCAATCGACCGTTCGAGATCCGCAACCTTGAGGTGCACGTGACCGATCTCGATCCTCTCATTGATCCGCCTCGCCATGGCTCTCATCATCGCCCACTCGCGCACGTTGTCCAAAGCGCGGCGCCTGAGTTAGGCTCTGCGCATGGTGCGCGCTCTCCTGCTTGCCACTTCACTCCTGTTTGCCGCCGCGATCGGCTTCCGCGACCAGTCGTCGCAACCGTCCACGCTCGAGGCGCTCGCGAAGACATCGCTCTCAGCGATCGAAGGCACGGTGATCGTCCGCGGAGTGAAGGCGCCGGTCGAGGTCGTTCGCGATCGCTGGGGCGTGCCGCACATCTATGCGCAATCGACCGGGGACCTCTATTTTGCCCAGGGTTACGTGATGGCGCAGGACCGGCTCTGGCAGATGGAGATGTGGCGGCGAAGCGGGGAGGGGCGACTCGCCGAAGTGCTCGGACCGTCAGCTGTGGCACGCGACCGGCAGGCGCGGCTGCTGAAGTACCGTGGCCCGGCAGGCAGCGAAGAGCTCACCCTCTATCACCGCGACGCGCCGCTGATCATGGCCTCTTACGTCGCCGGAGTGAATGCGTTCATCCAGGAGGCCGAGAGAGCCGGCAGGCTCCCTGTCGAATTCGTCCTCACCGGCATCAAGCCGCAGCCGTGGACGATCGAGACGCTTCTCCTGCGACAGAACTCGTTCGGAGATGCGACAGCCGAATTGCAGCTCGCGAGAAGCGTCGCGCAACTTGGCGTGCAGGAAGCAAACCGGCGCCGCAACCCGGATCCCTACGACGATCTTGTCGTGCCCGACGGTCTCGACATGTCGGTCATCGGCGACGACGTGCTTGCCGCGACTCGAGCGGGCGGACCGGCGCCGAGACCGACGGTCCTGCCACAGTTCGCGGCGCTCGCCCGCTCCGCGCCGGGGTTACAGCCCGACACGAGCATCCCGGATCCCGGCAGCAACAACTGGGTTATCGGCGCCGCCATGTCGGCAAGCGGGAAGCCTGTCGTTGCCAACGATCCACATCGTGAGGTGACTCTGCCTTCGTTGCGCTACGTCGTCCATCTGAATGCGCCGGGCTGGAACGTCACCGGATCCTCGGAGCCGCCCTTCCTCGGGATCGCCGTCGGACACAACGAGCGGATCGCGTGGGGCCTGACGATCGTGGGCACCGACCAGCACGACGTCTATGTCGAAGAGCTGAACCCGGCGAACGAGAACGAAGTGAGGTTCAACGGCATCTGGGAACCGCTGCGCGTCGTCCGCGAAGAGATTACCGTCAAGGGAGCCGCTGCGGAAAAAATCGAGGTGAGGTTCAGCCGCCACGGCCCGGTCTTCCACGTCGATCGTGCGAACAACCGGGCGTACGCGCTGCGCTCGGCGCTGCACGAGCCAGGGACCGCACCTTACCTCGCCGGCTTGAGGCTGTCGCAGGTCAACGACTGCAGGTCCTTTCTCGACGCTGCGAACTACTGGGGCTCGCCGTCGGAGAACCTGATCTGCGGCGACGTGGAGGGAAACATCTCCTGGCAGGCGTCCGCGCTGACGCCGGCGCGCAAGGGCTGGACGGGACGGCTTCCTGTTCCAGGAACTGGCAAGTACGAATGGCAGGGATTCCGCAAAGACCTGCCACGCGAGCTGAATCCGTCGCGTGGATTCATCGCGACCGCGAATCACAACATCCAGCCGAAGGGCTATTGGCCGCCGATCATGTTCAAGACGGCGAATACACAGTTCGAACGCATCACGCGTCTGCTCCAGCTCATTCAGCCCGGAAAGAAGTACTCGCTCGACGATCACGCACGCTGGCAGCACGATGCGTACTCGTTGCGCGCGGCCGCCGACCTGCCGCTCTTCCGCGAGTGGACGGCGAAGGATCCTGACGTCGAGCGTGCGCGCGCAGAGATCGCGGCGTGGGATGGGGTGTACGCGCGCGACAGCCGCGCGGCCGCCCTCTACGAATCCTGGCGGTCGGCGGGATCGGCCGGCCGTGGTCGCGGACGCGGTGATGCAGCTGGACGGGGAGGGGCGCGCGCCGGCGCTGCACCGGGCGAGCCCTCACGTGAGCAGATCGAAGCGCAACTGAAGACGGCGATCGAGTCGCTCTCCAAGAGTCAAGGAACACATTGGTCGCAGTGGCGATGGGGGCGGATGCACACCCGCCCATTCGCGCATCCGTTCGTGCCCGCGTTCAACCTGGCGGCGGTCGAACGCAGCGGGGGATCAGGGACAGTCGAAGCCGATGGCGCGAGCTATCGCGAGATCTTCGATGTCTCGAACTGGGATCGATCGCTCGTCGCGAACGTGCCCGGGCAGTCAGGACAGCCCGGCAGCGAGTTCTACGGCAACCTGCTGCAGGAGTGGGCCGATAACAAGTACTTCAATCTCGCGTTCTCGAAAGCGGCGGTGGACAAGGTCGCGGTGCGCCGCCTGCGGCTGACGCCGCGGTGAGAAGACGGCTTCCGCGGCTTGCGGCTTGCGGCTTCCGCCTTGCGGCTTGCGGCTTGCGGCTTGCGGGTACTTTTACAGTCGCGTCTACGTGTTTCGTGATCGGTGACCCAATGAATATTCTGGCTGCGATACTGGTGGTGGCGATTCTCGGCACCAACACTCCTGCTCAGGGCGCCGCCACCTATGAGGTCTACGCGATCCGGTTCGGGACGCTGCCGCAGTTCCAGGTTTCCGGTCTCGTCGCCGGTGCGGACAAGTCACGACGCCTGGACATTCCGGTCATGGTGTGGCTGCTGAAGGGCAGCGACGGCAGGCGGATCCTGGTCGACTCGGGGTTCTACCAGAAGAAGTTCGTGGATCAGTGGAAGGT
>DATLLF010000043.1:0-4646 GCA_035537955.1 Vicinamibacterales bacterium | reverse complement strand
TTCTCGCGGCGTTTGAGCGCGAGCCAGCCGTTTTCGAGCAGCGGCGCGATGGCGTCCTCGCCCACGCGCCTGGTGCGCTGGACCTCAGCGCGCTTCCTCAGCGTGCGGCCGAGCCCTCCAATCGCGGCGAGCTTCGCGCGCAGGAACGTCCCGAGCCGGCCGGTGCGGGCAAAGTGCAGGCAGGCTCCGGCGTTGTAGACAAGATGTCCCGGCAGGGTCCGGATCAGGAGCGTGGCCGGCGTGTTCTTGACGAACATCCACTCGAGGTTACGCTGGCCGTGGAACACAGCGAACTCGCTGGCGCGGCCGAGCGTTGCGCTTCCGCGATGCCGGACCACGGCACCCGGCACGTAGCGGCAACGATAGCCAAGAAGACGTGCACGGTACGAGAGATCCACGTCTTCATGCGACGCGAAGAAGTCCTCGTCGAAGCCACGCAGCTCGTCGAACACGCGTCGAGGCATGAGACACGCCGCCCCGGAGACGCCGAAGACCTCCGCTGGCTCCAGGGCCACGTCGACGCGCTCACCATGATGCCGCTTGAACGCACCGCCCGCGCGAAGGAGGCCATCGCCCGCGCTGTCGATCCGTTGCGGATCGTGCATGTAGACGACGAGCGACGTCACCAGCAAAAAAGGTCCGGACTCGTCGACGTTCTGGACAAGCGCCTGCAGCCATCCCGGCTCCGGCTCTGTGTCGTTGTTGAGCAGCGCGACGAACCGGCCCCTCGCCTCGCGCACGCCGGCGTTGGTGCCGGCGGCAAATCCGCGGTTGCTGTCCAGCGTGACGAGCCGCACCCAGGGATACGTCGCGCGGATGTGATCCACCGTGCCATCGGTCGATCCGTTGTCGACCAGAATCGTCTCGGCGCTGACGCCCTGCTGTGCCGCAACAGCCTGAAGACAGGCGTCGAGGTGCTCGCGACCATTCCAGGTCACGATGACGACGGAGATGTCAGGAAGGGAGGGAGCCAGCGGCGTGCTCTGAGACCTGCCGGTAGACGTCGAGCGTGATGCGCGCCGTGCGCGCCCACGTAAATTCAGCGGCACGCGCCATGCCGGCGGCGCGCATACGCGCCTGCTGCGCCGCATCGGTCATGACACGGACGATGGCGTCGGCCCAGGCGAGGGGCTGATCAGGGTCGAGCAGGATTCCGGTGTCGCCCGCGACCTCGGGAATGGACGCTGCACGCGACGCCAGCACCGGTGTTCCACTGGCCATCGCTTCCAGCACCGGAAAGCCGAAGCCCTCATAGCGGGACGGATACACGAGAGCGGTCGCGGCGCGGTAGAGAGAACGCAGCGACACTTCGTCCACCGGCCCGAGCCGGGTCAACGAAACTCCCGCCGCGACGGCCTGCTGGTCGAGGGCATCGCCGGTCCCGCGATCCACGCCGGCGAGCACCAGCGATGGCAAGGGATCCAGCCTCGCGCGCGCCGTATCCAGCGCCGTTATCGCGACGGTGAGATTGCGACGTTCGTGAAGGTCGCCGACATGCAGAAGGAACGGCGCCACCACTCCATGAGGCAGTGTGACCGGCGTCGGTCCGGGCACGAATGCGGCCGACACGCCAGGCGGGGCAACCGTGATCCGTCCAGGCGCAATCGCGTAGGCCTCGGCGATCTCGCTCCGCGAGAATTCAGAATCGGTGAGGATGTGCGCCGCCACGCGTGCGCTCGCCCGGTAGAAGGCGCGGCGCAGCGGATCCCGGCGATATGGATACCACTCGGGATGCCGGTCGTAGCTGACGTCGTGGATCGTGAGGACGGTCGGGACCGCGCTCCACAGCGGCGCGGTGTAGGCGGGCGCGTGAATGAGGTCGACCCCTGCCCTGGCGGCCGCCCGCGGCAGGCCGGCGATCGTCCAGCCGAAATTGGTTGGCGGGTGCCAGGGCTCGGCGACGTGATCGAGTCCGGCGGGCACGGCTTCGCGTGAGCCACCGAGCGCCACCATCTCGACGCCCGGGAGTGTCAGCAGCGCCTGTCCGAGCTCGGTGACGTATCGGCGTACGCCCGCGGCCGGAGAGGTGAACGCCCGGCCGTCGATCCCCACGCGAAGTCTGCGCACGCGGCTACGAGATCTTCATCTCGAGCCGCCGCACGGGACGCTTGAGCCGCGTGCAGATCTCACGGACACGATGCTCAGTCGATCCGTTGATCTTCGGACTGCTGAGGAGCACCTCGTCCACCGACATGCGCGTCAGCGTCTGCTCGAGATGATCGAGCGACCCACGCACCGGCACGCCCCCGATCCAGCGATGCGCCTTCATCGGGTCGTCATCGATGAAACCGACCGGGTTCATCTTCCAGCCAGGATTCGCGCGCATCTCGCGCACGATCAGCCGGCCAAATCCGCCGGCGCCGTAGACGAGCACGCGGCGGTGCCGTCGATTGCGCGCCAGGGCCATCGAGCTCATCGTCCGGAACGATGCCCGTGTGGCTGAAATGGCAAACGCCAGCAACAGGCCATCGAGCACGAGCACCGCGCGCGAGGAGCCCTCTCCGCGATTGTTGAGGTAATAGACCACCGCCACCGTCAGCAGCGATCCCATGCCGACGCCTCTGGCGACCGCCGCGAGATCGCGGAAACCAAACGTCTCCCAGGAGCGGCGATACAGGCCAGACGAGTACAGCGCCGCGATCTTGACGCCGAGCACGAGTGGCAGCGACGCGGCAAACGAGCCCGGCACGACCCGCAGAAACTGGTCGAGTTCGGCGCCGTCGAATCGCAGCCGGAACGCGGCGTAGTAGCACGCCGTGATGAGGATGAGATCGAGGAGAACTTCGCCGACGTGAAACTTGAATGCGAGATCCTTCAGAAACGGCGCGAATGAGGACTTCTGCAGCGCCTTGAAGTCCTCGGCGTTATAGGCCTCCACGCGTGCCAGGTAGATACCGACGATGATCACCGTCACGCCGAAGAGCGCGACGATGAACATCGGGTCGACGGCCGAATACCACTCCCGCAGCGTCCATGCCGTCAGTCCACCGATCAGGCCGAGCAGATAGAGGATTCTGACCGCCGACCGCTCGGAGAAGCCAAGCGACACGAGCCGGTGCGAGACATGGTCCGTCCCCCCGCGCGTGGCGCTCCGCCCGGCGAGCCGCCGCAGGACGAGCACGAAGCTCGTGTCGAAGAGCGGCACAACCAGAATCATGACGATGACCACGACCGGACTGATGAACATCACGACCGGCCTGTTGTAGACGGGAACCAGCGACGCGCCGCCGATGATCGCCCCGATGAACAGGCTGCCGCAATCACCCATGAACAGCCGGGCGCGCGGGCGGTTCCAGTACCAGAATCCCGCAAGCGCACCGGCCAGCGCGACCAGCATCGTCGTCAGTCCAGGGCCAAGCAGATCGCCGAGCAACACGGCCATGAAGATCGCGGCGATGAGCGCCACTCCTGAGGCCAGGCCGTCCATGTTGTCCAGGAGGTTGATGGCGTGACAGAGGCCCGCGAACCAGATAATGCCGACCAGCGTGTAGCCGGTCGGAAGTGCTCCCTCGGGTTCGCCATCGGACAGCGCGAAGACCAGGAACGCGCCGACCGCGAGCGACGCCACCAGCTTGGCGACAGGAGAGAGCTGCAGCCGGTCGTCCATGAGGCCGACGGCAAACATCGCAAGTCCGGCGACGAGAACGGCGAGCCAGTCGGCGAAACCGCCAAAGCCGCCTTCGGCCGCGAAGGCCGCGACGAAGCCTGCCAGCGTTGCCACCGCGATGGCGATCCCGCCCATCGTCGGCGTCGGAGAGCTGTGCCAGCGGTCGGGACGCGGCGGCACGATCGCACCGTACGCCGGCGCAAGACGACGCACGAGCGCGCCCACGGCGAGGGCCGTCAGCGTTGCAAACGCCACCGTGATTACAGCAACAGTCACACGTCGTTATGTCGAACGGGCCCGATCCGCAGCGGCGGTCCGGGCGGGGGTCAGAAATTCACCAGCTCGGAGGACGGCTCTGGCGTGGTGTCCTGCAGAAGGAAGGGAGCCTCCCCCAGGATCCCGCGGCAGATTGTATCCAGTCCGGAGGAGGCGCCGGGAAGGAGGTGGCGAAGAGACTTCAGGTTGAGCCGGTAGCTGCCGTTGCCCTTCCGCGGATCGACGAAGGGCAGAGGAATCATCCGGTTGAAGAAGAAGTGATAGGCGTAGCGGCGCGCGCGCGCCGTCTGGCGCTCGTCGAGACGGTTTGAAAGCGGCAGCCGGTCGAGGATGCGGAAGTACTCCTCGGGAGAGCTGGCGTCGTAGGTAATTCCCTTGTTGCGGATCCACGCCTCGCCGGCAACGATGACGGGGATGGATCGGCTCGTCAGCTCGACGCCGGTCTTGGTGCCATAGATGATGACGCTGTTGCAGAGCGACATCAGCGCATAGGTACTCAGCTCGCTTTCCGGCGGCACCACGTGGATGTTGGGCGCAAGGTGCGGGATCCGCTTCGCGAGCTCGCGCAGGATCGGCTGCCGCGACGGTGGGAATCCGCTGATCTCAGCCGGGTGCACCCGGATCAGCAGCTGCAGGTCGGGACGCTTCGCGAAATACTCGCAGGTCTGCACCAGCCACTCGAGCATGTTCGGAAAGGCGTTGGCCGGGTAGTGCAGCTGCGCGTCCCAGGCCACGTTCGTCAGCAGACCGATGACCGGCCGCC
>DATLLF010000042.1:0-2354 GCA_035537955.1 Vicinamibacterales bacterium | reverse complement strand
GCCCTGCACGACGTCGCGGATGCGCTCCTTGTTCTCCATCAGGAAGCGCTCTTCGCCGACAACCTTCTCGCCGTCGACGACGAGACGCACCAGCGCATTGCTGCCGAGACCGCCGATGAAGAGACTGCCTTTCCACGCTGGGAATGCGCTGCCCGTGTAGAACACCATGCCGCTCGGCGCGATGTTCGGATCCCAGTAGTAGACGGGCTGTTCCATCCCGACCTTCACCTGCTCGTCGCCGGTGATGCGTCCGCCCTGGTACTCGATGCCGTACGCGATCGTCGGCCAGCCGTAGTCGCGGCCTTTCTTTGCGATGTTCAGCTCGTCGCCGCCGTTCGTGCCGTGCTCGACCTCCCACAGCTCGCCCGTGGTCGGGTGAAGCGTTGCCGACTGCACGTTGCGGTGTCCGTACGACCAGATTTCCGGCCGGACCCCGGCCTTGCCGACGAATGGATTGTCCTTGGGAATGGAGCCGTCGGCATTCACCCGGACGATCTTGCCGAGAAGGCTGTCCATCTTCTGCGCCTGCATGCGTCCTTCGGTGATCGAACGTTCGCCGAGCGTGATGAAGAGCGTGCCGTCACGTCCGAAGACGAGGCGTCCGCCGAAGTGCAGCTGTGAATTGAGCGACGGCGCCTGGTGGAAGATCACCTGCACGTTCTCGACGCGCGGTGCAGCCGCGTCATCGACGAAGCGTCCACGCGCGACCGCGGTGTTATTCGTCTTGTCCGCCTGCAGCTCGGCGTAGCTCCAGTAGATCAGCCGATTTGTGGCGAAGTTCGGATCGACTGCGAGGCCGAGCAACCCGCCCTGGCCACGTCCGTCGACCATGGGGAGGCCGGCGACCGGCGTTTCGACGAGCGTGCCGTCGGCGTTGACGACACGCAGGCGTCCGGCCAGCTTCTCGGTCACCAGCATCTTCCCGCCAGGGAGGAATGCGATGGCCCAGGGACTCTGCAATGCCGGAACGACCGTCGTCTGGTCGAAGGCCACGTTCGATTTGTTCTCAGGGGCGTGGTACTGACCAGCCACCGACGGTTTCTGGTGCGGCGCCTTCGGGGGACGCGGATCGAGGTACGGCGCCTGCGCGAAGACCGCGACGCCGGCAATCAGGAAAAGAGAGCCGAGGAACGTGTTTTTCATAGGCCTGAAATTATACGGAGGTTCGCGGGTAAGATCCGCCGCATGGAAAGACGGGATTTTCTGACGACGCTGGCGGCCGGCGTGGCCGCGGTGCCCACGATTCTTGGCGCGCAGGCCCCGCAGGGCGGCCGGGCTGGCGGCGCCCCCGCAGCGCAGGGCGGCACGCCCTACACGCCAAACAATGGCCCGAAGATTCCCCGCAAGGGGCGCATCAGGCAGGGCGCGTTCCTGACCACGTTCGGCGATTTGAAGATGACGCTCGAGGATCAGTGCCGTGAAGCCGTTCGCATCGGCCTCGTCGGATTCGAGCTGGCGCAGCCGGCAACCTGGCCGACGCTGCAGAAGTTCGGCCTGATCTGCACCTGTGCGCCATCGACTGGTGTGACCTTCGAGGACGGCGTCATCCAGACGGCCGCGCACGCCAAGACCGAAGCGGCCATGAAGGCCGCGATTGACGTCTGCTCGGCCGCCGGCGTCGAGCGGATGATCACCATCGGCGGGCAGCGCCGCGGGATGTCCTACGAGCAGGCCGCGGAAAACGCGGTGACGTACTTCAACCGCGTCAAGGCGTACGCGGAAGACAAGAAGGTGACGATCGCGATGGAGATCATGAACACCCGATACCCGGACAACCGTCTGGGCCGGCCGGATCAGGTGTTCGATCACTGGGGCTGGGGGCTCGACGTCGTGAAGCGCGTCAACTCGCCGCGCATCAAGGCGCTCTTCGACATCTATCACGTGCAGATCGCCGATGGCGACGTCATCGCGCGCATCAAGGAGAGCCTGCCGTACATCAGCCACTTCCACACCGCGGGCGTGCCCGGGCGCAATGAGATCGACGAGACGCAGGAGCTGAACTACCGGCTGGTCGCGCAGGTCATCGCCGATTCCGGGTTCACCGGGCCGGTGTCGCACGAGTACCGGCCGTCACCGGGCAAGGATCCGATCAAGAGCCTGGAGAAGTGCGTCGAGCTGATTGACGTCTAGGGATCGTGGACCCGTCGGGCCGACCGCTAGTGCGCGCGAACCACGTTCAGGGCGAGGGAGAGTGATCGGGGACCCGGCTGGAGTTCCGACCTCGGCGCGGCCGGCGGAAGCAGCGAGTCGCCGTCGAACGAGGCGGTGACCTGGATGCGCGTTCCGCGCGGAAGCGTGATCGGCTCCCGGAAGAAGTAGCGCCTGATCCATTCCGCCTGTGGACGAAACGCGAT
>DATLLF010000041.1:0-27090 GCA_035537955.1 Vicinamibacterales bacterium | reverse complement strand
TACTACACGCCGTGGTGCGACGAGCACGGCAAGGTCATCGACGATGGGACGGTAACCCGAATCGAGGATCAGAGGTTCAGGTGGACGGCGGCGGACCCGAGCTTCCGCTGGTTCTCGCAGAACGCCCGCGGCATGGACGTCCACATCGAAGATGTCTCCGAAGAGATCGCCGCCCTGGCCCTTCAGGGACCCACGAGCGCCAGGTTGCTGCGCGCCGCCGCCAAAGCGGGCATCGACGGTCTCAAGTACTTCCGCATGACCTCGGGAACGATCGACGGCGTGCGCGTCGACATCTCGAGGACAGGCTACACCGGCGACCTTGGCTACGAGATCTGGATCCCTGCCGCCGACGCCGTCCGTGTGTGGGATGTCCTCATGACTGAAGGCAAGCCGTTCGACATCAAGCCTGCGGGAATGCTCGCTCTTGATGTCGCGCGGGTCGAAGCGGGCCTGCTGCTGATCGACGTGGACTTCTTCAGCAGCAAGAAGGCGATGATCGAGACCCAGAGGTACTCGCCGTACGAAATGGGCCTCGGCCGCCTCGTCACGCTGACCAAGGGCCGATTCATCGGACAGGACGCGTTGCGCAAGGAGCACGCTCGAGGCTTCGCGCGTCAGATCGTCGGCCTCGAAGTCGACTGGCCCGAGGTCGAAGCCATTTACGAACGCTTGCAGCTTGCGCCGTCGATCGGAGCCACCGCGTCACGTGTCGCGGTGCCCGTGTATCGCGGCGGACGCCAGGTTGGGCGCGCCACGACGACGACCTGGTCGCCGACGCTGAAGAAAATGATCGCGCTCGCGACGGTGGACCGGCCGCACTACGCCGAAGGGACGCAGCTGCAGATCGAAATCACGGTGGAAGCGGTCCGCCACAAGGTGAAGGCCACCGTGGTGAAGACGCCGTTCTTCGATCCGAAGCGAAAAACGGCGACACCTATCGGCTGATCGGCTGATCGCTGATCGGCCGATGGCATCGACCAATCGGCCGAGGCGATCGACCAATCGGCCGATGGCGATCGGCCCGATCGACCGATGCGATCGACCGATCAGTCGATCGGCCGATCAGCCGATTTCCCATGTAGCCCCACGATCATTCGATCGAACGCGTAGAGCAGATCCTCGCGGTTCGAATACGGCCCCGGCGTATAGGCGCGCGATGAGATACCGGCCTGCGAGAGCTCGCAGACGTGCCAGTCCTGCCGGTTCGTCAGATCCCAGAAATCCACCGCATCGTCGGCATTGAAACCCGATCTCGCAACTTCCGACGGGTGGAAGTGCCACTCGCAGATGTTGATCGTGCGGTCCGCGGACTGCGGCCAGAGCGAGTGCACCATCATGTAGTCCGGGTGCAGGCTGAGGAGCATGTTGGGGAAGATCGCGTAGTAGTAGACGCGGCGCGCGTCCTCGGGTGAAAGTCCGGGGAGAGGATCCCGCGAACACTTGCCGCTCATCGTGAGCGTGTCGACACCCGGGCGCAAATCCATTCGACCGCCCATGTAGGTGGGCTGGAGGGGATCGTTCTCGCCGCTCAAATAATGCGAGAGCTTGTTGAGTGCCGGATGCAGGTTCGGACAGTGCAGGCACTCGTTGTAGTTCTGGATGATCAGCTTCCAGTTCGCTTTGACGTCGTAGACGATGCGGCGGCCCAGACGCAGCTCCTGCATGCGCCACCCAGTGAAGCGTGAGGGCAGATCCACGAGCTGCTCGCGAAGTGGGCGCGGCGTGTCGCGTGACATGTTGATAAAGATGTGGCCGTCCCAGACGTCGGCGTGCACACGGTGCAGGGGATACGCGCTCTTGTCGAAATGCGGCACCTCGTCCATGTGCGGCGCGCCGATCAGCGACCCGTCGAGATCGTACGTCCAGGCGTGATACGGACACTGGATGCTGCGCCCGAGCGAGCCGTCGGTTTCGGCGCAGAGTCGCGTACCCCGGTGGCGGCACACGTTGTAGAACGCGTTCACGCGGCCAGCGGTGTTGCTGGTGATGACGACGCTTTCGCCGAGTACGTCACGCACGATGTACTGTCCGGGCTTTTCCACCTGCTCGACGCGCCCGGCGCAGATCCACATGCTGCGAAAGAGCCTGTCCATCTCGCGGTGGAAGTACTCGCCGTCCGTGTAGAAGCGGGCCGGCAGGGTCATCGCTGCGGCGGGCATGACGTCGCGGGGCTTCACGACAACATCGGTTTCCATTGAGAAGTCATGATACAACCCCCGGGTGACGACCCGTACGTCGGCAACGCCGACACCAGAACTGCGGCGAGAGCTCGGGCCGTGGGACCTCACCGCAGTCGGCGTGAATCAGGTCATTGGCGGCAGCGTCTTCGCCCTTGCGGCGGGGCTCGCGGCGGCGACCGGCACGTGGGGACCGTGGCTCATCGCGATCGTCGCGTTCGCGTCACTGCTCACGGCGCTTTCGTTTGCGGAGGCAGGAAGCCGGTTCGAAGGGACCGGAGGCCCGTACCTCTATGCGCGCGCCGCATTCGGTCGCTTTCCCGCCTTCGAAGTCGGCTGGATGATGTGGTTCACGCGGGCGGCGAGCTGGGCGTCGGTGATCAACGTTCTCGTCGACGCGCTCGGACGCTACTGGCCCGGCCTGCTCGGTGCCGTGTCGCGGCCGCTCCTGCTGACAGCCATCATTGCAGCCATTTGCTGGATCAACGTGCGCGGCATCAGGCAGAGCAGCCTGGTGGTGAACGTGCTCACGGTGGCGAAGCTGCTGCCGCTCCTCGTGTTCACGGTGGTGGGGATCTTCTATGTGAACTGGAGCAACTTCACGGACGCCTCGACGATGACGCGCGAGCAGCTCACGACAGGCGCGCTGCTGCTGATCTTCGCGTTTGGCGGATACGAGGTCGTACCCGTGCTCGGGGGCGAGACGCGCGACCCGCGCCGGGCGGTGCCGTTCGCTCTGGTCATGACCATCGTCATCGTCGCAGCGGTAACGTTGCTCACGCAGATCGTCGCGTTCGGCACGCTGGCCGGGATAGCGAGTTCGCGGACACCGCTCGCCGACGCAGCTGCGGTCTTTCTCGGCGCGGGGGGAGCGGTGATGATCACGGTCGGGGCGGTCTTGTCCACGTCGGGCAACAATATGGGGCAGGCCCTGTCAGGCTCGCGCAACCTCTTCGCGCTTGCCGAGCAGGGGGACTTGCCAACGTGGTTCGGCCACGTCCACCCGGTCCATCGCACGCCTGACCACGCGATTGTCGTCACTGCCGTCGTGTCGCTCGTGCTCGCCATCACTGGCAGCTTCGTCACGATGGCCGCCGCCAGCGCAATCAGCCGCCTGCTCGTCTACGTGATGACATGTGCCTCGACGATCAGATTGCGTGCCGCGCGCTTTCAGCAGGAGCTCCCCGCGGCAATGACCGGCGGCGTTTCGGTGAAGCAGGCGGCGTTCCGTCTGCCCGGCGGTCCCTTGATCCCCGGGCTGTCGATACTCTGCTCGATGCTGATTCTCGTCGGCGCCAGCAGGATCCAGCTCGTTTCAGGCACGTGGGCGCTCGCCGCGGGCGCGGTGTTGTACTTTGTTGCGGCGCGAAGACCGCAGGAGCACAGATGAAGCTACTACTCGCGATGGTTACTACGCTTGCGCTGGCGGTCCCCGCCGCGGCGCAGCAGACCATCTTCGTCGTCCGTCATGCGGAGCGCGCCGATGCCTCCGCAGGCGCGCCGCCGACGATGGCGTCGGATCCGGACCTGTCGGAAAAGGGAAAGGCCCGCGCGCAGGCGCTGGCGACGGTGTTGCAGGACGCGAAGATCACCGCGATCTATACGACACAGTACAAACGGACGGTGCAGACGGCTGACCCGCTGGCCAGGGCACTCGCTATCCAGCCAACCGCGCTCGACGCGCGCGAAACCGCGGGGCTGATCGAGAAACTCAAAGCAGGCGGGAATGCGCTGGTCGTGGGGCACTCGAATACCGTGGGACCGATCCTGCAGCAACTGGGTGTCGCTGACGCGATCACTCTCGGTGACGAGGACTACGACAACATCTTCGTTGTCGTACGTAGCGAGAAGCCGACGCTGATTCGCCTTCATTTCCACTGATCATGCGCATGATCCTGCTCGTTGCAGCACTGCTCTTCGCGACCTCTACCGCTCCCGCTCTCGACGCTCAACGCGGCACACAGGCCGTTTCGATCGCTCCGCAGGAGCTCGCGCGGATCTGGGACGCCGAGCGCGTCTCGCCTGCCGCACCACCGCTCATGACGCATGCCGATGTGGTCACGCGGTTGAAGGCGGTGATTGCCGCGAGCCCTGCGCTCTTCTCGATGTCGCAGATCGGCGAGTCGGTCGAGGGGCGGTCGATCAACCACATTCAGGCCGGCACAGGCGCAACCCGCGTCCTGCTCTGGTCGCAGATGCACGGCGATGAGCCGACCGCAACGGCGGCACTGTTCGATGTGTTCGAGTTCCTGTCGAAGCACCGCGACGACGCGTCAGTGAAACGGATCCTCTCGCAACTCACGCTGCACATCGTGCCGATGCTCAATCCGGATGGCGCGGAGCGTTTTCAACGCCGCAACGCGCAGAGCATCGACGTCAATCGCGACGCGCTGCGGCTGCAGACGCCGGAAGGGCGCGCGCTGAAGGCGCTGCGGGACAAGGTCGAGCCGACGGTCGGCTTCAACCTGCACAACCAGAGCTGGGGCACTGCGATCGGGGATCCCCCGAAGCCGGCGTCGATCTCGCTTCTCTCGGTGGCATACGACGAGAAGCGGAGCGAGAACGCCGGCCGCGTGCTGACGAAAAAGCTCTGCGCGGTCATTCGAGATGCGCTCGAGCCGTTCGCCTCCGGGCAGATCGGGCGCTATGACGACTCGTTCGAGGTGCGCGCCTTCGGCGACAACATCACGCTGTGGGGCACACCGGTCGTGCTCATCGAAACGGGGCCCTGGCCCGCGCAGGAACCCGATGCCCATCTCGTGCGCCTCAACTTCATCGCCATCGTTTCGGCGCTGGACGCGCTCGCAACCGGCGGCGTGAACAAGGCGGATCCGCGCCGCTACGAATCGCTGCCGATGAACGATTCGGGCCTGCTCTACGTGCTCGTTCGCGACGCGACGGTGATCAACGGCACCGGCATCCCGCCCTATGTCGCAGATATCGGCATCTCGGGGAACCGCCGCGTTCGCACGTCCGATGGCAACCGCGAAATGCAGGTCGCGATGAACATCACCGACATGGGCGACCTGCGAACCTCAGGTGCGCTCCGCACGATCGACGCAAGCGGGATGACGGCGGTGCCGGATACCGGTTACGAGGTTGGCGCGGTCGTCGATCTGCCGGAATGGAAGAAGAAGGGCGACACGATCATTGCGACGGGGCAGCAGCCACGGATCGCGCTCCTGCGCCCCACCGGTGATGGCAGGTACAGAGTGGAGCTGGTGATCAGATAAGCGTCAACGGCAAACTGCAAAAACCACGAAACACAAGAACTACGAAGCGACACTGTCTTCGGGAGCACCCGCCTCTCTGGCTGTTTGTGAAGTTTGAAGTCCGTAGTTTGAAATCGACGTGTTTCACGGAAGCGTGAGTCGCTTCTGCCGCAGCGGGTAGACCAGTCGGCCATCGAAGATCGTATAGGCGACCTTCACGCTGGAGAACCTCGAGGGAGGCAGCGAGAAGATGTCCTCCGACAGAACGACGATGTCGGCGAGCATGCCGGGCTTGATGAAGCCCTTGCGCTGCTCGTCATAGGAGGCGTATGCGCCATTCACGGAGTACGCCTGCAGCGCCTGCTCGAGCGTCAGGCGCGGCAGCGCGGTCTCCAGCACTTCGATAGGGGAGAGTGGACCGTTCGGCCAGTCGCTGCCGAGCGCCAGCTTCTCGCCTACGGCCGTGAAGTTGCCGTGCTGGTGCTCGATCCGATGGCGACGCTCGCGGGCGGGATGCGCATTGGACCGCTCGGCGTGGGCGAACGCGTCCAGCGCGAGCTCCGCTTCCTCAGGCGTGTCGGCTTCGATCATCACCTGCCAGCCGCGCGCGTCGAGCAGCCGCACGAGTTTGTTCAGCGCATCGCCGTCGATTCCATTCGTCGCCACCTTGGCGGCGCCTGCCTTGAACAGTGGATCGTCAGGATATCTCTTGAGCACGCCGTCGAGCGCGGCGACGTCCTCATCGGTTCGCGCGCTGTGGACCGGCAGCGCGGAATAAACGCGCATGTCGACGGCGCCGTCCTTGCGCGCCGCGTCGAGCAGCTCGAAGTCGAGCGGTTCACCGTCGGCGTTCTGCAAGCTCGTGATGCCGTTGCGCTGCGCTTCGGCGATAGCGGCGAACAGCGCGCGGGTACGCTCCTCCTGCGTCGGTTGCGGCAGCAGCGCCTGCATTTGCCGGACGGCCGTCCCCTCGAGAATGCCGGTAGCGACACCCTGCGCGTCTCGCACGATCCTGCCGCCCTCGGGATCAGCGGTGCGCCGGCCGAACTCCGCGACCTTCAGCGCCCGTGAGTTCACCCACGCGGTGTGAGTGTTTGCCGAGATGAGCTGCACGGGCCGGTCGCTGACGGCTTCATCGAGCGCCTGCCGCGTGGGAGGGGTCTCGGCCTCCAACAGCGATTCGTCCCAGCCGCGGCCGAGGATCCACTTGCGGCCCGGATGCTGCGCCGCCCAGGACTTCACCCGCGCGATCGCTTCGTCGACGGTCCGTGCGTCACGCAGATCGACGCTGTCGAGCGTCAGCCCTCCGCGAACGAGGTGCACGTGAGCGTCGTTGAAGCCGGGCACGACCGCTGCTCCCTTCGCGTCGATGGTGACGGTCTGCGCGCGCTGGAGGCGGAGGATCTCGCGGTTGGAACCGACTTTGAGAATCTGATTGGCGCGGACAGCGATCGCTTCGGGCTTCTCGCCCGGATCACCGGTGAATACCACCGCGTTGTGGACGATGAGATCCACCGGGCCGTCCTCGTCTCGCTGCGCGCCGACGATCAGCCCGGCGATGAGGGTGATGCCAACGATCCCGACGACAACGAAAGCAGTAAGACGTGCGGCCATACGGCCAGGAATTTTATCAGGGAATACGGACTGCGGAACGCGGACTGCGGATTGCGGATTGAAGCGCGGACTGCGGATTGCGGATTGAAGCGCGGATTGCGGATTGAAGCGTGGATTTGCGGACTGCGGGCGCGGACTCCGGATCGCGACCCGGATTCGCCGTCACCCCATGGCGTTTGTTTGGTAGAGTCGGCCCCACATGCAGGTGCAGCAATCAAAACCGGTGTCCAAAATCGACCCGGATGAGGGGCTCCTCAGGGCCCTGGGTCTCGGCTCGGCGATCCTGCTCGTCGTCGGAAACGTCATCGGGTCAGGCATCTTCCTGACCACCGGCGGAATGGCAGCCGCCATCCCGTCAGCCTCGCTGCTTCTGCTCGCCTGGGTGCTTGGTGGCTTGCTCGCGATTGCCGGTGGTCTCACGTATGCCGAAATGGGTGCGATGTTTCCACGTTCTGGTGGCGTGTACATCTTCCTGCGCGAGGCCTACGGACCGTTGACGGCGTTTCTGTATGGGTGGGCGTCGATGCTCGTGATCAACAGCGGCAGCACCGCCGCGGTGGCGGTCGGGTTCGCCGAGTACCTCAGTTACTTCGTTCCAGCCTTCTCGACGGCGCACGTCGTTGCGGCGATACCGGCGCCCTGGGGCACGTTCTCGATTTCCGCCGGCCAGCTCGTCGCATCGGCGTCGATCGCCGTTCTCGGCGCCATCAACTACGTCGGCGTGCGCAGCGGCAACATGGTGAACGTCATTCTCACCATTGCCAAGGTCGCCGGGCTCGCCGCGATCCCGATCATGGCGCTCGTCGCGGGAACGGTGCAGCCCTCCTACACGCCGGTCGTCCCTCCCGATCTCGTGCGTCCACTCGCCTCGTTCGGCGTTGCAATGATCGCCGTCCTCTGGACCTACGAGTCGTGGTACTACGTGACGTACGCGGCCGGTGAGATCAAGGATCCGCAACGGAACGTGCCGCGGGCACTCGTGATCGGCATCCTCGCGCTCATCGTCATCTACGTCACCGTGAATATCGGCTACCTGCACGCCCTGTCGGTCGACCAGATGAAGGGCGTGACGCGCATCGCCGAGCTCGCTGCGACCACGCTGATGGGCCCGCTCGGCGCGTCCTTCATCGCTCTGACCGTCGTGATTTCGACGTTCGGGTGCAACGCTGCGGGGATCCTTGGCGGATCGCGCGTGCTCTTCGCCATGGCGCGCGACGGCGTGTTCCTGCCTGCTGCGAGCCGGGTGCATCCGCGATATCGCACGCCTCACGTCGCGGTGCTGGCCACGACGATCTGGAGCATCGTCCTCACGCTGTCGGGAACGTACGAGCAGCTCTTCACCTACGTCATGTTCTCGTCCATTCTTTTCAGTGTGGCCGCCGGCCTCGCGCTGTTTCTCTTGCGGCGGACGCGGCCCGACCATCCGCGTCCGTACCGAACCTGGGGCTACCCGGTCGTGCCGGCGCTGTTCGTGCTGGGTGCGGCGGCCTTCGTGCTGAACACGTTGTTCGAGAAGCCGGTCGAATCGATCGCCGGGCTGGGACTGGTTGCGGCGGGCGTGCCGGTTTATGTGTGGTCGAAACGGAAATGAGCGGCTTGGAGCAGCGACGGTGCGAATAGCGGTTCTCGGTTCCGGTGCAGTCGGCGGGTACTACGGCGCGAAACTGGCGCGCGCTGGCCATGACGTGACGTTCATCGCCCGCGGCAGACATCTGCAGGCCATCCGCGCGCGCGGCCTCGAGATCAGAAGCCCCATGCTGGGCGACTTCACGGTTCACGCGAGCGCGGAAGAGGACACATCGAAAATAGGTCCTGTCGATCTCGTGCTCGTCGCGGTGAAGGCGTACGACAACTCAGCGGCGCTGCCGATGCTGCGCCCGCTGCTCGGACCGAACACGACAGTTCTTACGCTGCAGAACGGCGTCGACAGCGCTGGCGAGGTTGCCGCGGTGACCGGCGAAGAGCACGTGCTCGGCGGCACGACGTACATTGCGACGGCGCTGAGCGAGCCTGGCACGATCGACCAGACCGGGACACATCGGCGCGTCGTATTTGGCGAAGTGTTCGGGCAGCTGCCGAGAACAACCGAGCGCGTTCGCGCGATCCAGGACGCGATGACGGCGGCCGACATCCAGGCGGAAGCCGTGGGCGACGGACGCGTCCCCATCTGGGAGAAGTTCATCTTCCTCGTATCGCTTGCAGGGTTCACCGGCGCGACGCGCCTTCCCATCGGACCTGTCTGGGCGGATCCGTTCATCCGGGAGCAGTTCCTGAACGGATGCCGTGAGATCGAAGCGCTGGCCAGAGCTGAAGCGATTCCAGTCGCGGCGGATCGGATCCAGCAGATCGAGACTTACCTCGCGACGATCCCGGGGACGATGCGATCATCGCTGCTGATCGACCTGGCGCAGGGAAAGAAGATCGAGGTGGAGGCGCTGCACGGCTCTGTCGTGCGCCGGGCGGAGAGACTGGGGGTGCCCGTGCCCATCATGCGCACGCTCTACGCTGTCCTCAAACCATTTGCGGCAGGGGCACCCCCACCCGTTTGACGATCGCGTCGTAGCGAGGCATGCCGCGCATGCGGATCAGCGTGGGATCGACGCCGATGAACACGCAGCCGCCGGCATGCCCCTCGATCATGCGCTCCAGCTGATCGACGGCTTCGTCGAACTGCCGCAGGTGCGTATGAACGACGGCGAACGCGAGTCGCGCGGCAGCCGGCACGTCACCGGCCCGCTCCATCTGTGCCAGCCGCTCGCGCCAGTAACCCTCCTCGCCTCCACGCGCATAGGCATCGCGCAGCGCTGCGCCGTCGAGTTGCAGACCCCAGCATCGCTGACGGGCGATCAGTTCCGCTGCTTCGGGAAAGCGGCCGAGCGCCTCGTATTCCGTGATCAGCACGTTGCCGGCCTCTTCGAGGCCGGGTTTCACCGCCAGCACTGCCAGCGACTCGCGAACGGTGTCGTCAGCCCGGCCGGCAAAATGACAGGCCCACGGCGGTCCCATGCTGATGAAGGGGGACAGCGGATCCAGCGCGCGGCCGCGGCGGCTCGCCGCGAGCGCCTCGTCGAACCGGCCACATGTCATCCAGAGAAGTGCCTGAACACTGTGGGCGATCGCCGAATCGGGATCGAGCTCCAGCGCCCGACGCAGCGACGCCTCAGCCGCGGGCCAGTCCCAGCCGAAGAACAGCCGCTCGAGGCCAAGCGTCACGTGGGCGTCCGAAAGATCCGGGTCCATTTCGAGCGCGCGGAGCGCCGCCGCTCGCGCGCGCGGGAATCCGTCTTCGGGGTTCATCAAACCGTAATACGCTGACGCGCCGAACGCGTTGCCAAGGCCCGCGTAGGCCAGCGCATAGGTGGGATCGTGCTCGAGCGCGCGCTCGAAGTGCTCGATGGCGCGCTGAAAGCCTTCAGGGCTCCAGCCGTGCCAGTAATGACGGCCGCGCAGATATTCCTGGTACGCGTCCGGGTTGACCGTCACGCGCTTCCGTATCTTTTTCTTCTGCGCCCCCGTCAGCTTCAGCCGAAGCGCTTCGGAGATCTGCCAGGCGATTTCCTCCTGCAGCGCGAGCAGGTCGGACGTCTTCTGGCGGAAGCGCTCACCCCAGAGCTGCGCCTCGGTGACCGTGTCGACGAGCTCCGCCTGGATGTTCAGCACCTCGCCTTGACGGACGACGTGCCCCATGAGCACCGTGCGCGCGTTCAGGGCGAGACCGATGGTGGAAGGATCCGACTGAACACCCTTGTACCGAAACACGAGGCTGCGCGGCACCACCCGCAACCCGGACAGCTGCGAGAGGCTGTTGATGATGCTTTCGGTGATCCCGTCGATCAGGTACTCGATCTCCGGATCGCCACTGCTGTTCACGAACGGCAGGATTGCCAGCGACTTGCCGCGCGTCTTCGATGCACGCGACGGCGACGGTTTTGCGGTGCTGACGGTGAGCAACGACCGCAATGCCATGCCGAGATCCGAGGCAGAAGCAAAGCGCCGCTCGGGATCGCGGTCCACGCATCGGGAGACGATCGCGCGCAGTTCAGCAGGTGCGACGGCGTCGAGCGCCGTCAGGGTGGGGCGCGCACCGCTCACGACGTTGGCGATGACTTCCTGTGGTGTGCCTCCCGTGAACAGTCGTTGCCCCGTGAGGATTTCGTAAAGCACGCATCCGGCCGCGAAGATGTCCGTGCGTCCGTCAACGCGCTCGCCGGTGACCTGCTCCGGCGACATGTATCCGAACGTACCCAGCACTGTTCCTGCTACGGTCTGGAACCCAGTGGGGAGATCGGCTGAGGACCGGTGCAGCGCGAGGCCGAAATCCAGGATCTTGACCGTGCCATCCGCGGTCAGAAAGACGTTTTCCGGCTTCAAGTCGCGATGGATGATGCCTTTGACGTGCGCGGCGGCCATGCCTTCTGCGATCGCGCCGGCGATGGCGACCGCGTCACGCCAGGGCAGTGCACCGCGCTGCAGGCGGGCCCGCAGCGTCTCCCCTTCGAGCAGCTCCATGACCGCGAACGGCACTCCATTCAGCACGCCCAGCTCGTGAATGGACATGATGCTCGGGTGTGACAGCGCTGCGACGGCGCGCGCTTCGGTCTCGAAGCGTTGGCGCATCAAGGGATCAGCGGCGATGTGATCGGCCATGACCTTGATGGCCACCTCGCGCGCAAGACGCAGGTCGCGCGCGCGGTACACCTCGCCCATGCCGCCGGAACCGAGCGTGCCGGTGACTTCGTACTGAGCGAGACGAGTACCTGGAGAGAGAGGCATCAGGAATTCCGGGCGGTGTAATCGATTATATGACGCGCCCCGATGCCGCTGCGTGTAGAGCTACGCTCCCGTCGAGGTGGGCTGCAGCGCGCGCCAGGCGGACATGCCGCCGGTGACGTCGACGAGCCGATCGACGCCGACGCGCGCCAGCACGCTGGCGGCGAGCGACGACCGATACCCACCTTCACAGATCGTCGCGATGGTTCGATCACGCGGGAGTTCAGACGCACGCTTGCCGAGATCGCCGAGCGGGATGTGGACGGCGCCGTCGATGTGCCCGGCGTTGTACTCGCGCACGGTCCGCACGTCGACGACAATCGGCGGATGCGCGCCGGCGAGATCGCTGTGAAGATCCTGCACGTTCGTCAGCGGATAGGACGCCGTTGGAAGCCCGGCAGCGCGCCAGGCATCGAAGCCGCCATTGATGTACCCGTCGATGCGAGAGACGCCGATCCGGATCAGCTGCCGTGCCGCTTCGGTGGCCTCGCGCTGATCTCCGGCAAGGAGCACCACGCGCGCATCGTTCGGCAGCACGTAGCCGGCCCAGTAGCCGATCTTCGTGCCGAACGCCAGGTTCAGGGCGCCGAGTGGATGCACGGTCGCAAACGCACTTGCGCCGCGGAGGTCGATCATGAGCGCGCCGTTCCTGATCGCGGTTGCGGCTGATCCCGGAGAGATCGCCGCCGGCCCGCGGTAGCCGTTCACCATTCCGAGGAGTGGCGGGCCTTCCTGGTTCAGTCTCTTCATCCGGGGGAAGTAGGGGGGCGTGTCGGGCAGATCAGCGAGCACCGCTGAGACGAATTCCTCTTTCGTCTTGTACTGCAGCATCGGATTGAATCGCTTTTCCTGCCCGATGGTCGTGAACTCTTCCTTCCCGATGCCCGCGCCGCACAGCGATCCGGCGCCGTGACCCGGATGAACCTGGATGCGATCGTCGAGCACGAGGATCTTCTTGAAGAGCGAGTCGTGCAGGTCTTCCGCGAGGCGCCGCGTCTGCTCGTCCCCGAGCAGGTCCGGGCGGCCAACGGCGCCGACGAACAGTGTGTCTCCGGTGAACAGGCGGACCGGTTCGTCGGGAATGTTCATCAGGATCGTGAGGTGTTCCGGCGTGTGACCCGGTGTGTGCAGGAACTCGATCGAGATATCGCCGACGCGCAGCCGTTCGCCGTGCGTCGCCTGATGATGCGCGTAGCGGAGGTTCGCCCCGGGCCCGGCGATGGTTTTCGCGCCCACCGCGGCGAGCTCGCGCGAGCCGCAGGCGAAGTCGGCATGCACGTGCGTCTCGAAGGAGTAGGCAATCCGCAGGTTGTGTGCGCGCGCGGTCTCAACGTAAATGTCGACGTCGCGGCGCGGATCGACGATCACCGCTTCGCGCGTGCGCGGGCACGCGATGAGGAACGACGCCTGCGCCAGTCCTTCGTCAAAGAAGCGTTGAAACATCGGCTAGAATTCCTTTCGGCGGCCCGCCCTCGCGCATCATACACCCATGCCCATTGAGACAATCCCCATCATCATGGCGGCCGGTGCCCTCGCGGGCGGCTTCGGTGCGCTGCTCGGGCTCGGGGGCGGCGTCTTCCTGATTCCTCTTCTGAACCTCGGTCTCGGCATCGATCTGTCGGTCGCATCGGGCATCAGCCTGATGGGCGTGATGGCCACCTCCAGCAGCGTCGCCACCGGCTCAGCGAACCGCGATGTGATCAACCTGCGCCTTGGCATACTGCTGCAGATCCCCGCGATTGCCGGGGGACTGATCGGTGCGGAAACCCTGGATCTGCTGTCGCCGCGAACGCGGTCAACGATCTTTGCCAGCGTGACCGGTGTCATCGCGATGATCATGATCACGCGGCTCGATCGTCGAAACGTCATTCTCGACGCGACGATTCAGCCGGGTGCGCTCGGCGGGACGTACTACGAAGAGGAGAGCGGCCAGCACGTGGTGTATCGACTGCGCAGACTGCCGGCCGCTCTGGGTATTTCGTTCTCGGGTGGAGTGCTGTCGGGGCTGCTCGGTATTGGCGGCGGCGTGCTGCAGGTGCCGGCGCTCAACGCCTGTTGCGGAATCCCGATGCGGGTCGCGGCCGCCACCACCGCCGCCATGATCGGGATCACGGCGCTGGGATCGGCGCCGATCTACTACTCGCGCGGGCGCATCGTCGCGCCGCTCGCGGCGGCCGCCGTCATCGGGGTCCTGCTCGGATCGCGAGTCGGGATCTGGATGAGCCCGCGTGCGCGGGCGCGCTGGCTGAAGCTGCTCATGGCGGCAGTGCTCGTCACGCTGTCCATTACCTACTTCTACAAGGCGTTCACGCTGTGACCGGTCACACGAGCCGGTTGCTTTCGGCCGCAACTGTCGCCCTGTTCGGTGTGACGCTCGGGCTCGGACTGTTTCTCTATCTACTCGCGCCCTCGAGCGCGGCGGCCGCGGTGACGCTCAATGCAGGGATCCTGATCCTGATCGCGTCGCCGGCAGTGAGGATCGTGGTTGCCACAGCCGAGGAAATCCGTCGACGTGACTGGAGCTTCGTGCTGATGACCGCCGTCATCTGCGCGGAGCTGCTGTTCGTTGTGTGGAAGGCGGCCGCGAAGGGTTGACGTTCAAGGCGGTTCGCCAGGCCGGGGAGTCAGGGCCGCCCCGTTCTGATCGTCTGAGCCGCTTCATTCAGGCGCTCGTTCGACGCCAGCCGCATCTTATCGAGCAGGGCGGAGATGCGCTGCGTCTGCCGTGAGATCGTGTCCAGGTCGCGATGCAGGCCCGGGTCCTGGTAGGCGCGCTCGATGATGTTGCAATGGCCGGCAATCGTCTGCAGCGCGCTGTTGATCTCGGTGGACACCGCGAGCGTGAGCTCGGTCATCGATTCCATCGTGCGATGCTTCGTGGCGGCAATCTGCAGGCGCTGAGCGACCTGCGCCATCGCAAGGATCTCGGCGATCGGCATCAGCACATCGACGTGCTCCTTCGAGAAGGCCGCGCGTTTTCTCGACACGACGTTCAGGGTGCCCACCGCCCGTTCGTTCGATACCAGCGGCAGCAGCAATGCCGAATGAAAGCCCGACGAATGCAGCACGTTCACGTCGAGGAAGTCCGGCGCTCTGCTGGATGTCTCGTCGAAGTTGAGCGGCTGCCGTGTCTTGACGACGGCGCCGATGGCGGTCCCTTCCAGCTTGAAGACGAGCTCGGCCCGCGGACGGGTTCGGCGTTCGTCGTTCACGAGCGCCGTGTACGTCTGGAACTCCTCGTCATCTTCATCCAGCAGTGCGAGGCCCACGCGATCGCACGGAATCAAACGCGCGATCCGCTGCGCCATCGACTGGAATGCCAGCGGAACGTCGACCGTCCGAGCCAGCATCTGCAGAATCGTATTGTGCATCTGCAACTGCTCGATTTCGTTCTTCGTCACGCGGTGGGCGTATTCCCTCTCTGTCAGTTCCGTGGCGAGGCTGTCGATCCTTCGCGTGGCGATGGAGGCGAGGAGGAACATGACGATCCAGCCGATGATCACCTGCGCCACGCCCCATCGAGAGCGCGGCGCCGCGCCCGTGCTCCACGAGACGATCTGCAAGCCAACAAAGGTGGCGAGCAAGCCCCAGGTGACGAGAGTAACGGCGCGTCGGCTTCCGTGCGTTTTCACAGCAGCCTATACGCGTCAGCTACTGGTCTCAGTGGCCGGTCGAACCACAGCGGCCGGCGAACGCGATCGGGACCGGCGAGCGCGGGGCGTGTCTTCGCCATCCACTCCTTATAGACCTCGTGCGCCTTCGCCGTATCCACGACGATGTCTCCGTATGCATCGTCGGGACGTGCTTTTTCGAGGCGAACGCGCTGGTGCCAGCAATGCATGCCGCTCACCGGATCGGGTTGCACCGGGAACGTGAGGTTCTGGTGAACGCCGACGTCACTCCACCAGACTCGCCCGCTGTCGGGATCCTCACTCTTGAAGGGCTGTGCGCCGTGCACCTGCCGCATGACGTAGCGGCCGCCGCTCTCGCGCGTGATGCGCACGAGCGCCGAGGCCGCACGCGGGCCACCGGTGTCTTCGTTCAGCCGCCAGCGCCCGAGATGGTGCGACATGCCGAGGACACCGGGCCTGATGCCCTCGGTGACCCACGCGCGCGTGACGAAATATCCAATTTGTGTCGTCACTCTTACGAGATCGCCCGTCTGAATCTGTTTCGCGCGCGCATCCTCCGTGGAAATCCAGAGCGGGTTATCGTGGGAAATCTCGTAGAGCCACTTCACGGGCGAGCGTGTGTGGATCAGCGTCGGAAGCCGGAAGTTCGGCAGAAGATCGAACTCGCCCTCTTCGCGTTTGAGGTCGCGCCAGTGCACGTGACCAGGAACATAACGGGGCACCGCGTGCTCCGGCCAGCCCCATTGCGCCATCGTGCTGGAGTAGAACTCGAGCAGGCGTGAAGGCGTGTTGAAGCCCGGCACGGCGACACCGTCGACGAGCACGCCGACCCTCGCCCCATTTTTCATGACGGTGTTTTCGCGGCCGTCGCGCGTGGTGCCCTCGAGCGCACTCTCTTCGAGGGGGTTCTCGAAAGCGCGGCTGTAGGCCTTGTCCGATACCTTGAAGACACCGTACTTCCGCATATATTCGAGCGCCGTGAGGTTCTCCTTCGCGGCGGCTTCGGGCAAGCCCGGCACCGAGTTCTCGAACATCCAGCGGTAGTACTCGTCGATCGCCATCTGCTCGCCGGGTCGATATGGAGATTCGAAGAACTTTCGGATACCCAGCGAACCATCCGGATCGATCTTCCAGCTCAACGCGATCCAGAACTCATCTTCTTCCCACACTTCACCCGGGTTGGCTTCGTAGGTGGCGCCGATCTTCTCGCCGCGCTTCTCTCTCGCGACGCGGAGCACCGGCTGGCGGAACCCGAGCCACTGGCCGGCGTGTGTTTCCTGACTCATCGTGTCGTGGCGCTCGGTGCCAAGCCCCATCGGCAGGATGTAGTCGGCGAACCAGGCGGTCTCGCTCCAGGTGGGTGTGAGCGCGACGTGCAGGCCGATCATGTCCTTGTTCTGCAGCACCTCCATCCACGAGAAGCCGTCCGGGTTCGTCCACAGCGGGTTGTAGACACGCGTGAAATACACGTCGAGTTTTCCGCGGCCTTCCTTGAGGAAGTGCGGCAGCAGGAAACTCATTTCGAAGAACGAGAGCGGGAACTCCCTCGGGAACAGCAGCTCGTTCCAGTAGTTCGGCGGCGGCGGCGGGTTCGGATGCTTCGGCACGAACTTGTTCGTGACGTGCATGTTGACTCCGCCGACGGTCCCGAAGGAACCCGTCAGCACGACGAGCAGGTAGAGGCAGCGCGTGATCTGCCAACCCCACAGGTTGCCCGATGCCGCGGCGCGCCAGTTGTGCGTCGCGAAACGCGTGCCGGCGCGGCCGATCGCGCGCGCGGCGGCGACGATCTGGTCGGCGCGCACACCCGTTTCCGATTCGGCGAACTCTGGTGTGAATTGTGCGTAGAGCTCCTTCAGCGCGACGACGAAGCCATCGAACGTCTGCGGCAGGTCGGGCCTCTCCGCAGCCAGATATTCGCTCCAGTTCACCCACTTGCGCACGAACTCGCGGTTGAACAGATCCTCTTCGATGAGGATGCGCGCGATGGCCAGCAGCAGCGCTCCCTCCGTCCCCGAATAGGCGGGGAGCCACATGTCGGCCTTGGCCGACGAATTCGAGAGCCGCGGATCCATGCAGATCAACGTGGCGCCGTTTGCCTTCGCCTCGATGATGCGCTGGGCGTGCGGGTTGAAGTAGTGGCCGGTCTCGAGGTGCGACGAGATCAGCAGGATCGTCTGTGCATTGGCGTAATCGGGAGACGGCCGATCGGCGCCGCACCACAGGAAGTGACCGAGGCGCGCAGACGAGGAACAGACGTTCGTGTGGCTGTTGTGTCCATCGACGCCCCACGCCTGGAGCACGCGGTTGGCATAGCCGTCCTCGCCGGGACGACCGACGTGATACATCAGCTCGTGCCGGCGGTTCTCGATGATGGCCTTGCGGATGCGTCCGCCGATGTCCTGCAGGGCCTCGTCCCAGGAGACCTGTTGCCAGCTGCCCTCGCCACGCTCACCGGCACGGCGCAAGGGATAGAGGATGCGGTCTGGATCCTCGAGTTGATTGGGCGTGACTACGCCCTTCGCGCACGTCCGCCCGCGGCTGCCGGGGTGAACAGGGTTGCCTTCGATCTTGCGGACGTCGAGGGTGTCCTTGTCGACGTAGGCGAGGATGCCGCACGCCGATTCGCAGTTGAAGCAGATGCTCGGAATGATCCAGTAGCGGCGGCGGTCCTTGCGTGGCCAGCTCGTCGACTCATAGTCGACGTAATCGTCCCACTGCGACGGATCTGGATGGCTCTTGAAGCCACCACCTGGCTTGTCGCTCATGAGAGCGGGACGGATTGCCCCGCCTCCACCCAGATGTATTCCCACGCCGCGCCGCCCGCAAGCGCGAGCAGAGCCGCACCAGCCACCACCGCAGGATTTACCGAGCCGAGCGTCAACAGCATCACGACCGGAAGCACGCCGCCACCGACGATCGCCGCGCCCCAGAACAGCCGCGAGTAATGCCCCTTGAGGATCGTGTGCGTCGCCAGCTGGTGGTGTCGTGTGGGGCTCGGCGCGAAGACGTGCTCGAACACCAGAATCACCAGGTGTGCGACGACAGCGCCGATCAGCGTCCACGCCAGCGTGGGCACCGCGGCGTCAGTGCTGTCGCCGAGAAGCAGCGACGCCATCAACAGTGACGCGGATCCAGCGGCGGCGGACTGCGCGATCAGGTCCACGGCCGCCGACGGACCCTGCCAGAGGTCCCGGCCGAGCCCCTGCGCGAACAGGAAGCCGGTGTACGACGTTGCCAAAACGCCGACCACGATGATCGGAACCACGAGCAGCTCCAGCGCACCCTGCGTACCGAACCATGCGGCGGCGAGCCATGCGAGGCTCAGCGCACCGTGGCCGGTCAGGAAGTAGGCGCCCCAGACCATCCACGATCGCCAATTCGAACGCGTGAGGATGTAGTAGAAACGCTCCGGACGCTCGAGGTCGATGACGAGCACGACCGCAGTCAGCGTGATGAACACGAGCGACAGCACGGGCGCGGCGAACGTCACGAGCGGTCCGCTGAATCCGAGGATCCACAGCAGCGCGGCTACGAGCATCACGCCGGTGGAGATCGCTTTGAACAGCAGATAGAGAACCATATCAATGCCCCACGGCTTGCCGTGCGGGACGTCGTAATCGACGCGAGGGTCCCCCGGAGATTCGGGGTCGGGCATCGGCGCGCCGACCGGTCGCAGGTGCACCTGTCCTTCCTTGTAGTAGAGCGGACGCGCGGCGGCCTCAGGACGGATGACGCTCTCCTCGGCGCCAAGATAGAAGATCTTGGGGCTCGTCCCTTTCTCGGGCTTACGGAGCATGAACGCCTCGCGCTGAACGATCTGCGCCACTTCGCTCGTCGGATCCTCGAGGTCGCCGAAAATCCGGCACTCGGTCGGACAGACGCTCACGCATGCGGGCAGCAACTTGTTCTCGACCCTGTTCGCGCAGAAGTTGCACTTCTCCGCCGTGTGCGTGTCGGGGTCGATGAACAACTGGTCGTACGGGCACGCTTCCATGCAGGCACGGCACCCGATGCACGAGGCGCCGTTGAGGTCGACGATGCCGTCACGACGTTTGAACAGCGCGCGCGTCGGGCAGATGCGGACGCATGGTGCTTCTTCACACTGGTTACAGAGAACGGGGAAGAAGAATCTGCGGGTATCGGGGAAGGTCCCCTTCTCGACCGTCTTCACCCAGCAGCGGTTCACGCCGATGGGAATCTGGTGTTCGGCCTTGCAGGCGATCGTGCACGCGTGGCATCCGATGCACTTGCGCAGATCAATGGCGAAACCGTAATTCGGCACGGATGCCGATGACTATACCGTACGGGTAAACGCGTCCATCGAGGCCTCTCGCACGCCCTCATCGATGAGAGGAAACGTGCTCAGCACGTGCGCGAAGGCCTCAGCGTCGAGCCCGTAGAGACGTGCGGCTGCGGCCTGCAGCCTCGCGTAGGCCTGGCGATCGTCGGCGCGATCCGCCAGCACGCGCGCGCATCCGGCAACGATGCGGAAGTCCACTGACGAGTGACGCGGCATCGGCAATGGAAGCTGTTCGACGATGGCCACGGTGACATGCGTCGTGACGCGCAGGCGAACGACGTAGTTGGCCACGAAGCTGTTGAACATTCCGGCCACGAACTGCTGCGCCTCTTCGTCGAGCCGAGTCCGCAAGACGAAGAGCGTGTGGGTGGTGACGGTACCGGCGGGCAACACGGCGGCGATGAGCGTCAATCTGTTCGTGGAGGATGCCACGTCGCGATAGGCGAGCCGGCTTCGTTCGAATGGACGGTGCGAGAGAAGGCGTTCGGCGACGTGGACGTCCACATGATGCCGCGTCGATCCGGCAGCGACGGTGAATGGTTGAACGTGTTTGCCTTCGATCACGGGCAACCCGTTGCCGGTGCTGTTGAAGCTGCCCCGATCGTCGGTCGCGTTCAGCTCGCGGCCGAAACGCAGTCCCCATCCGTCTGTACAACCCGCGGCGGAAAAGCTGAACGCAATCTGGCTGACGATCCTTGCGTCCATGGGAGTGCGCAACTCTGGTATCGCGAACTGCTCTCCCGAGAAGCGCTCGATCAACTCGACTGATGCGGGCACCGCATCAGGATCCGGACCATCGTCGGGCAGCCGATCGAAATCGGCCGCGGATCGGATGCCGGTGCGCAGCGGGACGACGGATGTTCCCTCCGCCTTGAGGCCGCAGTCCGACTTCGTCAGCGTCATCAGCACGAACTTCAATCCCCGATGGATAGGGAAGAGCGCCTCCCGGTTCTCGGCGACGACGAAGCTGTCGATGTTCGACGAGTGCAGAACGCTGCGCCGGAGCGCAGCGCAGCCGTGATCGGATGCGAAGCCGGACGGCAATACGAGCCCGAGGCGGCCGCCGGGCCGAACCAGGCGCAGCGCCCGTTCGGCAAACATCTGGTACAGGTTGGCGTGGCCCTCGCCCTGCATGTGAAAGATGCCGCTCCCGCGAGCGAACCTGGTGAGGGCTGATCCGACGCGGGCCGCCTCCATGCGCGCCGTTCCGTCTCCGCTGTCACCGCGCACCATCTCCCATGGAGGGTTGCCGAGGACGGCGTCGAAGCCCGGCTGCATCAGCGGCTCGCCGGCGCCGTCGTAAAACGCCTCCGGGAACTCGAGCTCCCAGTGAAAGAAGCGCAGGGCGCGCGCCGTCTCGCGGCCCTGCGTCAGGATCCCGTTGGCGACCGCTTCCGACAGCACGTAACGTCCACTCGCGAGGTCGATGAGCGCTTCGAAGGCAGCGCGGTTGAACCGGCGAGCGTTCGCATCGAACCATGCGCCGCACCAGAGGTCAGCGATTGCCTTCCATCGGGCCAGCGGTGCGCCGTCTGATTCCAGTCCGGCGAAGATCCTTTCCTTCTCACGAACATGTTCGAGTGTCTCCTCGACGCCCATTCGAAGAAGCTCGCGCGTCGATACGGAGCTGCCCACGGCAACGCTCACTGTCTCATCGTCGAAAAGCGGCAGCGGTGAAGTCCTTGAATGACGACCGGCCCGTCGGCGCCGAACATCCGCGATGCTCGCGCCAATGAGACTGTTGCCCGCGCGCAGGTGGTGGTCGAAGAATGTCAGCGGGCGGTCGTGAGAGAGCGTGGCCAGCCACAGCGAGAGCCGTGCGAGCTGGACTGCCATCGGATTCACGTCCACGCCGTACAGACAACGCTGTGCGACAGCGCGCCTGAAGCCCGCGCGATCGGCTTCCGAGACATCGCCGGCGGTGAGGCCGCCATCGGCAACGAGCGACGCTTCATAGGCGATGGCCAGGTATCGACAGGCGGCGACCAGGAACGCGCCGCTCCCCATCGCAGGATCGAGCACGCGAAGCGACAGGATCTGTTCGGGACTGACATTCTCGACCAGCGGCGCCAGGGTACGGCGAACGATGTACTCGGTCAGCGAACGCGGCGTGTAGAAGGATCCTGTAGCCCGGCGCCGTTCCCCTCTCACCAGTCTGGGCATGTGTTCGTGCGGGTCGATGTCGTAATCGAGCACGCGCTCGTACACTCCGCCGAGTTGCTCCACGCCGAGATCGCTGTAGGCGATGCGCTCCCGACCGCTCGTCGTTCTGCGTGTCGTGATGGCGAGCAGGGCCTGTCGCACCGCGCCCTCGTCCAGTGGAATGGAATCGGCGAGCGGCGCATCGGCCGGCGAAAACAGGCGCCCGTTGAACGGGGGCACGCGCAGCGTTCCCGCGTGGCAGCCGCGGTGCGCAAGGCGCGCGATCGCCTGCAATGCTTCCCATACGCCGCGCGGGCGGGGACGAGTCTCGATGGCCGGCCGCAGGGCTTCGATCGTATAGCTCTCCCGAAATACCGCGTGCCACGCCGGAACCAGCCCGCGGGCCTCGGCGAAGAGCAGAAAGAGAATCCGATAGATGACGACGAGCGACTCGTCGAGCACGCCGGCTGCTGTCGGGCGAGCGCGCGAGCGGCGGCGCGACGCGCTGGCAAAGGCGGATGTCAGATGGCGCAACGCATCGTGTACGCCGGTTTGCAGCGCATCGCGGACGCCGGCACGATGCCGTTCCGACAGCAGCACGGCATCATCGAGGCCGGATGGGCGGGTGAGCAGCATCCACACCACGTCGAACGTTCGTTCGTCTTCACAGAGGAGTGCGAGATCGAATTCGACGAACCTCCGCGAATGCGTGCGGCGCGCGTCGTAGATCCGAACCGTTGGACCGGCGAAGCTGAAAGCCCATCTCGTGTCGGCCGCAATGCCGACGCGGACACTGTCGCGCCACGACGTACCTGGTTGCGGCCCCCAGTCGAACGCGGCAACGACCGCTGCCATCGCACCCTGTCGCAGCACCACTCCGCGGCACACTCGCGCCTCGCCACCTGCCGGAAGCACTTGAAACCCGAACGAACTGCAGAAAGGGACGGCGATCCGGTCGAAGACCGTGCGCGACGCCCATGCCGGGCCCGCCTCCCGCTGAACCATCGCATGCCATCCGATGAGCTGTCGACGAACGGATCGTCCATCTTCTCGAGAACGCAGCTCGAGCCCTCCGCGCAGCGCGTCGTGAGACAGGAGCGATCCGCGCATTCCCAGGATCATCGTCGTTCCCAGCGCAGCGCCACCAACCGCACCACTGTGTCCAGCCGCGCTTCGTCCTCGAGTGCGCGCATCCGCTGCTCGGTTTCATTCTGCAGAAGGTTCGAAACGCCGCTTCTGCAGGCCGCCGTTCTGATCGACCGACGGTCGAACAGGCCAGGCTGTAATAGCGGCTGGGCAGCGGGCAACGCCTCGGCCAACGCCCGCTCTCGTCGCGACAGTGCCTGTACCACCTGCTGAATACCGGTAGTGGCGAGCTCGATCGATACGTGGCTGTAACCATTGATTGCCGCCACCACCGGGCCTTGGCAATGTTCGATGAATCGCGACGTCAAGTCGCGGGTTGCCGCCACGGTCCGCGCAGCGGGAGCTTCACTTGATGCGACGCTCGCGACAACGAGCTCGCTGTGCACCACCCGCCCGGTGCGATCTTTCACCGCGAGCAGCCACACGGTCATGGCTGCCAGCGAGCTGCGCGACCGACCCCTGCAGACGAGGACGTCGCCGCGTGTGTGGTGATTTGTCTTCTCAGTAAATGCGCGTACTGCGGCGAGACGAGCTCGCTCGACCTCTGCATCTTCGCGAAGGTCGAGCGCCGCTGTCGGAATTGCCGCGGTGTCGGGCGGGACGTCGAGCGGAGCGCCGCCGATCACTACCTCCGCGAGCGTCAACTCATCGAGCGCAGCGAGGGAGCGCCGGCCGCGGGCGGCCGCGGTCCGGATACGCCTGACGAGAGGCGCGAGTACGAATCGCTCCGCCGTGTCGCGCGCGACGAGCAGGACTTCGTGTACGCGACGTGTCTGGCCGAGGCGATCGACGCGACCTGTTCGCTGCTCGAGCCGCATCGGATTCCACGGCAGCTCGAAATGAATGACGAGCCGGCAGCGGTGATGAAGGTTCAGGCCCTCGGAGGCCGCGTCGGTCGCCAGCAACAGCCCGCCCGAATCATTGAAAGCGCGCTGCACCTGGACCCGTTCCCGGGGCGGAATCTCTCCGTGCAGGATCACAACGTCGCCGCGCGAGCCCAGCGCTCGCGCGATGTGCGCCAGCGTGTCGCGGTACTCGGTGAAGACAATGGCAGGTTCGCGGATTCGGGCGAGAAGTCTCAGCAGTGCCCGCATCTTGGATTCCGATCGGGCCGCCTCGTCGGCGCTGGCGAAGATCTCTTCGAGGCACGCCCGTTCCATGGCGACGTCGGTGAGGCCGCTGGCGGCCATGACCTCGTCGACCAAATCATCGGCGAGCGGATCCTCGTCGCCGAGTGGAAGCAGCAACTGGCGTTCCGCGCCGAGCGGCGCGGTTCCGAGAATGTCCTGCCGCCGCTTCACCGACAACGAGAGGGACGCCGCGCTCGAGAGCGCGCGCTTGCGCAGCACCATTGCCGCAAGCCGCGCGCGATGGTCTCCCCGTGCCGCCGCTTCGCTCCAGACGAGAGACGTGTATCGCTCGAGCAGCCGATGCATCCGGATCTCCGCGCTCGAGAGTCGGACCGCCAGCAGAACTGATCTGCGCCGGGCGTCGATGCCCGCCTCGCCGCGCGTTCGCCGGAACTCGGTAATGGGGGGCTCAGCCGCGCCGCGCCCGATGTCCGTGATGGCCGCCAGATGCGTCGCGTCACCGTCCGGAGGCGTCGCTGTCATCGCCAGCAGCCGGCGCGACCTCGCCCCGATCGCCCGCGCGGCTGCCAGCCGCGCGGTTCCGGGTCCGAGTGCGTGGACTTCGTCGATCACCGAGAGGTCCCACGTCACGTCCTCGATGGCTCGCAACACTTCGGGACGCTTCACCAGATCGAGCGACGCCAGGTAGATACCCGGCAGCGACCATGGATTCACGTCAGCGGGCAGCTCGCGTGCGCACTCGGCGAGCCACGCAGCATCTGCGAGTGTCGGCGCGAGTGAAAACTTCGACGCGAGCTCGCGCTGCCATTGTTCGCGAAGACCGGCCGGGCAGAGCACGACGGCCCGGAAGCCGTGGTCTGCGTGCGCCAGCTCGTTGAGAACGATGCCAGCCTGCACCGTCTTCCCGAGCCCCACCTCGTCGGCGATCAGGATCCGCAACCGCGCGTGACGCAACATTGCCAGCGCCGGTTCGAGCTGGAACGGAAGAAGGTCGATCGCTGAGTGCGCCGCGGCGCGCAGACCGCCGAACGGATGCGTCGAAGTAAACGCTTGTGCGACGTGATGGGACCAGCTTCTTCGTCCCACGACGCGGATCCGCGACGCGGCCTCGCAGTGCTTCACCCGATCGAACGGCAGGAGGAACGTGCGCTTCGTGCCGTGATCCGTCCCGCCGCAGCCGGTCACGCGCAGCGATGCGCAATCGGGGTACTCCGTAACGGCCTGCACGGTCCACGAATGGCTGCGCAGCAGGACGCGAGAGCCGACGCCAGGCCGCCGATGCGGATCGTCCACGTTGCGACCGGTCGCAACCGGGGTGCCGAACGCCGACTGAATGCGGCGCGAGGCGCTAAGTGACCGGATCGTGAAGGGTTACTAACGGTCCACGATTCGTCGATGGCAATCGCGCGTGAGCGCACGGCGGACTTTCTGCGCCGTGGGCATCACGACCCGTGTAACAGGACTGCGTACCTCAGCGCGTGTTGCGCAGCTCCCCCAGGGCCTGACGAGAGACGATGACCGGGCCGGGCGCCGGCGAGAGTGTGTCATCGGGCGGCGCCAGCACGCGCACCCGGCGAATCCGACACCGGCGTGGATACTCGAAGCGCGCCACCTCGAAAGGTAGCTTCAACGTTCTGATGAATTCACCAGCATCGTCCTTCAGTTCCGCGGCCGCGTGATTCGATCCGGCCGAAGCTGCGGCGCCGGAAGCCGCGGAAGCCGCGGAAGCCGCGGAAGCCGGAAGCCGGAAGCCGGAAGCCGTAGAGCCGGAAGCCGTAGAGCCGGAAGCCGGTTTGTGCGCGAACTGCTCGATCGGCATCAGCCTGAACACGCTGTTGGCTGACGATCCGATGACCGACGCACGGAAGTCGGCGAAGGGATCTGACGATGACGTCGCTGTCCTCTTCGCCGGCACCGCCTGTTGCTTTGTCGAGCGTATCGATGTCGTCGCTGAGGATGCAGATGCCCTGGCGGATATTGCGTGGGCGGACGGCGAGGATGCGGGCGCCTTCGCCGCGACTGCCGGCGCTGACGGCGAGGACGCAGGCAGCTTTGTCGCAGGCGTCTTCTCGCGCGCGGCTCTGCGTTTCTTCAGCGCCGCCCCTTCCTGCTCACGAAGCTGGCGTTCGCGATCCGCGGCTTCTTCGGCCGCGCGACGACGCTGCTCTTCTTCCTGACGTTTCTGTTCAGCCGCCCGCGCCAGGGCTGCAGCCTCGTCCGCCTCGCGGCGGAGCCGCTCGCGCTCGACAGCCTCGCGCTCGGCGCGTTCGTGCATCTCCGCTTCCAGCCGGAGCCGTTCTTCCTCGTGCGCGCGGTCTGCCGCCGCCTCCGCTTCGCGCAGCATCCGTTCCCGTTCGCCCGCCTCCTCGGCCTGGCGGCGATGCTGTTCTTCCTGTAACCGCTCGAGCTCCGCCTGGCGGGCGCGCTCGGCGGCGGCCCGCTTTTCCTGGCGCAGGCGCTCGCGTTCCGCTGTTTCAGCCGCCTCGCGCCGCTTGCGTTCTTCGTCGAACTTGCGTCGTTCGATTTCTCTGGCGCGCTCGGCCGCCGCCTGCGCGTCCTTCACGAGCCGCTCGCGTTCCGCCGCTTCTTCCGCCTCGCGGCGAAGACGCGCTTCCTCGAGCCGTTGACGCTCCGCTTCGTGCGCGCGCTGAGCTGCGGCTTCTGCCTCGTGCATCAGCCGCTCGCGCTCCGCGGCACGCTCCGCCTCGAGCTGGCGTTGTTCGTCCTCGAGGCGCGCCCGTTCCTCTTCGCGCGCGCGCTCCGCTGCCTCGGCTGCGTCGCGCGCCGCGCGCTCGGCCGCGGCGGCCTCGGCGATCTGTCGCCGCCGAAGCCGAACGCGACCGGATGCGCCGCGAGGCCGAAGAGGCGCAGGCTCGTCTGACGCGTGAGGCCGACGAGGAGCGGGCGCGGCTGCGTCGTGAGGCTGAAGATTCGCAGCGCCGGGCCGCAGACGCGGAAGCCAGGCGTCAGGCCGAGGCCGACCGGCGGCGACAGATCGCCGAG
>DATLLF010000040.1:0-5400 GCA_035537955.1 Vicinamibacterales bacterium | reverse complement strand
GGCGTTCTCGTTCGGCAAGTCGAAGGCGAAGCTCCTCTCCGGCGACACGCCGAAGGTGACTTTCGCGGACGTCGCGGGCGCGGACGAGGCCAAGGTCGAGTTGCGCGAGATCATAGAGTTCCTGAAGGACCCGGCAAAGTTCACGAAGCTGGGCGGTCGCCTGCCCAAGGGTGCGTTGCTCGTGGGCCCACCGGGCACCGGCAAGACGCTGCTTGCTCGCGCGGTCGCCGGCGAGGCGGGGCGTCCGTTCTTCTCGATGTCCGGCTCCGACTTCGTCGAGATGTTCGTCGGTGTCGGCGCCTCGCGCGTGCGCGACCTGTTCGAGCAGGGCAAGGCGAGCGCGCCCTGCATCATCTTCATCGATGAGATTGACGCGGTGGGCCGTCATCGCGGCGCCGGCCTCGGCGGCGGGCATGACGAGCGCGAGCAGACGCTCAATCAGCTGCTCGTCGAGATGGACGGCTTCGAGTCGAATGACGGCGTGATCCTGATCGCCGCGACGAACCGGCCCGACGTCCTCGACCCGGCGCTGCTGCGCCCGGGCCGATTCGACCGGCAGATCGTGGTCGACGCGCCGGACCTGCGCGGACGCGAGGGCATCCTCAAGGTGCACATCCGCAACAAGCCGCTGGCCGAGGACGTGGACATCCACAAGCTCGCGCGCGGCACGCCGGGCATGGCGGGTGCGGACCTGGCGAACCTCGTGAACGAGGCCGCGCTGCTGGCGGCGCGCCGCAATCACGAGAAGATCTATATGGTCGACTTCGAGGACGCGAAGGACCGCGTGATGCTCGGCGCCGAGCGCAAGTCGCTGGTGATGCGCGAGGAGGAGCGCCGGTTGACGGCGTTCCACGAAGCCGGCCACGCCGTCTGCGCCATTCGCGTTAAGGGCAACGACCCGCTGCACAAGGTCACGATCGTGCCGCGCGGGCGCGCGCTTGGCCTGGCGTTCACGCTCCCCGAGGACGACCGCGTGAGCGTCACGCGCGAGCAGCTCGAGGCGCGGCTGGTGATGGCGTACGGCGGTCGTGTGGCCGAGGAGATCGTGTTCGGCCGCGACCACGTCACGACCGGCGCCTCGAGCGACATCCAGTTCGCGACCGGCCTGGCGCGCCGCTACGTCTCGCAGTGGGGCCTCTCCGACGCGATCGGTCCGGTGCTGGTGGGCGACAACGAGCAGGAGGTCTTCCTCGGCCGCGAGTTGACGAGCCGTCGCACGGTCTCGGAGCGCACGGCGCAGCAGGTCGACGACGAGGTGTCGCGCGTCATCAATGAAGCGTACAATCGCGCGACGGACACGCTGACCACGCACCGGGAGCTGCTGGAGCGTCTCGCGATGGCGCTGCTCGAGCGCGAGACGCTGACGCGCGAGGACATCGGCCTGCTCGAGAAGGGTGAGCCGCTGCCGCCGCGCAAGGATCCGCCGTCGATGCTGCCGACTCCGGAGAAGCAGTCGGCGGGCGCCGTCGAGCCGCGTCGCACGCCGCCGCTGCTTGGCGGTCCCGAGCCGTCGCCCGCGTGAGCGTGCCGACCGGCCGGCGTGCCGTCGGCGTCCGCTCCCGCGGCTGACGCGGGAGCGTGGAAGGGTCACTCGTCCCATTCGGCTGGCGCGATCTCCTCGAGGTCGCGCTCGTCGCATACGTGTTCTACCGCGGGTTGCTGCTCATCAGCGGCACGCGGGCGCTGCAGATGCTCTCCGGCATCGTCGTGCTCGTGCTGGCGTACGCCACCGCGTGGGTGCTGCGCTTCACGATGCTCACCTGGCTGCTCGGGCTGGCCTTCACGTACGGCGCGTTCGCAGCCGTTGTGATCTTCCAGCCGGAGCTGCGCGCGGGACTCGCCAACCTCGGCCGCCGCCGACTCGGATGGTTGATGCGCCGCGACGACGCGAGCACGGACGCGGCCGGCATCATCGCGGACACGGCGTTCCGGCTGGCGCGTCGCGGTTGGGGCGCGATCTTCGCGCTCGAGCGCGTGGTCTCCCTCAAGCCGCTGCTGCAGACCGGCACGCCGCTGGCCGCGACGCTCAATGCGGAGTTGCTGACGGCGCTGTTCGCGCCGTCCTCGCCGTTGCACGACGGCGCGGTGATCGTGCGCGGTGACCAGATCGTGGGAGCGGGGTCCATCCTGCCGCTCTCGTCGGCGACGCTGGAGAAGAACTTCGGCACTCGCCACCGCGCGGCCGTGGGACTCACGGAGGAGACCGACGCGGTGGTGGTGGTCGTGTCGGAGGAACGCGAGTCGGTCTCGGTGGTGGTCGATGGCGCGCTGCGCCGGGTCGGCAGCGAGCGGGAACTGCGGACGTTCCTGCTGGCGCGCGAGGATCGCCGCAAGCGGTGATGACGGCTGGCGACGAGGCGTGTCGCCGTGAGGGGGCGCGAGTCGTACATTAGCGGCCTCCTCCACCGGAGCCAGACTGATGCGCCGTTCGCCGTTCGCGTTCGCCCGGCTGATCATGTCTGCCGCGTTCCTGCTGCTATTCGTCTCCTGCGGCGATGCTGCCGGAAGGGATGGCGGGCCCAGCGCGGCAGGGCTCACCACCGTCTTCGACTCGACGTCCGCGTCGGATAGCATCATTGCGCGGACGGGAGGCACAGTGCATCCAACCATGGTGCGGAGCGTGGTCGAGGAACTGCGCATCGCACCCACGGCGAACGACACGTCGCTCTTCGCCGATGTCAGCGAGTTCGAAGTGGGGCGCGACGGGCGCCTGTTCGTCTACGACCGGGCCGCTCACGTCCTCTTCCTGTTCGACAGCTCCGGCAACGTGATGCGGCGCATTGGCCGGCAGGGCTCCGGCCCCGGCGAGTTCAAGGAGAACAACGGGATGGTGTTGGGGCCCAACGGTCGGCTCTCGCTATGGGACGCCGCGAACGGACGCATCTCGCTGTTCAGCGGCGATGGTGAGTTCGTCTCGAGCTCGGTACTCACGTCCGGCTTCTTCATGTACAACGGGCTCAGGACGGACCGTTCGGGGGCTGTGCTGCTCCTCCACCCCGTTACCGAACCGCGCGAGGGAGAGGTACTGGGACGCTTCGGGCTGCTGCGGCTCAAGAAGGGAGGCGCATTTGGAGACTCACTCGTCCCTCCCGACCTGCCGGTCGACCACATCGTGTACGTCGCCGAGTGGGAGAATGGCTCGTCAGCGAGCATGCCCACGCACTCGGCGCGCTTCTTGTTCGAGTGGCATCCGCGTGGGTACTTCGTCTCGGCAAACGCGGGTAAGTACGAAATCGAGTTGAGCCGGCCCGATTCACTCGGTGGTCCGCTCAGGATCGTACGCGACGCAGCGGCGGTGCCGGTCCCGGAACAGGAGCGCGACTGGGACAGGGAGAGGATCACATATCAGATGCGCCGCGGCATGCCGGCATGGACCTGGCAGGGTCCCCCGATCCCCAGCACGAAGCCGCCGCTGGCCGCGCTGCACGTCGGTCGCGACGGATCGATCTGGGCCAGCGTCGCGATGCCATCGGAGCGCATCCCGGAGGCGGAGCTCGAGCCGCAGCGGAAGAATGCGCGGCCGCGCGCTCTCTTCCGCGACGCGATCGCTTTCGAGGTCTTTGGTGAGGACGGTGATTTCCGAGGGCGCGTCGCGCTGCCGCCGAGGTCGACGTTCATGGAGGCCGACGGCAACCACATCTGGTACCTGCAGCGAGACGAGGATGGGCTGCCGGCGGTCGTGAAGGCGCGCGTGGAGCCGGCGTTCCCCTGAATCCAGCGGCTGCGCGTTGCAACGTGTTCGTCGAAGGTCCGTCCATCCCATCACCGGAGACAGTCTGATGAGCCGTCCGTCGCTTGCGTTCGCCCGGCAGATCCCGCTCGTGGCGCTCATGTCGCTGATCGTCGCATGTGGAACGGTCGCGGGGGAAGCCGGCGCTAGCGGTGAGGCTGGACTTGCGACTGTGTTCGATTCGACGACTTCGCCGGACAGCATCATCGCACGTTCGGCAGGCATGGTGCCTCCGGCGAAGATCCGACGGCTAGTCGACGAGATGCGGATCGCGCCAAGCGCTGATGATACTTCGCTCTTCGGCGAGGTATCCGAGGTAGAGGTCGGGCTTGACGGTCGCATCTATGCCTTCGACTACACTGCCAACACGCTGTTCCTGTTCGACAGCAGCGGAGCGCTGGTGCGGAAGGTCGGACGAAAGGGCTCCGGACCAGGCGAGTTCAGCAGCGGAAACGGCATGGTCGTACTGCCGGATGGCCGCGTGGCCATCTGGGACGCCGGCAATGCGCGCATCTCCTTCTTGAGCGCGGATGGCGAGCTCGCCACGAGCTGGACGATCACCTCGGGGTTCAGCACCAACGACGGACTGCGAACCGATGGCTCCGGTGCGCTTTTCATTCGCCGACCGGTGACGGCCCCGCGAGAGGGTGAGATCCTTGGCCGAATGGGACTCGTCCGCATCCGTGATGGCGGGTCCTTCGGAGATTCGCTGATCCCGCCCGACCTCCCCGTCGAGCGGATTGCGTACATCGCCGAGAGCAACGGCGGCCGGGCGCAGTATGGGCCGATGCACGCCGCGAGTTTCCTATGGGCGTGGCATCCCGAGGGCTACTTCGTCTCTGCCAACGGTGGCAAGGCGGAGATCGAGGTGAGCCGCGCGGCTCCGCAAAAAGCGCTGCGCATCGTGCGAGACGCGACGCCGGTGAGCGTGAGTGCGGAGGAGCGCGCATGGGACCAGGAACGCATCACGATCGCGCTCCGGCGGAACGTGCCGGGATGGACCTGGAGCGGACCGGCGATCCCGGACACGAAGCCGCCGATCAGCCGGCTCTCGGTCGCCCGCGACGGCACCATCTGGGCGCGCGTCGCGACGCCCTCGGAGCGCATCCCGGAATCGGAGCTCGAGCCGCAAATGCCCAATCGCCTGCCGCGCGCGATCTTCCGCGAAGCCACCGCGTATGAGGTGTTCGGCGCGGGTGGACGGTTCCTCGGTCGCGTCGACTTCCCCCCTCGCTCCACGTTGATCGATGCGGACGGGAGCACCGTCTGGCTGCTCCAGCGGGACGCGGATGGACTGCCGGCGATCGTGCGGACTAGAGTGGAGCCGGCCTTGCGGTGAGTCCTGCGGTCGCCCGCGGCAAGAAGTTCCCCTGAGAATCGTCGAGCCGCGTCACTTTCGCAGGGAGCTAACGCCCTGTAATTTCAAATGTTATGCACTTTTCGGACCTCCCGGAACGGATCGCCGACGTCCGCGGCCGGATCGCGGCCGCGCTGGCGCGTGGCGGACGCTCACACGAGGTGCGAATCGTCGCCGTGACGAAGACGCATGGCGCCGACGCGGTGCTCGCGGCGCACGCCGCGGGCATCGATGATGTGGGCGAGAACAAGGTGCAGGAGGCGGTGCGTAAGCTGGATGAGGTCGAGGCGCAGGGTGAAGCATGCCGCGGCAT
>DATLLF010000039.1:0-16818 GCA_035537955.1 Vicinamibacterales bacterium | reverse complement strand
CCGTAACTATAACGGTCCTAAGGTAGCGAAATTCCTTGTCGGGTAAGTTCCGACCTGCACGAATGGCGTAACGATTTGGGCGCTGTCTCAACGAGGGGCACTGCGAATTTGTGGTACCGGTGAAGACGCCGGTTGCCCGTGGCTAGACGAAAAGACCCCGTGCACCTTTACTGCATCTTAGTAGTGAATGCTGCCGCCGTCTGCGCAGGATAGGTGGGAGACTTTGAACCCAGGCTCTCGGGCTTGGGGGAGTCAACGGTGAGATACCACCCTTACTGCTTCGGCGTTCTAACCTCGTTCTGTTATCCAGATCAGGGACACTGCTAGGTGGGTAGTTTGACTGGGGCGGTCGCCTCCTAAACTGTAACGGAGGCGCTCGAAGGTTCGCTCAGGCTGTTTGGAAATCAGCCATAGAGTGCAAAGGCATAAGCGAGCTTGACTGCGAGACACACACGTCGAGCAGGTGGGAAACCAGGTCTTAGTGATCCGGTGGTTCCGTATGGAAGGGCCATCGCTCAACGGATAAAAGGTACGCCGGGGATAACAGGCTGATCTGAGCCAAGAGTTCACATCGACGCTCAGGTTTGGCACCTCGATGTCGGCTCATCACATCCTGGAGCTGTAGCAGGTTCCAAGGGTCCGGCTGTTCGCCGGTTAAAGTGGTACGTGAGCTGGGTTTAGAACGTCGCGAGACAGTTCGGTCCCTATCTGTCATGGGCGGAGGAGATTTGAGTGGGGCTGTCCTTAGTACGAGAGGACCGGGATGGACGCACCTCTAGTGTACGAGTTGTCGTGCCAACGGCAGCGCTCGGTAGCTACGTGCGGACGGGAGAAACGCTGAATGCATCTAAGCGTGAAACCCTCCACAAGATGAGATCTCCCAGGTCGCAAGACCTCTAAAGGCTCCTGGAAGATGACCAGGTGATAGGTCGGGTGTGGAAGCGCAGCGATGTGTGGAGCTAACCGATACTAATCAGCCGTGAGGCTTGACCATAATCTTTCTATCGCCCGACCTGACCGTCGGGCCGATGAATGCAACGCGTGCTTATACACGCCACTGCGTTGATTGTGTGGAACGTCCGCCTTCGCCCCTCGGGGCTTCGGCGAGACGGGAGAAAACTACCGTTTGCAGGATAGTCAGTTGCAGGAGCGCTCGCGCGCTCTTTACAGATAGTCTGGGACGATTCTCCGGTGGACGCCTCGCATGTAGGCGACGCTGGGGAAACCCCAGGCAAACAGTTTCCCGGTGGCCATAGGAGAGGGGTCACACCCGTTCCCATTCCGAACACGGAAGTTAAGCCCTCTACCGCCGATGGTACTGCGCGGGTAACCGTGTGGGAGAGTAGGTCACTGCCGGGATTGTTTCTCCAGGCCCGATGCGAAAGCATCGGGCCTTTTTTTGTACGTCGCAGCTCCCTGACGTCGCCTCTACGGCAACACCACGAACGCGCGCAGGAAGGAACGCGCCGAATCCGTATCCAGCCGATAGGTGACGTTGGTCGCCTTGCACAGCGCGTCCCCTGTGATCGTCGTCGCTGCCACGATGTTCGTTTCGTCGGCACCGGCGCCAATGAAGTTCGGGCCGCCGGAATCGCCGTAGCACGTTCCGCCGCTGCCCGTCGCGGGATTCTGCGAAAGCCGCAGGTATCCCTTGTTGATCGCGTTGAAAGCGGACGTCGCATACTGCCGCTGGTCGTAATAAGGGATCGCAGGCCCGCCGGGCTGATTGATGACCTGACTGCCACCGTAGCCGACGGCAGTGAACCAGTCCGTCTGCTCCATCGATTCGAGCTGCCCCGCGCGCGGCAGCGCCGCGGGCGTGATCCCGTTGACCGCCCGATCGAGGACGACGACCGCGATATCGTGGGGATCACCCTGCTTCCACGTGTACTGCGGGTCTGCTTGGAATGTGCCTGCCAGGAGCTTCACGCTGCCACTGAAATCACTCGCGAACGTCACCGCGACGCGATTCGATTCGGCGGCGCAATGTGCAGCGGTGAGGAACACCGTCGATGAGATGAGTGTTCCCGAACAGTATGGATAGAGGCGGCCCGAGTACTCGCCCACGAGAGCTCCCACGTTCGGATGCCGGTTACCGTCAGGAAGTCCATATGTGATTGCCGCCAGATGGACGGCGAGAATCGTCGCAAACAGCGCGGAAAGAACAATCGATCGTTTCATTCGGGGTTCCTCCAGGGACCGTACTCTACATCCGCCTGCCTGTATTCGTGGCTCATCAGCGGCACGGCTGACCGTCCTCGGGCCATGCACATCGTTGCCCACGGATGCGTGCGACGTCGCTCGATGCGGGTCGCGGCAAGGTCGCAGTTTTTTCCTGCGGGCCTCTCGGGTAAACTACAACTCCCCACGCTCACGCTCCCCAGTGACTCGCGCCGGCCGCCAGCCGCCGCGAATTGCACCAGGTCAGGGGAGAGCCCATGTCAGCAGTCCCGTCGGAGCTATCTAGATTTCCGAAGATCGAACTCAAGGTTGAGCCGTGGCCGACGGAGCGTCCGCTCCTGGCGTTGAACCTCGCCACCGCGGCGATTCTCTGGATCGCCTCGGTCGTCAGCATCGTCGGTATCGTCTACGGTATTGCGATCGGCATCTTCCTCTTCGTTCTGCACCTCGGGTTCGTCGCTCACCTGCGCGGAAGCGGAATCCGGGTGACCGCCGAACAGCTCCCCGAGATCCACGCCGCAATGATCCGGCTGTCGGCGCGGTTCGGGATGGAGAAGGTGCCCGAGACGTACGTAATTCACGGGGGCGGAGCGCTGAACGCGCTGGCGACGCGCTTTGCCGGCAGCGACATCGTCGTGCTGTTCTCCGAGCTCATCGAGGCGTGCGAGGGCGATGACGCGGCGCGCGACATGATCATTGCGCACGAACTTGGACACCTGCACCGCGGACACTTGCGATGGCACTTCCTGCTCGCGCCGGCGATGATGGTGCCCTTTCTCGGATCCGCTCTTTCGCGAGCGCGTGAATACACGTGCGATCGTTATGGACTTGCCGGCGCCGGCGATCGCGACTCAGCTCTGCGCGGCCTGATCGTGCTCGCCGCAGGCCGACGGTTCGCACCCCGAGTGGATCGTCGCGCCTTCGCGGCGCAGCAGACCGAGCTCAATACGGGACTGATGACACTCGGAGAATGGTTCTCGACTCACCCGCCGCTCACCAAGCGGTTGGCAGCGATCGATCCTTCGCTGGCGCTGAGTGGACGTGGCCGGGCCGGTGCGCTTCGTGCGACCGCGATCGTGGGAGCCGTTCTGGTGCCCATCCTGCTGAGCGGCGTCGCGAGCGTCGTGCTCATGCGCGGCGCGGCACTGAGAGCCGGAGCACGTGGCTACAAGAGCTACACGCCCCCGGGCCGCGAGGTCGCCGACCGTGTCGTTCAGCAGGATTTCGCGCGCATCGGGGCGTTTCTCGAGGCAGAGATGAAGGCGGGCCGTGAGCTGCCCTGGGACGAGGACGAGCTTTACGATCGCTGGCGCGCCGCGCATCCCGGAGAATCGGAACCGCTCGATCCCTACGACGGGATGTGGTACGGATACGAACAGAAAGGCGAGCACTTCCGGATCTGGAGCACCGGTCCAGGCGACGACCGGCACAGCGGCCCGAGATACGACTCGCGTACACGCGCCATCACGCAGCACTAGAACCGAACGGAACCAGAGTCGCCGCTCCCGTCGCGCCAACCGGCGCCTCGCCCACAAGGCTGTACACGTCACGCCCGGTGATCGGTATATCCTGACGCGGCCTGGAGGATCCATGACTCGCGTCGCGCTCGCTCTTCTCGCCTTTCTTGTCGCAACAGCCGGTCAACCACCAACCGCGCAGACCCCATGGACGAAAGCGCTGGTAGGCGGCACGCTGATCGACGGTTTCGGCGGAACTCCGATCCGCAACAGCGTCATTCTCGTTGAGGGCGATCGCATAAAGGCAGTCGGACAGGTGGGAACGCTTGCGGTGCCGCAAGGTGCCGAGGTGATTTCGACAGAAGGGATGAGCGTGCTCCCGGGTCTGTGGGACATGCACGTCCATCTGATGATCAACGGCCACTCGGACTACGAGCACTGGGACAAGACCTATCCCTCGCAGTTCGAGTCGGTGATCATGCCCGCCTCCGCGCGCCAGCTGCTCATGGCGGGAGTGACCAGCGCGCGCGATCTCGGTGCACCGCTCGAGGCGAGCATCAGCGTTCGCGATCGCATCAACGCGGGGAAAATTCCAGGGTCGACGCTTTACGTATCAGGACCGTTCATTCAGCACGCGCCCTATCCCGGCACGGAGCTGTTTCGCTGGGGTGTCACCGGTGTCGGCGATGCGCGCACGAAAGTGAAGAAGCTCGCGGACGCGGGCGTGAACGTCATCAAGCTGATCGACCAGGATCAGATGACGATCGAGGAGGTCAATGCCGTCGTCGATGAAGCGCACAAGCACGGCCTGATGGTGGTCGCCCACTCGCATCGCCCGGAGGAAATCCGCCGTGGTCTCGCCGCCGGCGTCGACAACTTCGAGCACACCGGCCTTTCCAGCGCGCCCGAATACCCGGAAGACATCGTCAAAGGCATCATTGAGCGGACCGCGAACATGAGCCGCGGGCCGCTCTACTGGACGCCGACCATCGAAGGTCTCTTCAATTACGAATACCTGCGCGACAACCCCGAACAGCTCGATGACCCCGCCTGGCAGCTCGGGCTCACGCCGGAGATCATCAAGGACATCAGGCAGTCCATCGCAAACCCGGATCGCCTGCCGTACTTCCAGCTCACGCCGATCCGCCGCCCGACCCTCGCGCGCAAGTTCAAGCAGCTCTCCGATGCCGGCGTCGTAATGCTCGTCGGCACCGACAGCGGAATCCCGATGAAGTTCCACAGCAGCTCCACGTGGCGAGAGCTGGACGCGTGGGTGAACATCCTCGGCGTGTCGCCGATGCAGGCGATTCGCGGCGCCACCTACTGGCCTGCAGTGGCGATGAAGGTCGACAAAGACGTCGGCACGGTCACGCCGGGGAAGTACGCCGACATCATCGCCGTCAAAGGAGACGTGTTGCGCTTCATTGCGCTGCTCCAGCGCGTGGACATCATCGTGAAGCACGGGGTGCGATACAAGTAGCCGTCGTCAGCCGTCGGCGTGAAGATGCCTCGAGGCAGCGAGTTGAAGCTTCGATCGACCGACCGCCTGGCATCCGATTTCTGCGTTCCCGGCTCATTGCCGCCGGCGTTCTTCGCGGAGTGCTTCGAGTTCGGCGAGCGCCTCGAAATCCTTCGGTCGGCCCGCCGCTCGCTTCATGCGGATCAGGGCCTCGAGTGTCGCGCAGCGGCAGCTGCGACCGAACAGCGGCACTTCCTCGGATGCCGTCAGCAGGTCATCATACATGCCGCCTCCCGTCACTTCGCCGAGCAGATCGATGTCGCCGCTGGACGTCGTGAGCGTGAAGTTCAGTCCACGACGCAATGTGTCGACGTCGAACGTGAACGGAAGACCGGGTGGAGCGCCGCGGAGATACGGCTCGAGAGGCCCGAGCGCCTCGACGAGGCGCGCCAGGTTGTCTGATGTCCGGCGATAGAGGACATCGATGTCGTACGTGGCACGCGCCGATCCGTGCACGTTGCCGGCGACGCCACCGATGAGAATGAATTCCACGTGCGACGACAGCAGCCGCTGCAGCAGCGTCGCAAAATCAGTCGGCGCGGTCACCCCCGTGCCAGGCGTCCGGCCTCACGGAGGTTGGCCGCGAACCGGACGAAATCCTGCAGTTTCAGCAGCCGCTCTTCCGGACTGAGCTTGAGGTTCTCGCGCAGCAGCGTCCGATCGACATCGCGCTTGTAGGCCTCGATTACGGGATCCGGATCGAGCGCCACTGGCTCTGGCACCATGAGCGCCAGTGTACCACCCGTGAAGATCACCCACTCGTGGCTATCATGTCTGGATGGCGAGAGACGACGCGCGAGTCCGACTCTAAGCTTCATCAGTCAGATCATTTTTCGCGCCAGCCATTCCGGGCTGTGTTCCACATCGATCGTGCCTTGCGCGCGGAAGGGCGGAAGGTGGGGGGCGGCGGACGTGTGCATGCAGCAAAGCGAGCGCCTCTCCGAGAATGGCTTCATACGGAGAGCAGATCGTCACAGGAAGCGCCAATCCCACGGCGCAGAGCTTACCGCGGCGCGTCGTGCGGGCTCCGAGCGCTGGTGCCGCGTGTCCGTCGCGGAGACGTCACGCCCACTGTGATCCCCTGAGCCGTCGATTCACCGAGACGGGAATCCGGATGGCATGAGGCGCTCAGCGAGCCGACGTGCTCGGGCTCGCAAACGTCCATGGCGCGCGGTAGAATTCCGGACCCTGACGACAATCGTAACGCTCGTGCTCGTGATCGCCGCTCAGGCGCAACCACCCGCGGCAAGCGTCTGCGGGCGAGTCGTTGACGGCGCGACCGGCCAGGCGGTTCCCGGCATGGTCGTCGCGGTGATGGGCACGGACCGCAAAACCGCGGGCGACGCGCTCACCGATGAGAATGGGCGATACGAGATCACCGGACTGGCGCCTGGCGCCTACGCGATCGGTGTGTCGCATGACGAGCATCGGTCGACTTACCTGCGGCAGTGGTACGGGGAGTCATTCCCGTCGGGGACGTTCGTGCCGCCGCGCTTCGCGGTGACGCTCGCCGCGGGCGAGCGCAGAAGGGACGCCGACGTCGCGCTCACGCGTGCACTGGCCATCGAAGGCGTCGTACTCGATCCGCTGGGCGATCCAGTGACGCGGGTGGAGGTTACCGTCACCCGGGCCGCTGGCGGCTTGGCCGGCGTGAACTCGGCACATACGGACGATCGCGGCGCATACCGGATCTACGGTCTGCCGCCCGGACGTTACCGCGTGTGCGTGCGCCCGTCCGGAGATTGGACTTTCGGCGACTCCCCGGTGCTCGTGCGCACGTGCTATCCGAGTGCCTTCGGTGAATCGTACGCGTCCGACGTGATGCTCGCCTCACAGGACGCCGCGGGCATCGACATCCGGCTGCAGCTTATCGGCGGCCGCTCGCTCAGCGGAACCGTCGTCGATGCGGGTGGCTCCCCAGCCGACGACGCGTTCGTGAACGTGATGCCGTTCGACGACTCGAGTCGCGGCGGCAGCGCGCGCACGCAGAACGGCGTGTTTTCCGTCGAGCCACTGGCGCCGGGGCGCTATCTGGTCGCGGCCTCGATCGGCGGATTCAGGGCGGGGGACGTCGATCCACCGTCCCGGGAGCGGGAGATGGCATACGTACCGGTGGATCTGACGGCCTCGGACGCGAGCCTCGCGCTGACACTGGCTAAAGGCGTGACGCTGGCCGGCACCCTGACATTCGAGGGCCACGCACCGCCCCGGAGCGCGCGGTCCCGAATCTCCGTCGAAGCGAGGGCGTTCGGCGAATTGCAGCCGTGGCCTTCGTTGCAGCCGGCCTCGGCGATCGTCAGCGACGATTTCTCGTTCGCGCTCCCGGATCTCTTCGGACTGCCGCAGCAGATCGCCCTGCGCGGCCTGCCCGAGGGCTGGGTGCTGAAGTCGACCCACTACGGCGAACGCGACATCACATATGCGGCGACCGACTTCACGGCTACGCCGAACGCGAGCCTGCAGCTCGTCGTCACCGATCGCGTCGCCTCTCCCTCGATTGAAGTCGTGAACGAACGAGGTGAGAACGTACCCGCGGCCCACGGCCTGGCGATGCCCGCCGATCCCGCGCGCTGGACCATGGCGAACGTCAGGATTCCGCAGTTCCCGCCGACCGGCGCGGCGGCCAAGCTGGGGGCAATTCTGCCGGGCAAGTACCTGTTCGTTGCACTGTCGATCGACGACTTCCTGGCGCTCATGCGCAATCCGTCTCGACTGCCGTCGGTCGCAGGGCTGGCGACGAGTGTCACGCTGGAACCGGGAGACACGCGCGTGGTGACGCTGCGCGTCGTTCCGCTGCCCGACAAATGATGGCCGCTTTGCTCGTCCTGCTCGTCTCGCTCGTGCAGGCGGCCACGCCAGGAACGGGTACGATCCGGGGACGCGTAGTCGATCGCGACACGGGGCTCCCGCTGTTCCGCGCGATGGTGCGCGTGACGCCATCCGGCGGCAAGACGGACGAGCGGGTCGCCCATACCGATGAGCGCGGCATTTTTGCGATCGAGGGGCTCGCACCGGCCCGCTACAACGGGGTTGTCACGGCGCGTCAACACGCGCCGCAGCCGATCGGCACAGGGCCGATCGCCTTGGCGAAGGATCAGGTCGTCGATGTCGTGGTACGGTTGGCGCCGACCTACGGGCTCGACGTCGGTGTCGTCGATCCGTCCGGTGTGCCGCTTTCCGGCATCCAGGTGCAGGCGATGCCCGTAGACGACGGACGCCCGCAAGTCTCCTCGATGCTGAACGGAACCGATGACCTCGGCCACGTGCGCCTGTTCGGACTACGGACCGGGCGCTACGTGATCTGTGCCGATTCGCAGACAGCGGGCTTGCCGACCGTCCGCGCGGGGACGCGGAGCGACCGACTCCTGCGAACCTGCTATCCGTCGGCGGACGAGGGAGATGCCGAGCCCGTGAGCATCGATCGCGCGGATCTCGACGGCATCGAGATCCGGATGCGAAGGGGACGGACGTTCAGTATCTCCGGCACCGTGCTCGACGCCTCCGGCGCCCCGGCGCCTCTGGCGACCGTCGGGTTCGTCCGTTACATCCCGAACGGGTCGTCGTCGCTGAGCGTGACCGTCGACGCCAGCGGCAGATTCCGCGTAGTGAACGTTCCTCCCGGCACCTACGGTATCGAGGCCCGGATCCCAGACCCTGGGCGGCCGATGGAGTCGAAAGCGATCGAAGCGGCGTTCGTCGAAGTCACCGTCGGGGAGGCCAACGTGAACGGTCTGGTTGTCGGATTGGGGAAAACCGTCGACGTGCAGGGGCGAATCGTCGTCTCGGACGGAACCTCGACGCTGCCGGCATCGCCGGGGTCCGGCTTGTTCATCGATGCCGCTCTGGCCGCCGCGCAGATTCATGAATCCGGCGGCGCGGTGCACGCGTTTGCGAGAAGCGATCGGACGTTCACGCTGTCGGGCCTCTTCGGCGCGCGCGTCCTGCGATTCGAGAACGTCCCGCGAGGATGGTACGTGAAGGCCGTGCGCTACGGCGACCGGGAGATTCTCGACGTCCCCCTGGAATTCAGGAGCGGCCGCGATGCGCCGGCGCTCGAAGTGATCGTCAGCAACCGCGGCGCCGTCGTCAGCGGAACGGTGGTGGAAGACGCCGGCACGCCAGCGGGCCGGTCGATGCTGTACCTCCTGCGGCTCTCAGGAAAACGCGGCGTCGAGCTCGCCGACACCGCGCGCGCAACCGCGGCCGGCACCTTCTCGATCGGCCCTGTGCGTGCCGGCGAGTACGCGCTGGTCGCGTTCCCATTGGCGAATGTGCCGGGGCGGGCGTCTCGGGAGCGACTGTCGCTGCTGGCCGGGCTGGGCGAGCGGCTCACCTTGACGGATCTCGACGAGCGTGGCGTGCGGCTGTATGTGGCGCGCGAGCGGTAGGTGCAGCGCGTATTCAGAAGAGCAGGAAACGATCGGCGTCGACCGCCATGCGGATGCCAATCTGTTGCGTACTCGGCGATGACGAACGGCATGACGCGGGTCGGCAGACGAACTCAGGAGCGTTCACTCGAAGGTGTTCGCACGCGCTTCGCCTGCTCCTTGCAATCGGCCGCCTCCGTCCGATATCGTCTCTTCATTCGGACATCTCGTAGGCCCGACCTTCAGGTCGGGTGGCTCAGTCACCCCGAGGGAGAGCTCGATGGCCCAGGCCGCGTGGCCCCTGGTAGAACGCAGGTTCGGCCGCACCAATCGCCGCGACATGTGGTGGGCGCAGCCGCTCGCCACTTTTCTCGGACTGTCTGCGTTCATCGTCTATGCGACGTGGGCCGCCTTCCAGGGGAACCACTACGAGTTCGGCCCGTATCTCTCTCCTTTTTACTCGCCGCTGCTCTTCGGCAACAGTTCCCACGCGTGGTTCGGGCCTGATCCGCAGTGGTGGCCAGGCGCGCTGCCGTATTCGGCCGCGCTGTTGATCCTCTGGGCTCCCGGCGGCTTTAGATTTACCTGCTATTACTACCGGGGCGCCTACTACAAAGCGTTCTGGGCGGATCCGCCGTCGTGCACGGTCGGTGAGCCGCGGAAGAAGTACCTGGGTGAGCGGTCGTTCCCGCTGATCCTGCAGAACGTTCATCGCTATTTCCTCTATCTCGCGCTGCTGTTCATTGTCGTCCTCGCCTACGACGTCTGGAAGGGGATGTGGTTCGACAATGGGGCGGGTGGAACGACGTTCGGCATCGGCGTGGGCACGCTGGTGCTCGCCGTCAACGTGGTCTTTCTCGGCAGCTACACGTTCGGCTGTCACTCGCTGCGCCATCTCGTCGGCGGCGGACGCGACGAGATCTCGAAATCCGCCGTGTGCTCCGCGAGCTACGCCTGTACGAGCGCGCTCAACCGCCGGCACATGCTGTTTGCCTGGCTCAGTCTCTTCTCCGTTGGCTTCGCGGACATCTACGTGCGCCTGTGCTCGATGGGCATCTGGCAGGACGTCAGGATCATGTAGGGGCCGTTCGAGAACGACCCTGACGAGAGACCGACACGGCCCTGACCACGCCCAAGACACACAGTTCACAGTCGAATGGATCACGAGACACACGAATACGACGTCCTTGTTGTAGGTGCCGGCGGCGCCGGTCTGCGTGCCGCGATCCAGGCATCCGCAGGCGGAGTGAAGGTTGGCCTGCTGTGCAAGTCGCTGCTCGGCAAAGCGCACACCGTGATGGCCGAAGGCGGCATTGCCGCGGCGCTCGCAAACGTCGACGATCGCGACAGCTGGAAGGTGCACTTCGCCGACACGATGCGCGGCGGACAGTACGTGAACAACTGGCGGATGGCGGAGCTGCACGCAAAGGAGGCGCCGGCGCGCGTGCGCGAGCTCGAAGCGTGGGGAGCCGTCTTCGACCGCACCGATGATGGTCGGATACTGCAGCGAAACTTCGGCGGGCATCGCTACCCGCGCCTCGCGCATGTCGGCGACCGCACGGGTCTCGAGATGATCCGCACGCTTCAGGATCACGGGATCCACCGCGGTATAGACGTTCACATGGAGTTCACCGTCGTGTCGGTGCTCACGACCGATGGTCGCGTCGCTGGTGTCTTCGGCTATGACCGCCAGACCGGACGGTTCAAGCTGTTCCGAGCGACAGCGGTTGTTCTGGCGACCGGTGGCATCGGCCGCGCGTATCGCGTCACGAGCAACAGCTGGGAAGGGACGGGCGACGGTCACTCGCTCGCGTATCGCGCGGGAGCGGAGCTGATCGACATGGAGTTCATCCAGTTCCATCCCACCGGCATGATCTGGCCGCCGAGCGTCCAGGGGATCCTGGTGACCGAAGGCGTTCGCGGCGAAGGCGGCATCCTCCTCAACAAAGAGGGGCGCCGTTTCATGTTCGATGACATTCCTGAGGCGTATCGCACGCAAACGGCCGATAACGAGGAAGAAGGATGGCGCTATACGCAGGGTGACAAGACCGCGCGTCGTCCGCCGGAGCTGCTCACGCGGGACCACGTGGCGCGTTGCATCAATCGTGAAGTGAAGGATGGGCGCGGCAGCCCGCACGGTGGCGTGTTCCTCGATATTGCCTGGATCAAGAAGCGTCTTTCCAACTCAGAGGAACACATCAAACGCAAGCTGCCGAGCATGTATCACCAGTTCAAGCAGCTCGCTGACATCGACATCACGAAAGAGGCGATGGAGGTCGGCCCGACGACACACTACGTCATGGGCGGCGTGCTGGTGGACGCCGACACGCAGATGTCGACGGTGGCGGGGCTGTTTGCCGCGGGGGAATGCGCGGCGGGAATCAATGGGGCGAACCGGCTCGGTGGCAACTCGCTCTCGGACCTGCTGGTGTTCGGCAAGCGCGCGGGAGAATACGCGGCGGGCTTCGCTCGCGAGAACACGCGCGCGACGATCGACGACAAAGCGCTCGACGCCTCCCGGAAAGAGGCGCTCGCACCTTATGACGCTGGCCGGAGCGAGAACCCGTACACCATTCAGCACGAGCTGCAGGATTCCATGCAGCGCCTCGTCGGTATCGTCCGCACCGAGAACGAGATGCAGGAAGCGTTGACCGTCCTCGAGGCGTTGAAACGCCGCGCGTCCTCGGTGGCCGTCCGGGGCACTCGGGAATACAACCCCGGATGGCACACCGCACTCGATCTTCGCCACCTCCTTACGGTGTCAGAGGCCATCGCGCGCTGCGCGATCGAACGCAAAGAGAGCCGCGGTGGGCATTTCCGTGAGGACTATCCGGAGAAGGCGGCGGAATTCGGAAAAATCAACATCACCGTACGCCGAGCCGAGGATGGGACGATGCTGTTGAGACGCATCCCGATCCCGGAAATGCCGGCGGAGCTGAAGCAGGTTATTGAAGAGCAAAGATAACGACAGGCTCCAAACTTCAAACGCCAAAAACGACGGAAAGCGGGCGTTTCGCATTTTTGAAGTCTGGAGTTTGTAGTTTGAAGTTACAGGATGCAACCGATGGAAAGTGCCACCTTCAGAGTCTGGCGCGGTGAAGGGACCAAAGGGGAGTTCCGCGACTACACGACGGAAATTGTGCCCGGTATGGTAGTGCTCGACGCGATCCACCGCATTCAGGCAACGCAGGCCAACGATCTCGCCTGCCGCTGGAACTGCAAGGCCGGCAAGTGCGGCTCCTGCTCCGCCGAAATCAATGGCACGCCCCGCCTGATGTGCATGACGAGGTTGAACGAGTTGCCGCTCGACGAGCCCGTTACCGTCGAGCCGATGAAGGCGTTTCCGCCGATCCGCGATCTCGTGGCGGACGTCTCGTGGAACTTCGAGGTCAAGAAGAAGATCAAGCCGTTCAACCCGCGCAAACCGGACGCGGCGGACGGCACCTGGAGGATGTCGCAGGCGGACGTCGATCGGGTGCAGGAGTTCCGCAAGTGTATCGAGTGCTTTCTCTGCCAGGATGTCTGTCACGTGCTGCGCGATCATGCGATGCACCCGAGCTTCATCGGCCCGCGCTTTCTGACCTACGCGGCCGCCCTCGAGATGCATCCGCTGGACTCCGAGGATCGTGTGGACGAGCTGCGGAACCTGCACGGCATCGGCTACTGCAACATCACGCGATGCTGCACGAAAGTCTGTCCCGAACACATTACGATTACCGAGAATGCGATCATCCCGTTGAAGGAGCGCGTCGTGGACCGGTTCTACGATCCCGTCCGCCGGCTCCTACGGGTGTTTTCTGGCTAATGGTGATCAACTTCAAGAGGAGGCAGCGATGTACGAGCTGAAAGCCCTCTCGCACGCGGCAATTCCGGCGGCGCTCGCCCAGGCGGAACGATACCGGCTGCTGAACGAGCCGACTGAAGCCGAGAGCATCTGCCTCGACATCCTGCGAATCGAACCGGACCATCAGGATGCACTCGTCATGATGGTTCTCGCACTGACCGACCAGTTTCCCGATGGCGGGCACGCGAGAGTCGCGGCCGACGCCGAGAAGACGGTCGCCAGAGTCCGCGACGAATACAAGCGGCTTTACATCATGGGCATCATCCGCGAGCGGCGCGGCAAGGCGGTGCTGCGCAGCCATCACCCGGGTTCCGGCCGTTCGGCGCAGGAGTGGCTGAAGGAAGCCATGACCTGCTACGAACGAGCGGAGGCGATTCGTCCGCCTGACAACGACGAAGCCGTGTTGCGCTGGAACACCTGCGCGAGAATTCTGATGGGCATGCCGGCCCACGAGCCGGACCTCCAGGAGTTCAGTGCAATCCAATCAGAGTAGGGGTTCGAGAACCGCCCTGACATCGAAGAACAGCCGAGGAAGCGTGTCGTGATCATCACATCCAAGCAAGCCTGGTGTGCCGCCGTGCTCATGGCGGCCGTATCCGTGGTCGGCGCTCAGCAATCACAGCAGGCGCCTCCACCGCAACAGCAGCAGGGCAGGCAGCAGCCGGAAGGCGGCCAGCGAGGCGTGCGAGGCGCCTGGCAGGGCCCAATGGACGAGGCCCGCGCGCGCCAGCTGTATGTCAGCAACGATCCCGAGGACCAGGGCCGCGGCGTCGACTTCGAGCGGCAGATCCAGGCGAAAGCGGAAACCGACAAGCGCTACGCGGAAGTCACCAAGGGGGTCGTCGACTTCACGAAGATCACCTACCGCAGCAGCGTTGGCGACATGGACATTCCCGCCTACCTGTTCCAGCCGCTGAACAAGCGCGGTCCACGGGGTCACGCAGCGATGGTCTGGGTTCACGGCGGTGTCCACAGCGACTGGGCTATCACGATGTGGCCCTTCGTTCGCGAGGCGGTCGAACGCGGCTTCGTCGTCATCTGCCCCGAATACCGCGGCAGCACCGGCTACGGCGAAAAGCACTATATGGAGATCGACTACGGCGGCTACGAGATCGACGATGTGATGAGCGCCGTGGATTACCTGAAGACGCTGCCGCATGTGGATCAGGACCGCCTCGGGATCATGGGCTGGAGTCACGGCGGCTACATCACGCTGTTCTCGGTGTTCCGCGACAAGACGCCGTTCAAGGCGGCAGCCGCGATCGTGCCGGTCACCAATCTGATTCACCGGCTCTCGTTCTCGGGTCCGAGCTACCAGCGCAGCTTCGCCACGCAGAAGCGCATCGGCGGACTTCCATTCGAGAAGCGCGACGAGTACATCAGGCGCTCGCCGCTGTTCCACGTCGACAAACTGCAGACGCCGCTGCTCGTGCACGTTGCGACCAACGACGAGGACGTCTGGTACTACGAGGATCAGCAGATCGTCGACGCGCTCCGCTCGCGGAAATCGGATCTCGCGGAGACGAAGGTCTACGTCAATCCCACTCCCGGACCGGCGAGCGTCGGCCATACGTTCAGCCGCCGCGTGAACGCGAAGACACTCGAGCGGGATGACAGCCCGGAGCAGATCGATTCATGGAATCGGGTGTGGACCTTCTTCGACGGTCGTCTTCGGCCGTACTGGGATGGGTCCAAGGCGAGTGCTCCGGCTTCCCGTTGAAGGCGTTCAGCGCGTTCGCGGTATTGCTTCTTCTCAGCTCCTGCGCCGCGACACTCGTTGCGCAGGAGCGTTTCTTCGTACAGCCGCTTCCCAAGACCGTTGCGGAACTGCGCGAGCGGTTCACGCCCGCTCAGATCGATGTGCTCGAGAAACTCAATCGCCGAGACCGCGAGCACCTGATCCGCACGGACCCGCCGGTGCCGGGGATCGTCGTGCCAAACACCTGGGACCTCGACGAGCTCACCTACACCCCGTTGCCGCTGGAATGGCCAGCGGCCGCCGAACATCCGAAGTACCTGGTCGTTCAGCAGCCGATGCAGGTGTTTGGCGCGTACGAGTTGGGAAAGCTGGTTCGGTGGGGACCAGTGAGCAGCGGCCGCAAGGAGACGCCCACGCCGGCAGGGACGTACAACCTCACCTGGCGATCGCGGAAGCGCACGAGCACCGACAATGACGCGTGGCTCCTGGAGTGGTACTTCAACTTCATCAACTCCAGGGGAGTCTCGTTCCATCAGTTCGATCTGCCCGGCTACGCGGCGAGCCATGCGTGCGTGCGGCTGCTGCAGCGCGACGCGCAATGGCTGTACGGGTGGGGAGATCAGTGGGTGCTGTCCGACGATAAGAGGAATGTCGACGCGCCCGGCACACCGGTGCTGATCATCGGCGCCTTCGCCCACGGGCGGAGCGCGCCGTGGACGTCGATTGCCTCCCTCGCGACGGCGATCGAACTGCCGCCTTCGCTGCCGCCTCCACCGGTTCCGCGGCTACCGCCTTCGCAGCCACCGCGATAGACAGCCGCGTCCAGCGTTCCAGTTCCGGCGCACTTTCGAGTACTCCAAGCGGCACCTGGTAATACTTCGTCGACTTGGGTCGATGGGCGTAGGGTTGGAAGGGCTTCATGCCCTCGCGCTCGAACATCGGCCGATTGCTGTCGTCCACTTTCAGATAGAGCGCGTCGGTCGCGACGATCCCGAAGAAGCGACCGTTGCTGTATAACCCCGTGGCGCCGAACATGGGTCGCGGAGTCACGTTGAGCGTCTGCAGTTGATCGAGCACGAACTGACGGAAACCTTCCGAGCTGCGGAGTGACTTCGACATTTGCGCTGCGACCCGTTTGCGGCTGCTCGTCCTTACTTGATTCTGACGACGTCCTCGCTCACTCGCGGGTAGCGCTCGAAGACGGCGGGATCGTGGCCGGGGACGATGAGTGACGGGTCGGAGGCGAGCTTGCGGATCCGATCCTGCGCGGCGAGGTTGCTGCTGGCGTCGAGTGTCTGTGCGATCGGCACGTGCCTCTCCATGTTCTCGTAGAGATACATGTTGTCGGACGTCATGACCGCGGTACCGCCGGCCGTCTGCACGCTCACATACTGCGACGCGTAGGTGTGGCGACCGCCCGTGTAGCAGCGGATGCCAGGCAGGATCTCCTGCTCGTCCCCATTGACAAAACGCAGCCGTCCCTCTGTGTTGATCTTCAGGAGCGCGGCCATGTCCTGCGGATCGATGCCGCCATGCGTATTGCGCGCGTGCCAGGCCTCCCCGAGGTAGTAGTTGTACTCGTCACGTTGTATCCAGACCGTCGCCTTGGGGAAGAGGTCGGCGCCGCCGACGTGGTCCCAGTGCGCGTGGCTGATGATGATGTCGGTGATCTCCTCCGGTTTGACCCCGGCCGCCGACACAGCGTCGGCGGGGGTCCGGAAGTTCACTACCTTCCACTGATCCACGAACTT
>DATLLF010000038.1:0-6970 GCA_035537955.1 Vicinamibacterales bacterium | reverse complement strand
CCGCGGCGCGCACAGTGACCACGACGGGATCGAACTCCGCGGCGGACGCTGCGCGATAGATGTACGTCGCCTCACCGCCGTCGTCGCCGCCGGCGGGGTCCATCCCCAGATCGGTGGCTACGCCGACGATCTCGTGCCAGGGTCCCAGCTCGCGCTCGCTGCCTCGCTGGATCGTGCGGACCCGTGCGCCCACGGGATTCCTGCCCACGACGCGCATGAACGCCTCGTTGACCACGACGGGCCCGTTCAGCGCCCCAGCGTCAGCGATATGCAAGCCACGCCCGGCCACGATCTTGGCGCCGAACGCCTCGTGATAGCCAGCACCGACAGCCGCCATCGCGAATCCGCCCTCGTAGTTGCCGTGGAGGCGAGCCGGTGGTGCGCCGTCCTGCTCCATTTCCAGCGCTACCCAGTCCGGAAACGTCCCCGGCAGGCGATCGGCGAGCGTGACGTGGGTTACACCAGGCTCCTCACGCAGCCGGCCCGCGAGCTCCTCGTATGCACGCGCGCGACGCGCGCCGATCTGCCCATCGTCAGGCACACCGCGCTCGCCGGCCAGCGCCTCGTTGTCCATGCTGAGACGGAAGGTGAGGTAACGCTCCGACGGAAACGCTGCCCACTTCGACTGGTCGTGGATGGTGTTGGTGAAGATTCCCACCGCGGCGGGCACGAACAGCAGCGTAAACGCCACCTGCGCGCCGATGATGAACGACCAGATGCCGCCGAACTTCATCGTCCCACCGGTGCTCGTGATCCCTTGCAGTCCCCGCTGGACGGACGCGCCCGTGGCCTTCAGTGCGGGCAGCAGGCCGATCAGTGCGGCGGCGACGAGCGCGAGCAGCAGCGCATATGCGATCGTGGCAGGCTCGAGCGTCAGATCCACCCAGAACGGCAGGCCGTCCCCAATGATCTGACTCGCCCGGATCCAGGCATAGCGCACGGTCGTCTGGGCCACGACGAGCCCGAGCACGGCAGCGGTGAGGGCCAGCACGAGCCCTTCGGTGACGATCTGCGCGATCACGCGGGCACGGCTCGCGCCCAGCGCGTGGCGGACGACCATTTCCGATTCCCGCAGCGCCGTACGCGCAAAGATCAGCGTCGCGACGTTCGCCGACACCGCCCCCAGGAGCAGCAGGACGATGGCGTGGACCGCCAGATCTTCCAGCCGCAGCGGCTCACCCGGCGTGCGCCCGGCGAATGCGCGAACGCGCGTCCGCAGCTGCGCGTGGGTGGTCGGCTGGTCGGCGGCAAAGCGTGCCGAGACGACGTCGAGTTCCGCCGCGGCATCCTGCCAGCTCGCTCCGTCGGCGAGGCGGCCGAACACCTGCACGGCCGGTCCTTCCCGCGGCGGCGCGTCCTGGTCCGGCAATGGCACCCACGCCTGCTGATCGTGCGGGAAGCCGAAGCGCGGCGGCATCACGCCCACCACGGTGCGAGCCGTGCGACCCACGCTCACGAGGCGGCCGATGATCGCCGGGTCGTGCAGGAACTGTCTCTGCCAGACGTCGTAGCCAAAGACTACGACGGGCTCCGCACCCTGAACTTCGTCCGTCGGCTGCAGCGACCTGCCGAGCAGCGCGGGCACGCGGGTGAGCGGAAAGGCCGACGCCGTGATCTCCGCCACGCGCAAAGCTTCGACGCGGCCTTCGCCCGTGAGCACGTTGCGCTCGCTCACGCGCGCGGCGCCGAGTTCCGCCACCGTCTTGAGTGACCGCCGCCAGATCGCGAAGTCGTGGAGCACCCTCGGCTCCACGCGTGACGCCTCCGCATCCTGCGTCTCCAGGCGCACGACTCGGCTGCCGTCATCGAACGGCAGCCGTTTGTACAGCAGTTCGTCGGCGACTTCGATGCCGACCACCCCAATCGCGATGGCCCCCGCAAGCGAGAGGCCGCCGATGATCGTGAGCGCGGGATATTTCAGCAGCAGACGCGCGCCCAGCTTCCAGTCGAGCCACGAGACCGCGGTCAGGCCAGCATGCATACACGCCACTCCTCCCGTCCGCACAAGTCGGCACGTCGGGCCATGCTCATCGAGCGGGCGGATGGAAGCATCCCCCACGGACCAGCTGATGTCTTCACGTAGAGGTGAGCATTCCGTGAGGTTCCAGTGAGCCGGGGCCGGGCCGGCTCAAGTGTCGTAGGGGCGAGCACCAACGACAACCACGCCTAACTCTTGACGAGTGGTTCTTTCGTTGAGGGCGCCAGCGCGTGTCCCCTGTTGGAGGTCGGCATCACTGATAATAGGCCGACCGATGCGGAAGGGGACCGGAGACGACGTGTTTTACCCGTGGCACTGGTTCATCCCCTGAAGGAGCAGTCAATGAAATTGAAGTCCATCGTGACTCTGTCGATCCTGCTTCTATCCACGGGCTCCATTCGAGCCCAACAAGCCGATGCGAAGGAGACATCCGCGATGCTGGGGAAAGGTTTCGCGGAGTTGAGCGCCTGGATCATGAAGGCGGCGGAAATCGTGCCGCCCGAGAAATACGCTTACAAGCCGGCGCCGACCGTGCGCACGTTTGGCGAGCTTCTCGGTCACATCGCCGACGGCAGTAACTATTTCTGCGGCCGCGCCGCCGGCAAGAAGGTTGAGTGGTCGGACGCGAACGCGCAGGGAAAAACGGACAAGGCGACGGTCGTGCCGAAGCTGAAAGAAGCACTCGATGCGTGTAGCGCCGCCCATGGCACCGGCAATCTCGGAATGCTGATCCAGAACTTCGGCCACTCGAACCTGCACTACGGCAACATCGTGACCTACATGCGGATGCTCGGCCTCGTGCCGCCATCGAGCTAGCGAGGCGCAGGCGACTCCGCCTCCTTTCTTCCGCCCCAACAATTAAGACAGCACGTCACGAATTCGAGGAGGCTCTCCATCAGAACAAGGCCCCGTTGAAAAAATCAACCACCGAATTTCCAGATCGTTCTCGCCTCGCCGTTCGGCTGCGCGCGATCTCCTCGATTGCCATACTGGCGATGATCCCGGTGGTCTTCTATTACACGAGTCTGGGGACATGGGACCCTCGTGGACGGGATCTCAACACCGCCTGGAGTGCCGGCTTCTTCGCCGCGCAGGCCGACGCCATGCTGCATGGCCGGCTGGATGTAACGCCGTCCTATATCCAGGGCGAGTGCTTCGAGCGCGATTCTCTCTGCTACGGTTACTTCGGGATCACGCCGAGCCTGCTGCGAATACCGGCGTTTGGCATCCTCCGGTACCTCCATTCGCCCCTGACACCGCTCTATGTCGCGTTTGCGGTAATCCTCGCGTACTGGGCCGCACTGCAGATGATTCAACGGTCACTCCGCGAGTCCCGTGATTCTGCCGAGCCGCAAGCGTTGACTCTCGCGTACTTCATCGTGTGCGCCGTTGCGCTCGGCCCCGGCGGTACTTTGATGTTCCTCACGCGCCCCGCCGTCTTTGAAGAAGCCGCCGCGTGGGGCGTCGCCTTCGTTCTGCTGACACTGAACCACGTGTGGGCGTGGCATTCGGGCGAGCGTCGCAGCCTTGTTCCGGCCGTGCTCTTTGCGGTTGCCGCCGCCAACGCCAGACTCACCGCGGCACCCGCGTGCGGTGTGCTCGGCCTCGTCGTCGCTGCCCTGTCCCACTTCAGGGATCGTCAATCGGAGGCGGGGCAGCCCGGCCTCCGCATTGGCAGTGGTCCCGACCACGTCGTCAAGCCCCCTTCATCGAGGTGGCGCCTGCTTCTCGCTGCGTTGTGCCTGAGCGTGCTGCCGGGGCTGACTGCAGGAGCTGTCTTCTGGTTGAAGCTCCGAACGCCGATGCCGAGTCCGCTCCTCAACGAACAGATCCGCTCGGCGCCTCACTGGAAGGCGATCCGTGAACGCAATGGCGACAGGACGGCAGGCCTCGTGTTCGCGCCGACCGAGCTCGTCGCCTACTTCAGGCCGGATGCGGTCACCCGTCAGAGCGAGTGGCCGTTCTTCGATTTTCGATTCCCACACGAGCCGATTTTGTGGGTGCCGCCCCTTCCCAAAGGCGGGGCGTATGTGGAAAAGGTCACCAGCCTGACCGCGACGATGCCGCTGCCCTGGATCGTAAATGTGGTGGTCGCGGCGTGGCTCGGCCTCGCGGCGTGGAGCCGGGCCGCCGGCGGCAGACGAGTTGCCGCGTCTTCGTCGCAGGCGCCGACGCTCACTCGGGAACAGTGGATCTTCGGCGCAGGCCTGCTGGCCAGCGCCGCGGCGATGGCCGTGCTGGTCGTGACAACTGCCGGCATCACGAATCGCTACCTGAGCGAGTTCTTTGCGACGAGCGTGGTTGGTCTCGCGCTCGGGCACCGGGTCATTCTCCCGCTCCTCGGTCGTCGGCCGATGGCCAGCGCGGCCGTCGGGCTGGTCGCGCTGCTTCTCGTCGCGTGGTCGATTGTGGTGACGCTATCGCTTACCACTCGACAGGTGTTCGAGTGAGAGTGCCCGGCGTCTCTGGCGGGAGGTGGCCGCGACCGATCGATCGTGACGACTCAGTGCGGGGCCGGCGCGGACAACGCGCAGTCGAACCGCCGCTGCCTCACGAGGCCGGATCGATGCAGCGCGAACTGGATCAGCACGCGCAGGATCTCCAGCCCATAACGCATACTCTGCACGAACGACGCTGACGACGCTTCCGCGAAGTATCGGGTGGGTACCGGAACCTCGGCGATGCGCAGGCCACCGTTGACGAACTGCGCGACGATCTCCTGATCGAAGACAAAGCCGTCAGCGTTCATCTCGAAGTGGACCGCTGTCAATGCACGGCGGCTGTAGCCGCGGTAACCGGTGTGGTACTCGGAATGGCGCTGCCCGAACGTGACGTTCTCGAGCCACGTCAGCACTCGGTTCGCCACGTACTTCCACCACGGCATCCCCTGCCGAATCGGGTGCACGCCAAGCAGCCGCGACCCCAGAACGACATCTGCCTCGCCCCGCAGGATCGGTGCGACGATGTCGGGCACGAGCGTCGGGTCGTACTGATAGTCCGGGTGGACCATGACGATTACGTCGGCGCCCGCGCGGAGAGCCTCGCGGTAGCACGTCTTCTGGTTGGCGCCATAGCCGTAGTTGCGGTTGTGAACGAACACTTTCAGGCCGAGGTCTCGCGCGATGTCCACCGTGCCGTCCTGGCTGGCATCGTCAACCAGGATGACGGTGTCGATCAGCTGGTGCGGGAGCTCGTCGAACGTCCGTTTCAGGGTGCGGGCGGCGTTGTAGGCCGGCATCACGACGAACACACGCGGCGTTAGCCCTGGCGTGGATGGTCCTGGGGGAGCTGAGACGCTGTTCATCGCCTACTGCCCGAAGCCGAGTCTATCGCACGCTCCGTGAAGGGAGCTGCAATCGCGGGAGTAGAATTCACCGAAACTCGATGTCTCTGCCTCCCCACGCGAGATACAAGGAGAAACTGTTTCCCGGCTCGAGTCACTCGTGGGCTCTCGCACAATGCGAGCCAATGGAGCGCTCCGTCGCCGTTCTCGATATCGGGTCGGGATCCGGAGTCATGGGCGCAAAGCTCAGGGAACTGGGCTTCGGCTGCGTCAGCGCTGTTGAACAGGACGTGCAGGCGCGTGCGCAGACAGCGTCGCTCTATACGGACGTGGCTCCGCTCCTCAGTTGCTTTGCGGGGAGAACGTTCGGGCTCGTCCTGCTTCTCGATGTGATCGAGCACATGGCTCACCCTGAAGAGTTCCTGTCCGAGTTGCGTCCACTGCTGTCGCCTGGCGCCACCATCCTGCTCTCGGTTCCGAACGTCGCTCACTGGAGCGTGAGGTTGCCCCTGCTGTTCGGGTCATTTCGCTATACGGAACGAGGCATCCTGGACGAAACCCATCTTCGTTTCTTCACCAGAAGCAGCTTGCGACGCTTCCTGAAAAGGATCGGCGGGCTGTCGATCTCCGGAGAGTCTGTCAGTGTGCCGCCAGTGGAGTTCGTGCTGCCGCAACCGATGTGGAACAATCGCATGTTTCGCGCGCTATCGAGCGCGCACTATCACACGGCGCGAGTGGTTCCGGGCTTCTTCGGATATCAGTTACTGACGGTGTTGCGTTACTCGCCTGAGTAACTCTTCCGGTCGAGTGTGGCCGCGTGGGGGAGCGCGAGCGCGCGGCGCGGGTTATGGCCGCGAACGCGGCCTGCTGACGCGCGGCGTCACGTAAGTGAGGCCGGCGCAGACATCGCGGACGGCTCGCAGCAACTCATCGCCGGCCGAGTGCTTCACGACGTAGCCGTTGGCGCCAGCGGCCAGCGCCGCCTGCGCAACGTCCGAGTCCGCGAACATCGTCAGCATGACGATCTTCGACTCGACGCCAAATGCCCGGATGCGGCGGACCGCTTCGAGACCGTCGAATCCGGGCATCGAGATGTCGGCGACGATGACATCCGGGCGGAGTTCAATGGCCTTGGCGAGCAGGCTCGGGCCGTCGCCGACGATGCCGACGAGTTCGCAGTGATCCTTGAGCAGGAGCCGCAGCCCTTCGGCAACGATGGCGTGGTCGTCGGCCAGCAGGAGACGTAGCGTCTTCATGCAGACGCCTGGATGGGAAGGTGCACCTGCAGCCTCGTGCCGCGGCCGTCCCCGGAGGTGATAGTCAGCGATCCGCCCGCGGCGCGGGCGCGTTCCTCCATGCTGAGAAGACCGAGACCTCCGCTCGCCGCGGCCGAGTCGGGCGTGAACCCCCGTCCGCAATCGAGGATGGTCAGGTGCAGGCGATCGCCGGTCCTCGTTACCGAGACGCTCGCGTCCTTCACCTGGGCATGGTTGACGATATTTCGCAGCCCCTCCTGCACGATGCGGTAGACGCAGATGGCCGCCTCGCGCGGAACCGTCGAGAGGTCGTCACTCGCGGCGAAGTTGATTGCGAGACCTTGATGCTGCGTCACGTGAACGCAGTGGCCGCGCAGGGCCGCCGCCAATCCCACGTGCCCGAGCATGCCGGGATGCAGATCGTGCGAGAAGTTTCGCACCTGTTCACTCAGT
>DATLLF010000037.1:0-5147 GCA_035537955.1 Vicinamibacterales bacterium | reverse complement strand
TTTCCATCCGTGCGTACGGAAAAAGACATCTCCCGCCTCGCTCAGGAGGTGTTCGCGTTGCCGGGAAAGATCGTGGAGGCGCGCCGGCGGAAGCTGGCGGTGGCGCTCGATGAGTTCCAGGCAATCGGCGCGTTCAATGGCGGCAGCGTCGAGCACGCGCTGCGCGCCGCCGTCCAGCACCAGCGCGAAGTCGGTTATGTGTTCTCCGGTTCCGAGCCGGCGTTGATGGAGCGGATGCTGGGGCGCAGCCGCCCCTTCTACAAGGCAGGGCCGGTGATGCGGCTCCAGAAGATCCCCGAGGAGCGCTTCGCCGAGTTCCTCGAAACGCGATTTCGCGCCACTGGCGTCAAGGCGACGGCAGGGCTCGGTGCGGCGATCGTCGAGCTCGCCGGCAATCTGCCCTATGACGTGCAGCGGCTCGCGCACGAAGTCTGGGATGATGTGAGGGCCGCCGGACGGCGGGCGGTGACGCTCGAGGATCTGCACACGACGCTGACGCGTCTGCTCGGCGAACACGAGACGCTGTTCGAGAGCATCTGGCAGCGGCTGACGCTCGCGCAGCGCGCGGCGCTGCGCGCCGCGGTGCTGCAGGACGGCCGCGAGCTGCTGTCCGCTGATACGCGCGCGCGCCACCGGCTCACCGGCGCATCCACGGTGCAGGCGTCGCTCGCGGCACTCGTTCGTGAAGACATTCTCGCCCGCGAAGGCGCACGCTACGTTGTGGTGGACTCGCTGCTCAGGGAGTGGGTCGCCCGCCGAACCTACTGATGGCGACCGTTCTCGACCGGCTCGGACTCGGGCGCCCCGAGCTGCGCGCATGGGCGATGTACGACTGGGCGAATTCCGCCTACCAGACGACGATCATCGCCGCTGTGTTTCCCATCTATTTCCGCCGCGTTGTCGCCGCCGATCTGCCCGAGAAGGACGCCCTGTCATTGTTCGCCTCCGCCAGCACGATCGCGATACTCGTCGTGGCCATTGTGGCGCCGTTGCTCGGCGCGATCGCCGACCACGCCCCTGTCAAGAAGCGCCTGCTCGCGGTGTTTGCGGGCGTGGGGATCACCTCCTGTTTCGCGATGCTCTGGCTCACCCCGGGCGCATGGCTCTTCGCGCTGTCGCTGTTCGTCATCGGCAACGTCGGTATCACCGGGAGCATCGTCTTCTACGAAGCGCTGCTGCCGCACCTCGTCGACGCATCGGAGCTGGATCGGGTCTCGACTGCCGGATATGCAATCGGCTATCTCGGTGGCGGAACGATGCTGGCAATCAACCTCCTGATGATTCAGAAGCCGGCACTATTTGGTCTCTCGGGCGCGGACCTGGGCACACGCCTGAGCCTCGCCGCGGTTGGTCTGTGGTGGCTGATCTTCTCGATCCCGCTGTTTGTGAGTGTGCCGGAGCCACGCACGCTCGCAGGCAGCGGACGCGAGAAGACCTCGCTCGCCGCGGGAGCCCGTCACCTGCTCGCCACCTTCCGCGAGCTGCGCAAGTATCGAAACGCGTTCGTGTTCCTCGTCGCCTTCTTCGTCTACAACGACGGGATCCAGACGATGATCAAGATGGCCGCGATCTACGGAGACACGATCGGCCTCGAGTCGGGAGCGATGATTACCGCCCTGGTCCTCTCGCAGTTCATCGGCGTCCCCGCGGCGTTCGCCTTCGGCGCTCTCGCCGGCCGAATCGGCGCCAAGCCCGCGGTGTATCTCGGGCTGGGCGTCTACACCTTGATCACCGCCCTCGGCTACTACATGAGCACCGCGTTCCATTTCTTCGCGCTGGCCGTGCTCGTAGGCCTGGTGCAAGGAGGCACGCAGGCCCTCAGCCGCTCGCTGTTCGCGAGCATGATCCCCCGCCACAAGTCCTCGGAGTTCTTCGCGTTTTTCGGCGTGTTCGAGCGATACGCGGGCGTGCTTGGCCCAGCGGTGTTCGCAGTGGTCGTTTCGTTGAGCGGCCAGGGTAGGATCGCGATCCTCGCGGTGCTCATCTTCTTCATCGTGGGAACGCTGCTCCTCACCGGCGTCGACGTGGACGCCGGCAGGCGTGAGGCTCGCTTCGGCGAGCGAGAGATGGCGGCGACGCACTGAGCGGAGCGAGAGTGGGACGAGGATCTCGGGCCATCGATCGCATCGCGGCGGCAGTCGCGCACCTGTTCTATCGCGTCGACGTTGCCGGCCGTCCGCTGCAGAACGGTCCTCTTCTGCTGCTGCCCAACCATTTCAACGCGTTGCTCGATCCCGCGCTTGTCATGGCGACGGCAGGCCGTCCAGTGCGCTTTCTCGCGAAGAGCACCCTGTTCGCCGGACCGTTCAGGCCGCTGCTGGGCGCCGCTTCCACCATCCCCGTTTATCGAAAGCAGGATGGCGTCGAGACTGGAAAGAATGACGAAACGTTTGCCGCCGTACACGCCGCGCTCTCGCGAGGTGAAGCGGTCTGCGTGTTTCCCGAGGGCATCAGCCACTCGTCAGGGCGCCTCGAGGAACTGCGCACCGGTGCCGCCAGAATGGCTTTGAGCGCCGCCGCGTCAGGCATCGATGTGCACATGGTTCCCGTCGGAATCAATCTGGAACGGAAGACGACGTTCAGGTCCAGGGCGACGGTGGCCTATGGTGCGCCGTTTCGTGTCGTTGCCGTGGAAGCAAACTCGGACGCTGTTCGGCAGCTGACGCGCCACATCGGTGATCACATGCGCGCGCTCCTCGTCGAGGCGGATCCTGAGGGCGACGCGCAGCTGGTCGAGCGGCTGAACCGCCTGTATGTCGCAGGGCGTGCTGCCGAGGATGACGCGGCAACGGACGTCGAACGAAGAAAGACGATTGCCGATGCAGTCCGCAGAGTCCGTCTGGAGCAGCCGGAGTTTTACGCGTCGGCCCTGATTCAGCTTCGCCGCTACGACGATCGGCTCCGCCGCTTCGGTCTCACCGACGACGCCCTCGACTGGGACGTGTCCCACGCAGCCGCTCTCGCGTTCATCGCGAGGGAGGCGCCGCTGGCAGTCGTGCTCCTGCCGTTCGCAGCCGCCGCCATTGTGACGTTCGCCGTGCCGTACGGCCTCACCGCGCTTGCGTCGAGGATCACTCGCGAGACGGATGTCACGGCTACCGTGAAGGTGGTCGCGGGCACGCTCATCTACTCGATGTGGATGGCCGCACTTGTCGGTTTCGCCTGGTGGTCTGGTGGATTGCTTCCGGCAACACTGGCGGTGATGACGGTTCCGCTGCTCGCCGTCGGTGGCCTTCTCGCGATCGAGCGCGAGTCGTCGGCCTGGCAAACAGCGCGCTCGTGGTTCGCGGCGAGAGGCGCTCGCCACACCACGCGTACGGCGCTGCGCCGCCGCCGGGCGGAGCTCGCGGAAGTGCTCGATGAGGTTCACGCCTGGATCGCGTCTGCTGAAGCGGATCGGACCGCTTCGGCGGATCACATACGATAGGCGCGTGCTGCTGTCGGCGCTCGCCGTCCGGGCACTGCGTCGCCCCGGCGCGGCCCGGCATTTTAGCGCAAACCCCCGGGACCCCTTCTGCGTCAAAGAAACGGGATCCGCTGGTCTGCGCCGGGCTGGCGCGTGATGGAGATCAGGAACTGATATGAGATTCGTTGTCGCGGGCGGCACCGGGTTCATCGGCAGTCCGCTGGCCGAGGTTTACGCTGAGGAAGGCCACGACGTCCGCGTTCTGACGCGGGCGCTGCCCGATGGCGAGGCACGGCACGATCCGGGCACCGGCAAGCCAGGGATCACGCGAGTTGGCTGGCGCCCCTCGGGCACGAGCGGTCCCTGGGCCAACGTGGTCGACGATGCGGATGCGGTGATCAATCTGGCCGGTGAATCTCTGGGCGACCGCCGGTGGACGCCGCAACGGAAGGCCGCACTGCGCGACAGCCGGATCCTCGCAACCCGTAGCCTGGTCGATGCGATCGGCAAGTCAGCGAAACCTCCCCGCGTCTTCATCAGTTCGAGCGCCGTCGGCTATTACGGGCCTTCCGGCGCCGAGCCAAAGACCGAGAACGCCCCGGCTGGCCAAGGCTTTCTCGCGCGGCTTGCCGAAGAATGGGAGACCGAGGCCCGCAAAGCGGAGCCTTCCGGCACACGCGTCGTCCTGCTCCGCACGGGCATCGTCATCGAGAAGACGGGCGGCGCACTGCCGAAGATGATGCGGCCCTTCCGCTACTTCGCCGGCGGTCGCATCGGGAGCGGCCGACAATACATGTCGTGGATCCATCGACTCGACGTAATCGAGATGATCCGCTGGATCATCGAGACACCCGGAGCGATCGGGCCGATCAACGCGACCGCGCCACATCCCGTTATGAACCGCGAGTTCGCACGCGCGCTCGGCCGCGCGCTGCGCCGCCCGAGCCTCCTGCCCGCACCCGCATTCGCGCTGAAGGCAATGTTTGGAGAGATGGCGGAGCCGCTGCTGCTCACGGGCCAACGTGTCATCCCCGCAAAGGCGCAATCACACGGTTATCATTTCCGCTATCCGGAGATCGACATCGCGATGAGGGGGATCTTTGGAGAATAAAGCGCGCTACAGAATCCTGCTGAAACCCAGCTCCTGGTCGGCGCGCGTGGGCTCGCCGGCGAAGTAGCGCAGCGCGAGGCGTGCGGCGGTCCACGCAAGCGCGGCGCCGTGGCGCGAGGATCCGAACGTAAACAGGTGACGCGGATAGTTGCGGTGCGGACCGAGAAAGGGGAGGCCGTCCGCGGTGTTGTAGTCGGTTCCGGCCCAGGATCCTTCAGGCGCCAGCCCGGAAATCTCCGGATAGATCAGCGACAACTCGTACATCAACTGACCGGTCCGTTGGACGAGCGCGCGCTCCGCGGCTCGCGGCGGGACCTCGGGTTGACGCGCACCGTGGACGAGTACACGATCGTCCGGCAGCCAGCGGACGACGCGGCCTGGTTCACTGGCGTATTCGAGAACGGCCTTGCGCGAGCCCACCTGCTTCCGCATTCGAGCGGGGAGCGGTGCGGTCATCACTCCATACGAATGTTCCGCCTGCAGATGACGGCGCAGCCCGCGGAGATCCTGAATCGGCGCAGCGGTTGCGACGATCACCGTCTCGGCCCGTATCGTGCCGCCCTCGGTCGTCAGCTCGACCTCCCGCCTGGACGCGCGAATGCGCTTCACGGCGGAGTGCTCGTGCAATCG
>DATLLF010000036.1:0-5092 GCA_035537955.1 Vicinamibacterales bacterium | reverse complement strand
GGTGACGACCCCGAAGTTGCCGCCGCCACCGCGCAAAGCCCAAAAGAGGTCCGCGCGCTCCGTGTCACTAGCGGTGACGAATTCTCCGCCGGACGTGATCACATCTGCCGAGAGCAGACTGTCGCAGGTCATTCCGTAGGTGCGCCGTAACCACCCCTGGCCGCCACCGAGCGTGAGGCCGGCGATGCCCGTCGTCGAAACGACTCCTCCCGGGACGGCGAGGCCGAACGCCTGCGTCTCGCGATCGAGGTCGCCCCACGTGACCCCGGCCTGCGCGCGCACCGTGCGCCTTGCCGGATCGACGCGGATGCCTCGGAGCGAGGAGAGGTCGATGACGAGGCCGCCATCACAGGTGCCGAAGCCCGCGACGTTGTGTCCGCCACCGCGAACCGCCACGAGCAGATCGTGGTCACCTGCGAATCGCAGCGAGTCCAGGACATCCGCCGCACCCGCGCACTGGACGATGACGGCAGGCCGCCTGTCGATGAGGCCGTTCCAGACCCGCCGCGCCTGCTCGTACCCGACGGCGTTCTCGACCACCACACGTCCGGCCAAGCCACTGGCGAACGCATCTATCACCGCGGATTCGAGAGCGACGTGATCGCCGGACAGCGTTCGTGCGAGTATCACGGACGGCTCACCACTGCCGCGATCGTAGGGGCGGTGAGCTGATTCGGGCATCAGCAGGATTAGCTATTTTTCGGCCGTCGATCCTCAACGGTTCCCGAGCGAGTCGATTCGAGCAGGTGGTGACGAGTGGCGTACGCAACCGCCGCGGTACGGTTCGACGAGCCCGTCTTCTCGAGCACACGCGCGACGTGCACGGCGACCGTGTGGGTGCTGATGAACAACGCCTCCGCAATGTCCTTGTTGGCCTTGCCGCTGGCGAGCAACTGCAGGACCTCGAACTCACGCGTGGTCAGGCCGGCGGGATTGCGCGCCAGCCGCAGTCGATAACGTTCGCGGAACGCAGAGATGCGCTTGCCAAGCTGGACGAGATCGAGTGCTGTGGCTATCCGCTCGCCTTCATCGAGCAGTGCCGCCGCCTTCAGCCTGTCGTCCCGGGCGCCACTGTCCAGGAGCGCGGCGGCATAATCGTGACAGGTCCAGCCGAGCTCGGGCTTGAACCCGCTCGCACGGCAGAACGCCAACGCCCGCTCGAAGTGGCTCCACGCGCGGCGTTTCTGGCCGACCGCATGAGCGAGAAGCCCGAGCACACGGCCCATTGCCAGATTCCACTGCGTTGGCATCACAGACTCGAACGGCGCCAACGCCTCGAGGTCCGATTCGCACTCATCAACGTCCGCGTCGAGCACGGCTAGCAGCGCGTGCCCCATCCGCGCGCTGACCACGGCATTACGAGCCGCGGACGGCTTCGCTATGACCGCACGAGCGGCGCGCATCGCCAGCTCGGTGTCGGGCGCCCCGTTGGTGATATAGGCGATCTGCGACAACGCCACGGCCGTGAAAACGCCGGCGAGCGGGTAGGGCTGGGCATCGCGATCGGCGTCGATGAGGCGTTGCACGTACTGGCCACCGGCGACGTCGTTGCCGGTCTCGTACTCGAGAACGGCGCGTCCGTAGAGAAGCGGCAGATGGCCGGCTGCCAGTGTCAGTCCCCGATCGCTCTGCGCTCGCGCCTCTTCCCACTGTCCGCGCAGTTGAGCGAGCAGTGCCTTCATGTACAGGGCATCCGCCAGCAGTCCGCGGTCGCGAAGACGCTCGGCCACCGCCAGGTTTTCCTGCGCTTGGCCGCTTGCCTCCTCGATTCGTCCTGTGTGGGTCAGGACGAACGCAGCGCGGTAGCTCGCGTACGCCTGCCAGTGGAGCTCGTCGACCTGCCCCGCGAGCTCCAGCACGCGACGGCTCTTCACGAGCGCGTCGTGCCAGCGAAGAGCGAAGTGGTCCACCGAAAGAGACTGGGCGAGCACCCGCAGTTCGACCCGGGCATCCTCATGCGACGAAGCGATCCCGAGCGCGCGCGTGAACCATTGCTGCGTCGGTTGGTCGCTCCCGGTCTCGAAGTACGCGGCCGCCGCCCCTCGAGCGAGCAGCAACGCGGCTTCGCGCGAGCCTTCGCTGACGAACGGCAGCAGCCGGCGGATGACGTCGGTGACGCCCGCCACACCCTCTGCGGCGAGCGACGCGTGCGTCACTGCCGCGACTGCCTTTTGGATCTCGCCGGCCTCGACGTAGTGGTCGATCGCACGCCGTACGTTGGCCCATGCCTCCTGCCGTTTCCACCGGACCGTTGTCGCGGCCTGTGCCAGGCCGAGTCCGGCCAGAATTCCGGCCGCCTCATCGTCGCACGGCACGGAGTTCCGGGCGCGCCAGGCGCGCTCGAAATGCCGTAGCGCCCCGTCGAAGGCATGCGTCGCCAGCATCCGCTCACCCGCCAGCCGCGAGTACTTGACGACGCGCGGCGAGCCGACGAGCGCTTCTGCACGTGCGGCGTGATAGGCGAGATCGGCAGCATGCTCCTCGACACGTGCACCCAGTCGCTGCTCCATCAGCGACACAACAGCGGCGTGCCAGTGGGCTCGGCGGCTCGGCGAGACGCTCTCGTACACGGCGTCTCTGACCAGCTCATGCCTGAACCGATACCAGCTCTCTCCTGCTGCCGGCATGGGCTCGACGATCAGACGCTCCAGAGCTTCGTCAAGCGCGGCCAGCAGATCGCGGTCGCGGCCAGGCTGGACGATCGCTGCTGCGATGCGGAAGTCGAACTCACGGCCCATTACCGAACTCACGGTGAGCAGCTGAATGGTCGCCTCCGACAAGCGGCTCAAGCGTCGTTGCAGGACGGCGCGAACGTTGTCCGGTATCACGTCGCGATCCGACGAGTGAAGGTGCGCAACCTCGGTCACGAAGAATGGATTGCCGCTGGTCCGGGCGTGGACTTGGCGGACAAGGTCGTCAGAACAGCTGGTACCGGAAACGTATGTCAGCAACTGACCTGTCTCCTTCAACCCGAGTCCCGTCAGGACCACCTTCTGCAGACCGACACGCGCAAGCTCCCCCATCGTCTCTCCCAGGCGCGTCGATATTTCGTCGGCGCGATACGTCACGACGATGAGAAGCCGACTGTCGGCAAGTTCGCGTGCGACGAATTCCAGCAGTAACAAGGAGCTCGCGTCGGCCTGATGCAGGTCGTCGAAAATGAGGACGAGCAATACGCGTGAGGAGGCGCGTTGCAGCAACGTGCGAACGGCATCGAACAGTTGATAGCGGTCGGACGCATTCTTCAGCGCAGCTGGCCGAGCTGTCATCGCAGGATGATGCACAAGGTCCGGAACCAGCGCGCTGAGACGCTTGAGGCACGAGACCGGGAGTTGGAGCTCCTCCAGCGTCACCGTCCCCAGCAAGGCCCGGATACCTTCGGCCCATGGCCAGTACGGCGGCGCCGCATCGGCGTCAACGCAGCGTGCCCACGCGACTGTTGCGCGTTCGGTCGCCGTCGCCGCCGCCGCGAGCTCTTCTGCAAGCCGCGTCTTCCCGATACCCGGCTCCCCGCCAATCCAGACGACACGCGCGCTGCCGCGCTCGCTGTCGGCCAGAGCGCGGATCAGTACAGCAAGCTCGCGTTCTCGGCCGAACAACTGACGCGACGCCGAGTGGAGCATTCAGGTCTCGGAGTGGACGCACTCCGCCAAGGTAGCAAGCGGGCACCCATCTTACGCTGTTCTCCGCCCTGGTGGACTGGGTTCAAGCTTCAGATGAGGACGCGAGGGACTTCTCTGATGCGGGGGCCGACGAGCCGGCTTCCGTCAGGCCGAGCGGGCCTGACGCTGCGGGCTAGCGAAGGAAGTCGCGAATCGCGGCGCTGATGAAGGCGTTGTCGTCCGGATTGGCGCCGCCACCCGCCGAGTGTCCCCACAACGACGGGATCGGGCGGAGGGTGCCGTGACGGAGAAACGCGGCTTCGTAGCTCGCGTCGCCGATCGGGAAGTACAGATCGGTCTCGCACGGCATGTAGAGCACCTGCGCCTCGATCGACCGGAGCGCGCGCTCGTGGTCGGCGCCAAATCCCGTGGTGTCGCCGACGTTGTGGCGCTGCCAGGTGCGCGCCTGCGCGATCAGATTGTTGGCGTCGCGCGGCGCATCGCGTTCGACGCGCTGCGCCAGCGCCTCGTCCACGCTCGACGCCCGCGGCCGGAACAGCTCGCGCCGCCACCATTCCTGCGAGTACACCCACGCGGCCCAGTGCTTCGACCAGGCCGCCATCCCGGTTCGCGGCGGCGTGGTGTAGTTGCCCCCGTTGAACACCGGGTCGGCAGTCAGTGCGGCGATCGCACTTTCGAGCCGTACCTGTCCGTGCGGGTAGGTCTTCGCGGTGCCGCAGTACGGCACGATGCGGGCGACCGCGCCAGGGTGCGACACCGCCCACTGGAACGCCTGCTGTGCCCCCATCGAGAAGCCGACGATGGCGTGCAGGCGACTGACGCCGAACTCGGACTGGAGGAGCCGCCGCGCGGCCTCCACGTTGTCGCGGATGGCCACGGCCGGAAATCGCGGTCCGTCGAACGGCGCGGGCGTGTTGCTCGGCGACGACGAGAAGCCGTTGGCGAACATCTCGGTGGCCACGACGAAATAGCGGGCCGGATCGAGCGCCGCGCCGGGTTCGAGCAGGAAGTCGTAGCCGTGGTGATCCGAGCCGTACCACGAGGGCGCGAGCACGACGTTGCTCTTGTCGGCGTTCAGCGTCCCGAACGTGGCGTACGCCGTCCTCGCCTTCGGCAGCACCACGCCGCTTTCGAAGGTGAAGTCGCCGAGCTCGAAGTAGCGGCGGTGGGGATCGGCGGGCGGCTGCGCGGCGGTCATCGGGCCGGCGGTGATCATCGCCACCAGGACGAGGAGAAGCCAGCGGAAAACGCTCGTATCTCGGTGTGCCATCGCTCGGTGTCGATGATAGCCCACCGCCCGATTTCAGCGCCGGCCACGGCGACGCGAGATGAACCTGAGTGCCGAGGCGAGCTCACGAACACCGCGCCTGATCTCCCGCGGCTCGACCGCGGCAAATCCGACCACCACGCCGTGCCGGGGCGCGCGCTCGCGGCAGTATCGACCCAGCGAGATGACTTCCACTCCGCGC
>DATLLF010000035.1:0-8596 GCA_035537955.1 Vicinamibacterales bacterium | reverse complement strand
GATCGAACCGGGACTCCGGAAGTATTCGTCGCTCCCTTTGCGGATTTGTCCCGGGCGGTGCAGGTGTCGAAGGAAGGCGGATCCGAACCGGTGTGGCGACGCGACGGCGGCGAGCTCTATTTTCGCAATGGCGCCAGCATGATGGTGGCATCGATCCGAACGCAGCCGGCGCTCGCGGTGCAGTCCCCGCGGGAGCTCTTCAGAGGCATCTACGAGACAGGGCCGGCTGGACGACCGGCGTACGATGTCAGCCTCGACGGGGCGCGATTTCTGATGGTCCGTCCGCCTGACGTTACCCCCGCCGGTCGCGAGCTTCGCATGATCCTCGGATGGCGGCCGGCTGACGAGCGATCCAAATGACTGTCAGCGCCGTCGCCGTCAGTGGTTTCGCCCGCCGATTCCCTCCAGAATCCAGACGTCTGCTGTCGGGTTCAGCCGAGCGTACATGACTCGTTTGCCATCCGGCGAGACGCGCAGGGCGCGCACCGTGTCCCAGTACCCGGCGTAGTCGGGCGTTAACGGCCGGCGCCCGAGAGGATGCAACGTACGCTGCGCGCCCGTGGCCACGTCGATCGCAACCAGATCCATCATCCGCTTGTTTCGCTCGACGATGGCGTAGACGAGTCGGCCATCAGGCGAGACGTCCCAGGACATGATCGGCTGCGCGGGAACGATCAGGCGCGACGTTCTGTCTTCGGTCGAAATCTGTGTCAATCCATCGGGGGCACGGTAGATCACGCTGCGGCCATCAGGCAGCCATTTCGCAGCTCCGTCCGTCATGGTCGTGGTATCGACGATGTTGTCCGCGATCGACGTCGGTGAGGTACCGCCGCTCGCCAGTGCCTTGAGTAGTTGGTGACTGCGCCGAAACATGATCCAGCGCCCGTCGGGCGACCATCGGGGCCCGTCGTCCGCGGCGTCGGCCACCGCGTCCGGAGTGAGCTGGACGGGACGGCTTCCGGCAATCGCCGTCACGTAGACGCGTGTTCCGCTCGGCGCGTAGCGCACGTAGGCGAGACTTCGCCCGTCTGGCGACACCGCTCCTTGAACGAGGAAGAGCGACGGTTCGCCGGGGAACGCGTCGGGAGTGACAATGCTTCGCGTGGCGCCATCACGAAACGATCGCTGCCAGATCTCGAAGCGGCCGGTCCTCTGCGTCGAGAACACCAGGCCGGATCCGTCGGGCATCCAGTCGCCCCAGCCGTCGTACTTGGCGCTGGCAATCAGCTGCCGCGTCACTCCGCTGGCGAGGTCGATCTCGAAGAGGTCCCAGTCGAGCGGCGTGCTGCTGAATGCGATCCGTGTGCCATCCGGCGAAACGGCAGGCATGGATTCCCACAGCGAAGAGGCGGTGAGACGGGTCACCGACCCGGCATCGACGTCTCCAATCCACAACGACTGATCGCCGCCGCGCGCATCCCGAAGCACCAGCAGCACGTGCCGATTGTCGGGCATCCAGTCGAACTCGTACAGGCTGACGACGCCCCCCTCCGCAGGAGCGAGGCGGATCGTGCGAGCGGCCCCTCCGCTCGAAGAGAGGGGGTTCGGCAACACGATCAAGTCAGCGCCGCCGGGTCTGAGCAGAGCGAGCGAACGGCCGTCGGCAGAGAAGCGAAGTCCTCGACTGGTTGGGTTGTACGTGCGGTCCCACTTCACGGGGGCCGTCATCACGTCACGCGTGGTGCGGTTTCGCAGATCCAGCGCGCGAATCACGTACGTTCCCTGTTCTGCCTGTGGCGACTCGCGTCGGAGGAAGACGACCGTGTTGTCATCGCGCGCGAGCGTGAATGCGGTTATACCCGACAGCAGCCGTTCCGGCGCGCCACCGGCAGCGCTGACCATCCAGAGTTCGCTCGAATCCGCCTGCAGCGATTGGGCAAGCGCCGGATTCATCTCGAAAAAGATCCTCGTTCCGGTCGCGTCCCATTGCGGATAGACGCAATCTCCTGGGAGGGCCGTCACGGCGGACGCCGCGGACTGATCGAGCCTGCGCGTGAAGATCTGGTAATACCCGTCGACCTCGCCGCTGAACGCCATGGTTTGCCCGTCGGGTGCCCACGCCGGCATTGACTGCACGCCGGCATCCACGGCGAAGGGCACGAAACGGTACGCGTTGATCGATGCCGGTGCTTCGCGCTGCCCTCGCACGAACATGCCGGCAGCGACGCCCGCAGCCAGCGCGAGCACGACCAGCGCGGGGCCCAACGCCCGCCGCATCGTTGTCGCCTGACGGGTCGGTGGCGCAATCGCACGGCCAATCTCCGATTGCCGCTCGCGGAGGTGGCGCAGGTCGCGGTACAGGTCGGCTGTCGACGCATAGCGTTCCGCGGGGTCTTTCGCGAGGCACCGCTCGATGATCCATTGGAGCTGCACCGGAAGGAGCGCGAGCGGCGCAAGATCGGCATCGTGCTCGATGATCGCCGACAGGGTCTGCACGCCGCTGTCGCGCGCGAACGCCTTGCGCCCTGTCGCCAGCTCGTAGAGGACGAGTCCGAACGAGAACTGATCCGATCGAGCGTCCGCGAGCAGTCCCTGTGCCTGCTCCGGGCTCATATAGGCGACGGTGCCGAGCAATGTTCCGGCGGACGTCACCGCGCGCGTTTCGCCGATCTCCGCGACGCCGTCCCCACGGGCAAGACCGAAATCGAGAATTTTCACGCGGCCGTCGCGCGTGATCAGCAGGTTGTCAGGCTTGATGTCACGGTGGACCACGCCGGCTTCGTGCGCGGCAGCGAGTCCGGCGGCAATCTGGGCGGCAACGTCCAGCAGCCTGCGTAGCGGAAGTGGGCCCTTGACCGGTTCGCCGTCGACGAGCTCGGTCACGATGTAGCGGAGACCGTCGGACTCCCCGACATCGAACAGCGCGAGGATGTTCGGGTGGCTGAGGCTCGCCACCGCTCGCGCCTCCCGCTCGAATCGGTCGCGAAAGGCGACATCCGCGGCCATGTGCGATGGGAGGATCTTGACCGCGACGTCGCGGCCGAGCCGTGTATCCCGCGCGCGATACACCTCACCCATTCCGCCGGCGCCGAGCGGCGCGACGATTTCGAACGGACCAAGGCGAGTCCCGCCGGTCAGGGGCACAGGGGTTACCGGATTATAGGGCGTAAAGCCACCCGCGCCACGCGTCGTTCGGGGGACCCGCCACGCGTTATGACCCTTTGACGACCGGCAGTTCCACGAAGCTCGCGCGGTAGACACGCTGCACGGCCTTGCGAAAGTCCTCCGGTTTTGCAAAAAAGATATTGGGCACGAATGTCTGCGGGTTGCGGTCGTAGAGCGGGAACCACGAGGACTGCACCTGGACCATGACGCGATGGCCGGGGAGGAACACGTGGTTCGCTGTCGGCAGGGCAAATTTGTAGGGCACGGGTGTATCCGGCTGAATCGCCTTCGGGCTCTCGAGGCTCTCGCGATAGCGGCCGCGGAAGATGTCCCCTGACACCATCAGTTGGTAGCCGCCCATCGCGGGCTGCGCCGCCACTTCGTCCGGATAAACGTCGATCAGCTTCACCACCCAATCCGAATCGGTGCCGCTCGTGGACGCGACGAGATTCACCTGCGGCTGCCCGCTGATCTTCATGCGTTCTGTGAGCACAGCGGATACGAATGCGAGCACATCGGTGCGTCCGGCCGCTTCGCGCTGATCGTCCACGAGCCACTGCGCCCAATACGGGCCTCCCACCGGCTTGATCGGACGGGCGCGGAACGGCACTGGCTTCGCAGGATCAGAAACGTATTCCTCGAACCCCGTCTCGGCGGACGCCGGGGCCGACGCGGTGACCTTCAACCCCGCACCCAGATAGAACGGCGTCTTCTGCACCGTGCAGCCGGCGTCGCAACCCGACGGCCATGCCTTGAGACGACGCCAGGTGTTGCTGCCTGTTTCGAACGCCGAGACCGGCGCGACATCCGCCGCCGGCGCGCCATCCTTCAAATAGTGATCGAGGAACGGACGGAGGATCTCCTGGCGGAAGTAGAGCGCCGTGTCGCTGGTGAAGCGGATTGCTCCGAGGCTGCTGCCTTCGAGGATCTCCTGGCCATGATGCCAGGGGCCCATCACGAGATACACCTTGTCGTTTGCGGAGTCCTTCGGCTCGAGTGCCGCGTACACGGCTGGCGCACCGTAGATGTCTTCCTGGTCCCAGAGACTATGAACGAGCATCACCGGCACCTTCAGCGGCAGCGCGCCGAGCACCTTGTCCATCGCCTGATCGCGCCAGAACGCGTCGTATGACGGGTGCTCGATGATCTTGCGCCAGAAGCCGACCTGGTCGAGCCCATGTCGCCTTCCGAGTTCGCCAGCGGATCCGGCCGAGAGATAGGTGTCGTAATCGTCATAGTGACTGGTCCACCAGGTGATGCTGTTGTCGCGGGTGGCCTCCTGGTCGTGCACGTAGGGCATCATCTGCTGGCGGAACGCTCCGTTGTGGAACCAGTCGTCTCCCATCCAACCGTCGACCATCGGGTTCATCGGCACCGACACCTTCAGCGCGGGGTGAGGATTGACCAGCGCCATCAGCGGGAGAAACCCGTCGTAGGAAATCCCGAGGATCCCGACCTTGCCATTACTCTCAGGGACGTTCTTCACCAGCCAGTCGATCGTGTCGTACGTATCCGTCGCATGGTCGATCGGCGTCGGATTTTGCGGACCGCTGAGCGGCCGGTTCATCACGTAGTCTCCCTCGGATCCGTACTTGCCGCGCACGTCCTGCACCACGCGGATGTAGCCGCCTTCGACGATGACATCGGTCGCGTTGTCGTAGCCGTAGAGCGATGAAGCGAGCTGAGCACTGTTGGTGTGTGCCGTGAGTGCGTCCGCGTCGTACGGGGTGCGCGTGAGCAGGATCGGCGCTCCTCTGGCCCCTTTCGGCACCAGGATGACGGTGTGGAGCTTCACGCCATCGCGCATCGGGACCATCACCGTCCGACGCACGTGGTCGAAGCTCTCCGTCACCGGCCGAAAGGCCGGCGGCATCTCGCTTGGCAGCGTCTTGGGGCGCTGCGTGGTCTGCGCTCCGGGCGCGCCTGTCAGGATGGTGATGGCAAACGCAATCGTGAACAGCGCACGCGTGTGCGGGAAATGGATGTGGCGCATGGGGCGGGATGTTACACCCGAGTTCGGCGGGCGGACTCAGTGGGTTGCTGCCGGCCGTTCAAGCAGCTGGAGATAATCAGCGCCGGTGCGCCCGAGCTGCTTCGAGGCCGCGGCGTAATGCGGGATCCTTGCGGTCGTCGAAGCTGATGGCGCGCTCCCAGGCGGCGATCGCTTCAGCGTAGCGACGCAACTCGGCGAACGCCTGCGCCTGATACGCAAGCGTATAGCTCTGATAGAACCGGCCGGTCGCGTGGCTGGGCGCCCGTGCGAGCACCCAGTCGAACGTGGCGATCGCCCGAGCGAGCGACGGAAGCGCCACCGAGGGCTGATGTTGCCGGATCTCGAGCTCTCCGAGATTCGTATATGTGCTGCCCAGCAGAAGGCGGTACTCGAGCACGTTGGGATGGTCGGTCACCAGCCGTTCGCGCGTGGGCAGCTCTTTGTTGTAGGCCTCGCGGCTTTCGTCGAATCGGCCGAGAAGCATCTCCACACCTGCCAGATTCGAGTAGACCGCCGCGAGGGCGTGCTGATAATCGGGCTCCGCCGGAACGGCCGCCGCGTTTTTGGCCGCGAGAGGCGCGGCTTTCTTCAGCTCCGCTTCGGCTTCCGCCAGGCGGCCGGACCGTGCGAAGAGAGCACCGAGATTCACGTATCCCTGCACGAGCTGATGCCGCCAGGTCAGGTTGTCCGGATTCTTCGCCGTGATTCCGGTGCGCAGCTCGAGCGACTGGCGATACATCCGCTCCGACTCCTCCGGCCGCCGTGCGCGCTCCAGCAGTTGCGCGTAGTTGTCGAGGATGTTGGCGTGCTGCGCCGTTCGCGCCGGATCACCGTGCGCGGCGAGCGGCTCGCCGATGGCAATCGCGCGCTTGTAGTTCTTCTCCGCCTCCGCCACTTGCGCCGTGTCGCCGAGCACCAGCGCCAGATCACCGACCGCGCCGGCCAGTTGCATGCGCGCGGCGTCGTCCTGCGGACGTCCGGCCTGCCATGACTCGAAGGCGGTGACCGCCTTCCCCAGCGCTTCCTGCGCGCGTTTGTGATCGCCCACGGTACGGCTGATGCGCGCCAGCCGTGCCCACGCGTGTCCCAGCTCGACCTGCATCTCCTGCGAGTCGGCCCGGCGGGCCGTGAATGTTTCGTAGAATTCGCGCGCCGTTTCGAGCAACTGCCTGCGCAGGTCTTCGAGTCCGTAGGCGCGCAGCTCGGGGCTGTCACCCACCTTCGTGAGGTAGCGGTCCACGGAATCCCGCGCGAGAGAGAAGTTCTCGCGAGCTTCCGATTCAGCACTCTGCGCGCGCTGCAGGTTGGCCTGCGATTTCGCATACAGGACGCTCATGCCGGCGGCGAAGGCGATCAACAGCGCGAGCATCGCCGCCGCCGCCGCAAACGGGGCTTTGCGCCGTGCGATCAGCTTGCGCAGCTGATACATCGTGCTGGGCGGTCGCGCGAGGATCGGCTGGGACGTGAGCAACCTGTCAACATCCTGCGCGAGCGCTCCCGCGCTCGAATAACGCTCGTTGGCGCGTTTCGCCAGCGCCTTGCCGATGATCGTCGCGAGGTCGGGATCGAGTCGCGCCGGCGACCGCCAGACCTGACGCAGCGGACGCGGCGGTTCTTCGCAGATCACCCGCAGCGCGTCGATCAGCCCCGATGCCGTATCGTATGGACGCACGCCGGTCAGCAGTTCGTACAGCATCACACCCAGCGCATAGACATCGGTACGCACGTCGATTTCACCGGGATCGCCACGCGCCTGCTCTGGACTCATGTACGGCAAGGTTCCCTTGATCATGCCGACCTCGGTGGCGACCGTCGCGCCGACGTCACTGTCGACGATACGCGCGAGACCGAAATCGAGGATCTTGATCCCCGGGTCGCCAACTGCATCGCCCGGTGGGATGTCGGTGACGATGATGTTGGACGGTTTGAGATCGCGGTGGATCACGCCGCGCTGATGCGCGTAATGCACCGCTTCCGAGATCCGCCGCATCAAACGAAGTCGAAAGCGCAACTCGGTGCTGTCGAGCGCCGCCGTTCGTCGCGCCAGGAAGTCGGCAAGCGTCGGCCCTTCGACGAGCTCCATTGCGAAGTAATGCTGCCCATCGTCAGTGCGACCGGCTTCGTAGATCGCGGCGATATCGGGATGCTTGAGGCGTGCCAGCGTTTCGGCTTCGCGCTGGAACATCCTGACCTGCAGGTCGTCGACGAACTGCCCGCCGCGAATGACTTTGAGGGCGACCGTGCGCAGCGGGTTGCGCTGCTCCGCCGCGTACACGATGCCCATGCCACCTTCGCCGAGGCGGCGGACGGGGCGGTATTCACCGATCAGCGGAGGCAGCGGACCGTCCACGGCGGGGACCACGGTGACGTCGGCCGAAAGCGTCGGCTGGTCAACGTGTTTCGTGCGTGTGTCGTCGGTCATCCTGATAGCTCCACGGCGGCCCGCTCCAGAACCGCCTCGCGCCGGGGCGCACCGCGCGGATCAGAGTGTGTGTTCGGTGATTCGGGCATCCAGCGCCGCTTCCTTCCGGGGAAACGATGCGGCGAGTTCGCGCGCGGTCGCAAGGACGCCCGTGAACCGCGGCGTCGCTCGCACTGGATCGAGGAACCGGCAGTACTCCGCCATGTAGAGGTGCGGATAGAACCCGGTGACTGCGCGTTCCAGCAGCTCCAGCCCGCGATCCTGCTCCCCTGCGAGAATGAAGGATTCGGCAAAGTGGAACAGATGGTGCGGGTCGAGCCGCGCAACATCGATCGGCTGGATCCGCTCCAGGGCGGTCTCCCGCCGTCCTTCGATCCCATCGATCAGCGACAGCAGCTGCCGCGTGTAGGGCACGTCCGGTCCCATGTCGTTGAGCGCCTTGGCATGCCGCGACGCGTTCGGCAGCTGGTCGAGCAGTGCATACGTGTATCCGATGGACCAGTGAACGATGAAATTGTAAGGATCGATCTCGAGGGCGCGCTGCAGCGACGGGATCGTCTCGGTTGCGCGGCCGACGAACCAGAGCGGTACGCCGGTCGCCATCCATGACAGCGGCGACAGCGGGTCGCAGTCCATCATGCGCTTCGCAGTCGCCTGAGCAAGCGCGTTCTGTCCCGCGCCCGTGTATGTCATCGCGAGCATCAGCAACGTGTCGGAGTCGTTCGGCTCCTGCTCCAGTGCGAGCTTCAGATGATGCGCGGATTCAGGCATGCGCCCGCGCTCGTACTCGATGTGGCCCAGGAGCGAGTGGCCGTAGGGGGCGTGCGGCATGCGCCGCAGTAACTCGCTCGCTTCCCTCTCCGCCTCGTCGAGTGGCGTCCTGTCGTTGCTGACCCCCGAGCGGACGCGAAGCACCTTCGTCCACGTCAGCAGGGCGAGAAGCGGCGCCGACTCGCGGAACGGCCGATTGCGGACGCTCGCGCATTCGAGGTGTTCCTGCAGGCACGGCAGGAAATCCGCCGGTATGCTCCCGACCGCGCTGCCGCCCTGGTCCGTGACGCCATCCGCATTGAAGG
>DATLLF010000034.1:0-2677 GCA_035537955.1 Vicinamibacterales bacterium | reverse complement strand
TTTTCATCCACCTGTTTGGCGATCTCGAGAACGTCAGCGGCAGGGAGAACGACCGAGATCAGGCCGGCGCCTTCAGTGCCGCCCATCATCCCGAACATGCTCATGCGCCCGGGATCGATCTGCCGCATCGTCAGCAGCCCGACGATCCTGCCGTTAGATTGAAACGCCGGCATCCCGGTTCCCACCGGCCCATTGAGGACGAAGAAGGTTCGCGGCCTCTGCATGATGGCCGCAACGCTATACAGGATCGACGACGGTACCCAGCCACCCACGCGTCCGAGGCGGCCGAGCACGACGAGGTCCTCGAGAACGGCCGGCGTGCCGCCCTCAGCCAGGCTGATCGCCGTCAGCGCGCTCGCCGGTTTCGTCGTCGGTCGGATGAACGCGAGATCCAGATCCTGGTCGCGGAGCACGATCGTCGCCGGCAGCTCCTTGCCGTCGGCAAGCCGGATGCGGACGTCGGTGGGTTCGGACGCGATCGACATCTTCTGGTCCGCTTGCCCACCACCGCCCATGAGACGACTCATCATCGCGCCGGGATCGAGCGAACTCAGCGACATCACCGTCAGGCCAGCCGGATCGATGACCGTGGCCACGGCCTCCACCGTGTCGTCCATCGACTGCACCTCGCGGCCGCCGACCGACATCCGGACCTTCAGCGACACGCGTACATTGACGATCGCGTTCTGCCACTTCGTGGAAATGTCCCGCATAGCGCCGCGCTGGTCCTGCGCGAGCGCAGGCACGGCACTCAGAACTACGGTCAGACATCCGACCCAAATCGCTCGTCTCACGTCAGCTCCCTTCGACTCGCCTGTGCTCGATGCAGGTACTCGCGTGACTCGGTCAGGGCAGGCCAGCACGAACCACCAGCAGCAGACACGGAGGACACGCACTCAGCAGTCAGCACGCAACACTGAGCACTGAGCACTGAGCACTGCACCAAGCACCGAGCACGCAGCACCGAGCACCCGTCTTATCGCCACCCCGTCTGCATCTCCACGAAGAACGTTCTGAACTCACGACGAACGTGCATGACGACGGACCGCGGCTTGGTGGCGGCGATGGCTTCCATCTTCTTTTTCAGCACGTCGACATCGGGCACCGGGTCGCCGTCGACCGACAGGATGACGTCGCCATCCGCAAGGTGGGCGAGGGCCGCCCATCCGCCTTCGCGCACGGCCTCTACGAGAACACCCTTGTCACCCACGGGCACGGTGAGCTGAGCACGATCCATCTCGGCGACATTCCGCGCGCGGAACTCGAAGTTCGGGTCCTCGTACTTCTTCATCTCACGCGGCAGTCGCGGCGAGCTTTCGAGCTGGACCTTCACCGGCCGCTCCTCCTTGCCGCGCATGGTCGTCAGCGTCACGGTTCCGCCGATCTTGTACTGGCGGATCATCGTCTCGAACAGCTCCGACTCGGACGGTTGTGATGCCTCGATCGGGTCGCCATCGATGGCGAGAATCAGATCCCCGACCTGAAGCCCCGCGGCCGTGGCACTGCCGCCGAGCACACGTGTGACGCGGACACCCTTGCGGCCGTCGACACCGAGTTTTTCCGAGAGCTCGGGCGTCAGCGTCTGCACGGCAATCGGGATCCACGCCTTGCGCGCTTCGAGTCCGGGATCCTGCAGCCCCGGCCGCGCGAGCTCGATAACGGTGAGCAGTCGCTCGGCCTTCCGGTCGAACGCGACGAGCACCGCCAGCGGCTCGGTGCGTCCGCGAACGACGCGGTCGGTCAGATCGACCAGCCCCTGCACCGTCTTGACGTCCTCACCGTCCACCGACACGATCACGTCCCCGGTTTCGAGCGACGGCTTCGCGCCATCGGCTGCGGCGCCCGGACGGATCCCCATGACGTGCACGCCGGCGGTCGAGGCACGCCGCAGCTCCTTGGCCGTCCACGATGTCAGGTCCGACGCCGTAATGCCGAACGCGGTGATCTCACGCACCGGCGCCTCCGCGTTTTCACGATCCTCAGGCGTGACGCGAAACGTCTTTCGTTCCGTGCCGCGCAGCACCGTCGCTTCGACCGTCTTGCCAGGTGGGAGCCGCATCACCAGCTGATTGAACGGCGGGATCTCCTCCGCGAAGCGAACGTCGACATCGTGACCGCCGAGCGCGAGCAGGACGTCGCCGGATGCGAACCCCGCCTTCGCCGCGGGTGAGCCCTCGATGGTACCGCCCACCAGTGCGCCCCTCTTCGTAGTGGATGACGTGAGCAGTGGCTGAATCTCGAGACCGATCCATCCGCGACGGACGCGGCCGTGCTCGATGAGTGCCGTCGCGACTTCGCTTGCCAGGTCCGCGGGGATTGCACCCGACAACCCGAGGCTGATCTCGTTCACGCCGACGATCTGCCCGGACATGTTCACGAGCGGCCCGCCGGAATTGCCGCCGAAGATGGCGGCATCGTGACCAATCCACCGCACGATCGATCCGACGTCCTCTCCTTCGAGCGTCATGCGGTTGAACGGCCAGAACATGCCCGGCATGATCATCTCGGTATTGCTGACGATTCCCATCGTCACCGACTGCGAGAGCGCGAGAGGGCTGCCGAGCGCCAGCACGCGATCACCAACGCGCAGGGTCGAAGAGTCGCCGAATTTCGCCGCCGGGAAGGTTCGCGGCGTCGCGGGCTTGAGCTTCAGGACGGCGATGTCGGAGAGCGGGTC
>DATLLF010000033.1:0-8199 GCA_035537955.1 Vicinamibacterales bacterium | reverse complement strand
CCCGCTCATCTACGGGAACATCCTCTACATGGTCAACGACCGTGGTGGTCTGGTCACGATGCTGGATCCGGACAAGGGCGAGCTCGTTCTGCAGGGACGACTGCAGGGACCAACGGATAACTACTACGCGTCCCCGGTGGCCGGGGATGGCAAGGTCTACATCGCGAGCGAGCAGGGGCGCGTCTACGTCGTGCCGCCTGGTCCCAAGCTCGAGCCGATCGCGGTCAACGATCTTCGCGAGAACATCTACGCCACGCCCGCGCTCGTCGATGGGCGGATCTATCTGCGGACGCTCAATACGCTCTATTGCTTTGGCATGAAGTAGGCGTCGGCATCGCCATCCGGGCTGCCACTAAACCAAATCGCTGGACGTATCGTCTAACGATACGTCTATGCGCCCACAGCCGCCTGAGCCGCCGCGGAAACCCCTCTCTCTCCCTGTCATTCACATCCTTCTCGCTCTAGCGGACGGCGCGCTCCATGGCTACGCCATAAAGCAGGGCGTCGAGGAGCGCACGAACGGAACGGTCCGCCTGGGGCCAGGGACGCTGTACGAAGCCGTCCAGCGGCTGCAGGACGACGGCCTCATCGAGGAGGCCACGTCGCGCGCCAGTGATTCCGCAAACGGTCAGCAGGCCCAGCGGCGGTATTACGCGCTCACGCCGCGCGGATGGGACGTGCTCCGTCATGAATTGCGGCAGCTCGACGTGATCCTCGAGCGCGCGCGCGCGAATCCCAAGCTGCGCAAGGGCCTCACGTGAGAGTGATCTATCGGCTTCTGCTGCTGCTGTATCCGGCCTCGTTCCGGCGGCGCTTTGCGGCGGAGCTGATGGAGACGTACGACAACGACCGCTCGTTACCCGCGTATCGCGGCGCCGCCGGATTTCTTCGACTCTGGCGCTACCTGGTCACCGACCTCTTACGATCGTCGGCGCGGCAGCGGTGGCGCGCTTTGCGCTGGCGTGCCGACAGTCGACCGCAACTCCCTCCTCAACTACGGAGAGGCTTCATGGAAACGCTCGTCCAGGACGTTCGCTACGCCGCACGCCAGTTCACGCGCCGGCCGGGGTTCACCGCGGTTGCCCTCATCTCGCTCGCACTGGGCATCGGCGCCAACAGCCTGATTTTCGGCCTGCTCGACGGGTTCGTGTTCAACCCGTTCCCGTACCCGCAGCCGGACCGTCTGATCGCGGTCGGCGGAACTTTCCCGAAGCTGTCGTCCGATACGACGTATGTCGAAGCGTTGTCAACGCCGGAGTACCTGGACATCAAGCAGGCGCGGTCGTTCGCACGCACGTGCGCGTTCGACCTGGGCAACAGGAACCTGTCCGGGGGAGACGTACCCGAGCGCGTGTTCACGGCGCTCGTTCTCGACGACCCATTTCCCGTCATGGGTATGCCGCCGCTTCTCGGGCGCGGCTTCACCGCCGAGGAGCTCGCGCCGAAGGGGCCGAAAGTCGCCATCATCAGTCATCGTCTCTGGCAATCGCGCTTCGGAGGCGACGCGCAGATCATCAATCGCGCCATTCGTGTTGCGGGTGAGACGACGACCGTCGTCGGCGTGATGCCGCCGCGGCTCGTGCTCATCGGTACCGACTTGTGGCTGCCGTGGGGCGGGGAAGCCGCGGCGATGCCGCGGACTGCGCGGCAGTTCACGATTCTTGCGCGGCTGACGCCCGAAGCGTCGCTGGATTCCGCGAATGCGGAGCTGGCGACGATCGCCTCGCAGACGCAGGCCGCCTCCCCCGAGCTGAAGGAATACGAAGGATGGCGCCTCATCGCGACTCCGTGGGCCGCGGCGCTCCTGCAAGACGTCCGGCCCGCGGCCTTCATCCTGCTCGCCGCCGTGGGTCTGGTGCTGCTGATCGCGTGTGCGAACCTCGCCAATCTCATGCTCGCGCGATCCACGACACGTCATCGCGAGCTTGCGGTCCGACTTGCGCTGGGCGCGGCGCGCTCGCGGATCGCCCGCCAGTTGCTGACCGAAAGTTTGCTGCTCGGCCTTGCCGGCGCGACCATCGGTCTCGTGATCGCGCGCGTGGGGCTCGGGTTCGCGAGCGCGCTGATCCCTTCACAGTTCCGGATGCTCGATCTGCAGGCGGGCGTGAACGTTCGCGTGCTGGTGTGGACGTCGCTGATCGCGATCGCGTCGGGCCTGCTCGTTGCGGCGCTTCCTGCGATCCAGGCCGTGCGCACGGATCCGCACGATTCGCTGAAATCCGATGGACGCACGGGCTCCGGACGCGCCGGCGCGCGGATCCGCAGCACGCTGATCGTGGCGGAGATCGCGCTCTCGGTCGTGCTGCTCCTCGGCGCCGGGCTGCTGATGCGCAGCGTGCTCAACATCGGCAACGCATCGCTCGGTTTCGATCCGCACGGGGTGGTCACGATGAGGTTGACGCTGCCGCAACAGAAGTATCCCGACGGCCCGGCGATCACCGCGTTCTTCGAGGAGCTGGTGCGCCGCGTCGAGCGCGTGCCTGGCGTCACCGCAGCGGCCGTGGTGTCGCAGCTTCCGCCCTCCGGCTTCTCGTCGAGTCAGCTCGAAATCGAGGGAGCGCCCGCCGCAGGAACGACGCTGCCGACCGCGAACACGACGATCGCGTCGCGCGGGTACTTCCAGGCGCTGCAGATCCCAACGGTGCGAGGACGCACGTTCACGTCGGAGGACGTTGCCACGGGACCGCTGCGCATGGTCGTGAACTCGGTGTTCGTGTCACGGTACCTCGGTGAGCGCGACCCCATCGGCGCACGCGTTCGCGTCGTCGGACGCGGCGGCCCCGGGCCGTGGGGAGAGATCATCGGTGTCGTCGCGGATGCGCGCAACAACGGCGCCGGCGCACCGGTGCGGCCGGAGGCCTTCATTGCCATGGAGCAGGGACGCGATGCGTGGAACCAGCTGTTCCTCGTGGTTCGCGGCAGCGGCGACGCGTCGAGTCTCGTCTCGCCGGTGCGTTCTGCCGTCGCATCGCTGGACGCCGAGCAGCCCGTTTATCTGATTCAGACCCTCGAGGAAGGCGTCGCACTCTCCTCATTCCAGCAGCGCACGTCCGCGCTGCTCCTCGGCATCTTCGCGAGTGTGGCGCTGGTGCTGGCGGCGGTCGGCATCTACGGCGTGATGTCGTACGCGGTGAGCACGAGAACGCGCGAGATCGGTGTGCGCATGGCGGTTGGCGCTGAACGCATCGACGTGCTGCGCCTCGTACTCGCACAGGTCGCGCGCCTCGCGGTGTTCGGGCTGCTGATCGGCGTGGGTCTGGTCATGCTTGTCAGATCGCTCATCGCCGGACTGCTCTACGGCGTCGAGCCTTCCGATCCGGTTACCCTCGCCGCGGTCACGCTCGCCCTTGGCGCGGTAGCTTTGCTCGCCGGGTGGATACCCGCATGGCGCGCGAGCCGGGTGAATCCTCTACAGGCTCTCAGATATGAATAGTGACAACTTCAAGCTCCAAACTTCAAACTCCGAAAAGGACGAAACTCCGCAAGTTTGGAGTTGACGAGCGCAGTGCGCCGTCCCCTCAGTTCGCGAGCCGCTTCATCAAAAGCGGAAGGAATTCACGGATCCTGCGGTCCCAGTAGTCCCACGAATGCGCGCCGGCGGTCTCGTGGTACTCGTACGCGGCGCCGGCTTCGTGAAGCGCGGCGACGGCTTCACGATTGGCGCCGATCAGCGCGTTGTCCGCGGTTCCGCAGTCGATGTAGAAGTACGATCCGCCCCCACGCTTCGCTGCTGCGGCGAGCGACAGCACATCGTTCTCCGTGCGAGTCGGGCTGTCTGGCGGACCGAAGATGGTTTGCAGGCGCCGCGACTCGGCGGCGCCAATCAGTTGCACGAGTTCGCCATCGCGTGTCGCATTGAACGCGCCGCTGAAGCTCGCGACCACGCTGAACGCCGCCGGGCGCTTCAGCGCGAGCTTCAACGCGCCATAGCCGCCCATCGACAGTCCGGCGATTGCGCGGCCGTACCGTGAGTTGATCGTGCGGAACTTCTTCACGACTTCCGCGGGGAGATCGTTGGCGAGGTAGTCCTCGTAGCGGGCGCTGCCGTCAGCGGCGTTCGTCCACCATTGATTGCCGCCGTCCGGCATCACGATGATCAGTGCGAGCGCCCGGGTGTAATCGGCCACGTTCGTTCGTGTCGTCCAGTCCGTGTAATCGCCGCCGAGCCCATGAAGAAGGTAGAGGACCGGATAGCGGCGCAGACTCCTGTCGTACGCCTCGGGCAGCAGCACGCGGTAGCTCATGGCCTTGCCCAGTGCTGCACTTTGAAAGGACTCCTCGCGCAAGCGCGAAGGTTTCGTCTGAATCCCGACGGAATCAGCGACAAGGGTCAATGCGAGCAGGAGTGCGAGTGTCATGCGTCATTCATCACGGCAGCGCGGCTCTATTGCATCCGCGCGAAGGCGGATAGGATTATAGGGATATGCCCAGTTGGCGGGAATTCGCAGGCCTGAACCGTGGATACGTTCTCGAACTGTACGAGAAATACCGCCAGGACCCTTCGTCGGTCGACGCGTCGGCGCGCGAGCTGTTCGAGCAGTGGACACCGCCGGCGGAAGACACGGGTGAAGTCGCGGTCGGGCTGCCGGTCGAGCGCGTCGTCGGGGCAGTCAACCTGGCGCAGTCGATCCGCCGGTACGGACACCTCGCAGCGCAGCTCGATCCGCTGGGCTCGCGCCCGATTGGTGATCCGTCGCTGCTGCCCGAAACGCATGGGGTCACCGACGCGGATCTTCGCGCGATGCCGGCATCGCTGCTGCCCACTGCGCTCGGCGAGAACGCTTCGAACATGCTCGACGTCGTCGATGATTTTCGACGCGTCTACTGTTCCACGACCGGGTATGACTTTGCGCACGTGTTCGTGCCGCAGGAACGTCGGTGGCTGCGGCAGGCGGTGGAATCAGGCCGGTTCAGATCACCCGCCGATCCCATCGATCCGCTTGCGCTGCTCGACAGGCTGACGCAGGTCGAGGCGTTCGAACGTTTCCTGCACCGCACGTTCCCCGGCAAGACGCGCTTCTCGATCGAAGGGCTCGACATGCTCGTGCCCGTGCTCGACGAAATCATCGGCGACTCGGCGGAGTTCGGCGTGCGCCACATCATCATCGGGATGGCGCATCGCGGGCGGCTCAACGTGATGGCGCACGTGCTCAACAAGCCCTACGCGCAGATCCTTGCCGAGTTCAAGGATCCGGTCTCGAGCCGCAACTTCCGCGAAGACATGGCGTGGACGGGAGACGTGAAGTACCACGCCGGCGCGCGTCGGGCGATCAAGGGTGGCGCCGAGCTCGACGTCGTCGTCGCGATGCCGCCGAATCCGAGCCATCTCGAAGCCGTCGATCCGGTGGTCGTCGGCATGGCGCGCGCGGCGGGGACCGCCGTCGATGGTGGCGGCGGACCGAAGTTCGATCCGACCGCAAGCCTGCCGATCCTCATTCACGGCGACGCCGCGTTCCCCGGGCAAGGTGTCGTGGCGGAGACGCTGAATCTCTCGCGCCTCGAGGGCTATACGACCGGCGGCACGATCCACATCATCGTCAACAACCAGCTCGGGTTCACCGCTGGAGCCGAAGAGGAATACAGCACGTCCTACGCGAGCGGCCTCGCGCGCGGCTTCAAGATCCCGATCATTCACGTCAACGCCGATGATCCTGAAGCCTGCGTGGAAGCGGCACGTCTTGCGATTGCGTACCGCAAGGAGTTCCAGCGCGACTTCCTGATCGATCTGATCGGCTACCGCCGCTACGGCCACAACGAAGGAGACGAGCCGGCATTCACGCAGCCGCTGATGTACCAGAAGATCGCGTCGCATCCGACCGTGCGCGAGATCTGGGCGGGCACGCTCGCCACCCGCGGCGTGATCAGGCAGGAACAGGCTGACGAGCTGAATCGCGACGCTCTCTCAGCGCTGCAGCAGACGATGGACGCGCTGAAGCCGGAACAGGATTACGTGGAGCCGCAGCCGGAAGAACCGCCGGCCGGCGCCGCCATGAAAGCCGATACCACGGTCCCGCTCGACACGCTTCGCGAGCTGAACGCGGCGGTCGTTCGACTACCGGACGGATTTACGATTCACCGCAAGCTCGAGCGAGTGCGCGAGAAGCGCCAGACGATGCTCGAGGGGGAGGATGCCCGGACCGTTGATTGGGCAGCGGCAGAGGACCTCGCCTTCGCGTCCATTCTCGCCGATGGCACCTCGATCCGGCTCACCGGCGAGGATGTCGAGCGCGGTACGTTCAGCCACCGTCATGCCGTCTTCCATGACGTGAACTCCGGCGCCACGCACGTGCCGCTGCAGGCCCTGCCGCAGGCGCGCGCGGCATTCGAGATCCACAACAGCCCGCTCACCGAGAACGCGCTCATCGGCTTCGAGTTCGGCTACAACATCCAGGAGCCCGCGCGGCTCGTCATCTGGGAGGCGCAATACGGCGACTTCGTCAACGGCGCGCAGACGATGATCGACGAGTATGTGGTGTCGGCGCGAGGCAAATGGGGGCTGCGGCCGTCGCTGGTGCTGCTGCTGCCGCACGCGCACGAAGGCCAGGGGCCCGATCACGCAAGCGCCCGGCCCGAACGTTTTCTGCAGCTGGCGGCTGACATCAACATGCGGATCGCGAACTGCACGACCGCCGCGCAGTACTTTCACCTGCTGCGGCGGCAGGCGGCGCTGCTGACGGTTGACCCTCTGCCGCTGATCGTGCTCACACCGAAGAGCCTGCTGCGCCATCCCATGGTTGCGTCCGCGCCACGCGAGCTGGCGGAGGGGCGTTTCCAGATGGTCATCCCTGATGCGGACGCCGTCGAGCGGGCGAAAGACATCCGCCGCGTGCTCGTCTGTTCCGGCAAGGTCTACGTGGACCTCATGGCCAGCGGGCACCGCGCGAAGCGACCGGATGTCGCGGTCTGCCGTCTGGAGCAGCTCTATCCGTTGCCCATGCGCGACCTGCGCGCGATGCTCGACGGCTATCCCAATGCCGAGCAGGTCGTGTGGGTCCAGGAGGAGCCGGAGAACATGGGTGCATGGGAGTTCATTCGCCCGCACCTGACCGATGTGGCGGCAGGCCGCCCGGTCCATCGCGTGGCTCGCCCGCGCAGCGCGAGCCCCGCGGAAGGCTCCGCGGCACGGCATGCGACCAATCAGCAGATTCTCGTGGACAGGGCGTTCGGAGCGGCGCCGAGCGGCACCGGCGATGTCGCGGAGAAGGCGCGGCAGGACGCGGCGCTCACGAGTGCGAAGGGGTAGCCTTTTTTCGGCTTGCGGCTTGCGGCTTGCGGCTTGCGGCTGGCGGCTGGCGGCTGGCGGACTGTGATTAGTGATTGTTTATGTCTGTAAACATCGTCGTTCCAGAAGTCGGTGAGTCAATCGTCGACGCTCGCGTTGCGAAATGGCTGAAGAAGGAAGGCGAGTCGGTCGCTGCCGGCGATCCGCTCGTCGAGCTCGAGACCGACAAGATCGATCTCGAGGTGGCGGCGCCGCAGGCGGGCGTGCTCGCGCGCATCGACCATCGGGACGGCGCTGACGTCAAGGTGGGGGATGTCCTTGGAGCTATCGAGGCCCAGACTTCGCAGAGTGAGCAGAGGCCGCGGAGTGAGCAGAGGCCGCAGAGCCAGGAGAGCCCGCAGAGTGGGCCGGGTGCGGAGAGAGCCCAGGGTGAGCCGCGCCGTAGCGATGAAGGCGCGGAGGCGGGCGCCGCGAAGACTCGCGCCACACCGGCGGCGCGCAAGGCGGCCGCGCTGAAGGCGGTGGATCTCGCGAGCGTGAAGGGCAGCGGCGATGCGGGTCGTGTCATGCGTCGGGATGTCGAAGGTGCGGCTCCCGAGGCGCGCGCCGCCGCGCCGCAAACGGCGCGCTCTCAAGCGCCGTCGCCGGCCGCGCAGCCGCCTGTTTCGGCGCCTGGATCCGCGCCTGCAACCGCCGTCCAGCGTCGTTCGCCCGGCGATCGCACCGAAGAACGCGTCCGTATGTCGAAGCGGCGCGCGACGATCGCGAAGCGCCTCGTCGAGGTGCAGAGCACGGCGGCCATGCTCACCACCTTCAACGAGATGGACATGTCGGCCGTCCAGGCCCTGCGCGCGCGCCACAAGGAGTCCTTCAAGGAACGCCACGGCATCAGTCTCGGCATGACGTCGTTCTTCGTCAAGGCCGCCATCGGCGCGCTGCGCGCGTTCCCGAGAATCAACGCCGAGATCCAGGGCGAT
>DATLLF010000032.1:0-25716 GCA_035537955.1 Vicinamibacterales bacterium | reverse complement strand
GTGTTCATGGAGGAAGCGCGCGAGCGTGTGAGCCTCACCGTTCGCGTCGTCGCGTCGGCGGACGCGTCGATCACCACCGCGCTCGAAGAAGGACGTCTGCGGCCGGATCTTTACGAGCGGTTGTCGCTGATCCGCATCGATGTGCCGGCACTGAGACAACGGCGCGAGGACATTCCGGCGCTGGCCACGCACTTCCTGAAGGATCTGTGTCAGCAGAATGGATCGCCGCTCAAGACGCTCACCCGTCCGGCGCTGACGCTGCTGTCGGCGCTGCCCTGGCGCGGCAACGTCCCCGAATTGAAGGGGCTGCTCGAGCGCCTCATCCTCCTTGTGCCGCAAGGGCTCATTCGACTCGAAGACGTCCTCGCGCATACGCCCCTCGAGGGCAGCCCCACCCCCGTCCGGCTCGACGCCACGCTGCGGCAGGCGCGCGCCCGATTCGAGAGCGAATACATCGCGGCGGTACTGCAGCATCACCGCGGTCGGATCGCGGATGCGGCGCGTGTCCTCGGGGTCCAGAGGACCAACTTGTATAGGAAAATGCGGCGTCTCAACCTCATGCGGCCGCGCGGGTGGGCCTGATGTATCCCGGTGGATACGCCCGTCGTTCAGCCGATACAGAACCCTCCGGCTCTGCCTTGACGCTTCCGATGGCGAGAGCGACTATAGCGCTCTCCTCTCGAAGGATATGGAAGGAACAGAGTCATGAGAAGCCGACAGACCGTTGCCTGTGCCCTGGCGTTCGTGTTCGCCGCGGGCATGGTTGTGCCACCGGTATTGCGAGCAGGCGCCCCGCAGGGGCCGGGCGCAATTTCCGGCACGGCAAAGAAGGAAGCGAAGAAGCCGTACACGAACTATTCAGTACGTGCGCGGAACGTGCAGCAGGGAGTCGTGGCAGCGACCGAGCAGCTCGACGCCAGTGGGAACTTCGCGCTGGCGGGTGTCGAGCAGGCGAATTATCTGGTGGAGTTGCTCGATTCCAAGGGCAAGGTGGTCTGCACCGAGGGGCCGTTCGACCTCTCGAAGCAGGCGACGAAGAGCGGCGTGAACATCGAGTGCGGAAGGCCGCAGGCGTGGTGGCTGCTCGCGGCGGCCGGTGCGGCGGGCATCACCGCGGGCGTCGTCACCAACGATCCGGCGAACCCCGCACCGGTGGGTGTCACCCTCAACTCGGCAAGCCCGGCGCGGTAAGTCTCAACAGCGTTTTTCCCCGGTTGTCCTGTGGGCCTGCCTTCGTGCAGGCCCCATTTTTGTCAACCCCCTCTTTCTTTTCACTGAACGTATGAAGTCCGTACCTTTGCGGGCGCTTGCCCTCGTGTGCGCGTTTTCAGCTATCGGTGTACCTGCGGCCGCCCAGGACCCCGAGGACCCGTTCGAGACGGCCCGGTTCCGGTTCGGCCCGATCCGCTTCACGCCGGCGATCGAGATCACGAGCGTGGGTCACGACTCCAACGTGTTCAACGAGTCCGAGAACCCCAAGAGCGACACGACCGCCGCCTTCGGGCCTGCCGTGCAGCTCTGGATGCGCCCTGGGAGAACGCGCCTGGCGGCGAGGCTGGGCGGTCAATACCTCTACTTCAAGGAGTTCGCGGACGAGCGCGCCTGGAACACCAGGAATGAAGCGAAGTGGGAAGTGCCGCTTTCACGAGTCACGCCGTTCATCGAGGGCAGTTACGTCAACACGCAGGAGCGGCAGGGATACGAAATCGATGCGCGCGCACGGCGACACGATGACACCGCTGCCGGCGGCGCGGCTCTCCATATTTCGGGCAAGAGCCAGTTCGTTCTCAGCTTCAAACGCTCGAACATCAAGTACGACGAGGACGAAGCCTTTCGCGGGAGGGAGCTCGCCGAGGCGCTCAACCGCCGCGAGGACCTCACACGAGTGGAGTTCCGCTACGCGCTCACGCCGCTCACCACGTTCGTTGTCGGTACTGACGTCGGCCGGGATCGCTTCGAGCTGACGAGCATCCGCGATACGGACAGCATCAAGGTCATGCCCGGCCTCGACATCAAGCCGCTCGCGTTGATCTCCGGCAAGGTCTTCGTCGGCTACCGACAGTTCAATCCTCTGTCGGCCGCGCTTCCGGATTATCGCGGGCTCGTTGCGGCCGTCGAAGCGGCTTACGTTCGCGGGTCCACCCGTTATGACGTCAAGGTCGACCATGACGTGGCCTACTCGTATGAAGCGCTGCGGCCGTACTATGCGCTGCTCGACACCGGCCTCACTGTCACGCAGCGAGTGACCGACACCTGGGAGCTGGTCGGCCGCGGTAGTCGGCAGACCCTGGAGTACAAACAGCTGGAGCCGCTCGCTGATACCGCCGGCGCAACGGATCGCGGCTACATCTTCGGCGCCGGTCTCGGCTATCGCGTGGGAGAGGTCCTGCGTCTTGGAGCCGACGCGAACTACTACACCAGGCGGACCGAGGTCGACGGCCGCCGCGATTACGAAGGGCTGCGCATTTTTGGTTCGATCAAGTACGGGATACGGCAATGAAGAAGCAGCTGACGGCTTTCGTGTGTTTCCTGCTGCTCGCGGGTATCACGCCCCGCGCGCTCGCACAGACGAATTACGTGCTCGGTCCGCAGGATGTGCTGAACATCACCGTTTTCGGTGAAGAGGATCTGTCGCGGAAATACACCATCGAGCAGGACGGGTCGTTCACCTTTCCGCTCATCGGTCGCATTACGGCGAGAGGGCTGACACTGCGCGCGCTGGAGCAGGAGCTGAAGACGCGCCTGGTCAGCGGAGGGTTTCTCAAGAATCCGGAGATCAGCGTTGCGATCGACGCGTATCAGAGCCAGCGGATCATGGTCTGGGGCCAGGTCAACAATCCCGGCGAATATCAGCTGTCGGGTGACACGACCCTGCTCTCGGCGCTCGCCAAGGCAGGTTCGGTAACCGCGAATGCGGGCCGCGAAGCGGTGATCGTGCGGGCCGCGAAGCCGTCGGGCACGAGCGGCGCCACACCATCGGATCCGGAGATCATCAAGATCGACCTCCACGAGCTGCAGGAGGGCAATCTCGCGCTGAACATTCCGTTGCGCGACGGGGACACGATCAATGTGCCGAAGGCACAGTCGGTGTTCGTGTCGGGTCAGGTCAAGAACCCAAGCGGGTACGCCGTCGAAGAAGGGATGACGGTGCTGCAGGTGCTCGCGCTGGCGGGGGGCCTGACCGATCGCGGCTCGGACCGGCGCATCGACATCATCCGCACGGTCGACGGGAAGAAGAAAGAGCTCAAGGGAGTCAAGCTGACTGCGCTGGTGCAGCCTGGCGACACCATCGTCGTCGGACAGCGGATCTTTTAGGAATCGTCCATGACATCAACAGAACGGCCTCGCACAGCTCCCGTCCGGACCGAATCGGCGGGCGAAGAGAAGCACCTGTGGGATTACGCGCGTGTCGTGTACAAGCGCCGCTGGATTGCGCTCCCTGCATGTCTGCTCGTGTTCTCCGGCATGACATTCAATTCGATGCGCGAGACCCCGATGTATCGCAGCCAGGTTCAGCTGCTGATCGAGAAGGATGCGCCGACGGTCGCCACGCTCGACCAGATGTTCCAGTCGCAGGACGGTTGGTACAACGACGAGTTCTATCAGACGCAGCACCGCATCCTGCAGAGCCGAACCCTGTCCAAGAAGACGCTCGATGCGATGCACCTGTTGGATGCACCACGACTCGGCAAGGGGCCCGAACAAAAAGGCCGCGTGAGCATCTCCGGTTTTCTCTGGGGTGTCGTCGACAGCACCGTCACGCTGGTGAAGCGGCCCTTCACGAAGGAGCAGCCGGCCCCCGTGACGCAGGTCGAGCAGCCTGCGGCGGGTGAGAACGGCGCGCAGTCTGCGCGCATTTCACAGTTCCTCGCGGGGCTCACCATCACGCCCGTGCGCAATACGAGACTCGTCGAAATCCGCTATTCGTCCACCGATCCGGTGTTTGCCGCCGACGCTGCGAATGCGCTCGCCGCCGCCTACATCCAGCAGAACATGGAGTTCAAGCTGAACACCTCGAAGGAGGCGACGGGCTTCCTCGCTGACCGCCTGGAGGAGCAGAAGAAGTCGGTCGAGGCTTCGGAACGGGCACTGCAGGAGTTCAAGGAGAAGAACGGCGCCGTCTCCATCGCTGATGGCTCGTCGAGCATCTCGATTCAGCGCCTCACCGACCTCAACGCTGCGCTGATCAAGGCGAAGACGGAGCGCATCAACAAGGAGGCGCTCTACAACCAGCTCCAGTCCATGCAGTCCACAGGCACGATCGACACGTTTCCGGCGGTGCTCGCCAACGAGTACATCCAGGGGCTGAAGTCGAATCTCGCACAGCTGCAGCGCGAGCACGCGCAGCTCAGCGAACGCTACGGCGAGAACCACCCGAAACTTTCGGAGAGCAAGATGGCGCTGCAGACGGCAGGCGCCAAGCTGACGTCGGAGATCGCCAAGGTCGTCGAAGGGGTCCACAGCGAATATCGCTCCGCACTGGCGCAGGAGCAGAGCCTGCAAGGTGCCTTGAACGCGCAGAAAGGCGAGGCGCTCAGTCAGAACAAGATGGGCGTCACCTACAGCGTGCTGCAGCGCGAGGCGGACAGTAACCGGCAGATCTACGACAGCCTGCTGCAGCAGACGAAGGAGACGGGCATCTCCGGCGAACGCCGCGCGACCAACGTGCGTGTAGTCGACCCGGCCGAGGTGCCGCGCGTGCCGATCTCCCCCAACCTCCGTGCCGACATGACCTTCGCCGTGGTGGCGGGGCTCGTGCTCGCGATCGGTCTCGCATTTGGTTTCGAGTATCTCGACAACCGGATCAAGACGCCGCAGGAGCTGAAGGCGCACCTCGGCATTCCGTTCCTGGGCATGGTGCCCACCGTGAGTACCGAACGCGAACCCAACCCGCTCCTCGACAATGGCGTTCCGCCGAATTTCGCCGAAGCCTTCAAGTCGGTTCGCACCAACGTGCTGTTCTCGTCGGCTGAAGAAGGATTGCGGTCGATCGTCATTACGAGTGCCGGGCCTGGAGAGGGCAAGAGCCTTGTCGCGAGCAATCTCGCCGTCGCGCTCGCGCAGGCCGGGCAGCGCGTGCTGTTGATCGACGCCGACATGCGGCGGCCGCGCGTGCACGAGATCTTCGGCGGCGACCAGGAGCCGGGCCTGTCGAACGTGCTCTCCGGCAACGCGAAGACCAGCGAGGCGGTGCGGAAGTCGAAGACGTCGGGCCTGTGGTTGCTGCCGGCCGGGCACATTCCGCCCAACCCCGCCGAGCTGCTCGGCTCCCGCCGGTATACCGATTTCATCGCGTCTCTATCCGCGCACTTCGACTGGGTGCTGCTCGATAGTCCGCCCGTGATGGTGGTCGCCGACAGCTCCATCGTTGCGAACCAGTCGTCGGGTGTCGTGTTCGTCGTCCGCGCGGATCACACGAGCCGTCACTCCGTGCGCGCGGCCGTCGAGCAGCTCGAAGCGGCCAATGCGCACCTGATCGGGTCGGTGCTCAACAGCGTGGATCTCGTGCGCAATCCGTATTACTACTCCGCGTACTACCGCAAGGAGTACTCGCGTTACTACGTTTCAGCGGGCGCCGGCAGGTAGGCGAGCCCTTCGTCGCTCCAGTCGGAATCACTGCACCAGGCCGTGAGCCGCCCGTCGTCGGTTCACGGCCTTTCAAACATCTGGCCTCCATCAATTCGCACGGATCCCGTGGCAGTGCCCTCCCGCAACGGCCGTTCTCCCGAACGAGTACTGCACATCGTTCCCGCGCTGTTCGACGCGAACGACGGCGTGATCGGTGGCGCCGAACGCTATGTGCTGGAGCTTGCCCGCCACATGGCGAACGTCGTTCCCACGCGGCTCGTGACCTTCGGCGATCGCAGCCGCGATGAACGGACCGGCACGCTCGAGATCCGAGTGATCGGCGGCCCCTGGTACGTCCGTGGCCAGCGGTCGAACCCCGTGTCTTCGGCGGTGCTTGGCGAGGTGCGGCGCGCGCGCGTCGTTCATTGTCATCAGCAGCACGTCGCCGCCAGCAGTCTTGCGGCATTGACTGCGCGACTTCTACGTCGGCGCGTCTTCTGTACTGAGCTGGGCGGCGGCGGCTGGGACATTTCGGCGTATATCTCGACGGATCGCTGGTACGACGGCCACCTCCACATCAGCGAATACAGCCGCAGGATCGCGGGTCACTCGCGTCGCGAATGGGCGCAGGTCGTTTTCGGCGGCGTCGACGCGTCGCGCTTCTCACCTGACGAACGCACACCACGCGACATTCCGGTGCTCTTCGTCGGTCGCATCCTGCCGCACAAGGGAATCAACGACCTTGTCGACGCGATCGATCCTGACGTGAAGGCCTGGATCGTCGGCCCTGCGACGAGTGCCGCATACCTCGAGGAGCTTCGCCGCCGCGCCACCGGCAAGCAGATCGAGTTCGTTACGGACTGTGACGATGACGCACTGGTCGCGGCTTACCGGCGTGCGGCATGCGTCGTATTGCCGAGCGTGTATCGGGACATGTACGGCGGCGAGACCCGAGTGCCGGAACTGCTCGGGCAGACGTTGCTCGAAGGAATGGCGTGCGGAACTCCCGGCATCTGCACCGAGGTCGCCAGCCTTCCGGAAGTCGTCGAGCACGGGCGTACGGGCCTCGTCGTGTTGCCAAACGATCCTGCAGGCCTGCGCGCGGCCATCCGCTGGATGCTGAATCATCCCGATGAGCGTACGCGCATGGGTGAGCGCGCGCGGGCACGTGTCGTCGAACAGTTCAACTGGAACGAGGTCGTCCGCCGCTGCATGGAGGCCTACGCCGGGTGCGCGTGACGTATCTTTCGGCGACCGGCGCGATCGGCGGAGCGGAACGTGTGCTGCTCGACTGCCTTCGCGCGACACGCGCCTCCAGCGCGTCACTGGTTGCGCTCGCGCCAGGACCACTCCTTCACGAAGCGGCACGGCTCGGCGCGGATGTTCGCCTCGTGGAGGCGCCCGCGTCGCTCGCAGGCGCCGGTGACGCGTTCGGCGCGGGCGGCGTATTGCGCGAGGCGCTGCCCATCCTGGTTGGATTTCGCGGTTTCTTCAGCAGGTTCTCCCAGGCTGTGGCGGAGTTCGCCCCTGACGCCGTTCATTCGCACAGTGTGAAAACTCACGTGCTGAGCGCGATGCTGCCGCGCCGACCGGCGGTCGTGTGGCACCTTCACGACTACATCGGGATGCGCTCGGTCTCGTCGAGGCTCCTGCGTGTTCTCGCGCATCGCTGCGATGTTGTCATCGCCGTTTCCGAGAGCGTCGCCCGGGATGCGCGCGGCATTCTGCCGGGATCGGTGCCGATCGTCGTGGTCCACAACGCAGTCGATACGAGCAGGTTCCTGCCCGCTGGCGAGCGCCTCGATCTGGACGCGTTGTCAGGGCTGCCGCCCGCGGCCCCTGCGACGATTCGCATCGGGTTGCCGGCGACGTTCGCAAAATGGAAGGGCCACGACGTCTTTCTGAAAGCGATTTCGCAGCTCCAGCATCATGCCGTCCGAGCGTACGTCATTGGCGGTCCGCTGTATCGCACGCTGAACAGCCAATGGTCAACCGACGATCTGCGACGCATCGTCGACTCGCTCGCGCTTGCGGGGCGTGTCGGGTTCACCGGCGTTGTCGATGACATGCCGGGCGCATATCGTGCGCTCGACATTGTCGTGCATGCGAGTACGCGTCCGGAGCCCTTCGGCCTGGTCATCGCCGAGGCAATGGCCTGCGGACGCGCCTTGATCGTCGCGCCCGCGGGTGGTGCCGGCGAACTGATTTCAGATGGCGTAAACGCAGTTGCTGTGAACGGCGGCGATCCTGCGGCGCTGGCCGCGGCGCTCGATCGCGTGATCGCCGAACCGCAGTTGCGTCAGTCTTTGGGACGCGCGGCCCGGCGGCATGCTCTCGTGTCATTCGGCCAGGAGCGATTTGCGTCGGAGCTCGACGCAGCATTGATCGAGAGTGAATCAAGGGCAGGTGCGAGCGAGCGCAGCCGGCGAGCCACGCGCGAAGAGCGGGCAGTGAGGGGGCCCCGCGAGCGCCCGCCTACGCGCCCTGGCGCTTTGGCGAGGTCCGCCGAACCTTCAGCGAAGGCGGAAGCGTGTGCGGGGGTCCGGGGGACGAAGTCCCTCGGTGAGATGTGATTCGCGTCCTTCACGTCCACAGCGGGAACCTGTTCGGCGGCGTCGAGCGGATGATGCAGGTGCTCTCTCCCGCTCTTGCCGGATGCGCTCCTGTCCATTCCAGTTTCGCGCTCTGTTTCGAGGGGCCCGTAGCCGACACGCTTCGTGCGGCGAACGCAGACGTTCACATTCTCGGTGCGGTTCGCGCGCGGCGACCGAACGAGGTGCGAGGCGCGCGCAACCGCCTGCGCGAGGTGCTGCTCGACGTACAGCCTCACGTTGTCATCGTCCACTCGGCCTGGTCGCAGGCCATCTTCGGACGCACGGTTCTGAACAGTGAGATCCCGCTCGTGCGATGGCTGCATGCGCCGCAGCCGGGGCCGGTCTGGCTCGAGGCGTGGGCATCCAGGTCGCGGCCGGCACTGGTGCTCTGCAACAGCCGCTACACGCTCGAAAACGTGCGCGCCCGCTTCGGAACCGTGCCCGCGGTCGTGCAGTACCCGCCATGCGCGATGAAGCCGTCCGCGCCGGACGCACGTCACGCTGTTCGCGCCGCCATCGGTGCACGAGAAGACGCCGTGGTCGTGATGATGGCTGCGCGACTCGAGTCCGGCAAGGGGCACAGTCGCCTGCTCGAGGCGCTCGCGGCAGTGCGCGAGACCACCTGGGAGGCGTGGATCGTTGGCGGGGTTCAGCAACCTGCCGAACAGTCCTATCTGGACGACCTCCGATCCCTCGCGGCCAGTCTCGGCATACGGGCGAGAGTCCGCTTCCTCGGGCAGCGTTCCGACATGGCGGATCTGCTCGCGGCCGCGGACATCTATTGCCAGCCGAACGTCGCGCCGGACTCCTTTGGACTGAGTTTCGTGGAAGCGCTCGCAGCAGGTCTTCCGGTCATCACCACCAGGCTCGGCGGCGCGACTGAGATCGTGGACGAGACCTGCGGAGTGCTGGTCGCCCCTGGATCGGCGCAAGCGGTGACCTGTGCCCTCGCACGATTGATGGCAGTCGATGGCGATCGAGCCGCGCTTGCGGCCGCCGCCCGCGCACGCGCGGCGAGCTTCTGCAGCGTCCCGCTGGCGCTTGCGGAACTCTCCGCGCATCTCGCGTCCGTCATGCCACGCACGCTCGCCCTCAGATGACGACGATCTTCTTCTCGGCGGGAGCGTTCATCCTCTGTTTGTGGGCCGCGAACCGGTCACTGAGATACGGCCTGCTCTCAGTGATGGCCATCGGGTATCTCTACGGCATCCTCCGCGCGAATTTTCCGGACACGTCCACCTACGTAACGTTCGACATGGCGGTGCTCGGCCTGTACATAGGCCAGCTGTGGCGTCCGCTGACGCCGGAGCGACGCCGTCATGCGCACGATCTGCGGCTATGGCTGGTTGCGTTGATCACCTGGCCGGTGCTGCTGTTCTTTCTTACGCCGGCAGACACTCCTCTGGTCGAACTCGTCGGCCTGAGAGCGAACACGTTCCTGCTCCCATTCCTGCTTCTCGGCGCACGCCTCGACGATGACGACATGTTCTGGCTGGCGCTGGCATTTGCCGCACTGAACCTGGCGGTCGTGGGCGTCGGGATCGCGGAGTTCTTTCTCGGCATCGAGCCGTTCTATCCGCGCAACGACGTCACCGACATCATTTACCGCAGCAAGGACCTCGTCGGCTGGACGGCGCACCGCATTCCCGCGACGTTCTCGAGCGCGCATGCATTTGCCGGCACGCTCGTGATGTCGCTGCCGGTGTTGATCGGTGCATGGGTGCAGACATCGCGAAAGGTGAGATGGCACCGTAATTTGCTGGGCCTGGCGATCGCTGCCAGCCTTCTCGGCGTGTTCATGGCCGCCGCGCGGACGCACATGATCACGGCGTCCATTCTCGTCGCCATCGTGACGTTCTCCGGACAGTTGCGCGGAGAGCAGTGGGTTCGCTGGATCGTCGCGCTGTGCCTCGTCGGCTACGTCATCTCCGGCGAAGAGCGGCTTCAGCGGTTCACGACGCTCCAGGACACCGAATTCATCGCCGAGCGCTGGACTGGAAGTGTCAACGAAGGCTTCTTCGAGGCGATCAAGGCATACCCGATGGGCAACGGCCTGGCGGGTGGCGGAACCAGCGTGCCCTACTTCCTGCGCGGCCAGCAGTCTCCCCTGATCATGGAGAACGAATACGCGCGCATCGGCATCGAGCAGGGCCTGCCCGGCCTGACGTTGTGGGTCGTGTTTCTCCTGTGGACGTTTCTGCGCTGGCCCAGACGTCGCAACGAAGACTGGGCGCTCGGCAGGGTGATCGCGTGGATTGCCTGCGCGCTGTTCTTTCTCACCGGCCTGACCGGGGTCGGTTTGATGAGCTCCGTCCCGCAGACGGTGCTGATGCTGACTCTCATGGGATGGTTTGTCACCTCGGCGCAGCTCAAACGCGGCGCTGAACGCTCCGCGGCGTTCATGCCGGCAGCGCGCCCGCACCGCGTCGCGGTGGCAGTCCAGCAGTCATCCGTCGAACCCTCCTGATGTCGCGCACGCAGCGATTCCTCGGCGGCGTCGGTCTCGGCTACATCTCGATGGTGCTGACGATCGTGGTTGGCCTGTGGCTCACGCCATTCCTGCTTGGCCGGATCGGCGCTCACGACTACGGCCTGTGGCTGATCACGACGCAGATCCTCGGCTATCTGATGCTGCTGGATCTCGGCGTGGTCGCTCTCGCCCCGCGCGAGACAGCGTACGCAACAGGACGCGCGATCGGCGGCGCGAGCGACGATGTTCCTGCCACCTTCGCGCGGTTCCGCGGCATCATCCGCTGGCAGTTGCTGCCGGCCGCGGCGGTCGCGGCGCTCGCGTGGTGGGTCGTCGCATCGCGATGGCCCGAACTGAGGACGCCGATCGCGATCATCCTCGCCGCGTTCCTTGCCGCCTTTCCGCTGCGGCTCTATCACGCGACGTTGCAGGGCCTTCAGGATCTGCCCTACCTCGGGAAGGTGCAGCTCGCTGCGTGGGCCACGGGAACGATCGTCACCATCACACTGGTGCTCGCCGGGTTTCGCCTGGAGGCGCTCGCCGCCGGCTGGGTGATGACGCAGGCGGTCACCGCATGCCTCTGCGCGCTGCGATTGCGAACGCGATTCACCCATGTCTGGAACGCGCCACACTCCGGATCGTCGCTGAGCGAGGCGCGCGAGCTGTTCCGGCGGTCCGGCTGGGTGAGCCTGACGCAGATCGGACACGTGTTCCTGAGCGGATCCGACGTCCTCGTCCTTGGGGCCGCGCTCGGTCCCGCCGCCACAGTGCCCTACGCGTGTACCGGCAAGCTCATTGCCGTTCTGGCGAACCACCCTCAGCTGCTGATGCAGGCAGCGGCGCCGGCGATCGCTGAAATGCGAACCTCGGCCAGGCGCAGCGACCTCGCACGCGTAGCGGTGGCATTGATGCGCGCGATGCTGATCCTCAGCGGTGCAGTCGGCTGCTTTGTTCTGGTTGCCAACGAAGCGTTCGTATCGTGGTGGGTTGGCGCCGCACAGTTTGCCGGTACCACGTTGACGGTGCTGCTGCTGGCGGCGATGCTCGCCAGGCATTTCGCGACCACCCTGATTTACTCGCTGTTTGCGTTCGGGCACGAGCGGCGTTTGTCCCTCGCCGGAATCTCGGACGGAGTCATCACCCTCGCCGTGACGCTGGTGCTGGTGCGGTTCACACACCTGGGTCTCCTTGCAGCGGCCATTGGTTCCTTCGCCGGCGTCGTACTCGTGACGATCCCCGTCTGTGGTGTCGCACTCGCGCGCGAGTTGCAGATCACCGTGCTCGAGCTGATCGCTTCACTTCGAGGCTGGGCGATCCGTTTTGCCATCGTTGCCGCGCTGAGCTTTCTCGCCTCAGCGTTCATCGTGGATCGCGGGATCGCGGGACTCATTGCAGGCGGCCTCTCGATCGGTCTGATCTATCTCGCATCGATGTGGACGCTGCTGACGGAGCCACCGCTCGGCACGTACGTCCGTACGACACTCGGCGCACTCTCGAGTATCTGGCCGCGCAGGCCGACCCATGAGTCCCGGGTCCGAGCAGCGGAGCCACGCGCGTGACGACCTGGCACATCGTCACGGGGGAGTACCCACCGCTGCATGGTGGCGTCAGCGATTACACCCAGGCGATCGCGATGGGCCTGTCGGCTGCGGGAGAGGAGGTCCACGTCTGGTGCCCCGACGCACGCGGCGCGGCGAAATGCGGACCCGAGGGCGTGCAGCTGCATCGGATCGCCGGCACGTGGAGCTCCGCCGACCTTCACCGCATCGATCGCGAAATGGATGCGGTTGCCGGCGAGCGGCGTCTCCTGCTGCAGTGGGTGCCGCACGCCTATGGCAAGCGTTCGCTCAACGTCCGGTTCTGCCGTTGGATTCGCCGGCGCGCAAAGTCCGGCGATGCGCTCGACATCATGGTCCACGAACCCGGGCTGGCCTTCCGCGAGGGGAATGTCCGTCACGACGTCGCAGCCGCGGTTCATCGGCTGATGCTTACGACGCTGTTGAGCAACGCGAGGCGCGTGTGGGTCGCGATCCCCGCGTGGGGGGACGTTCTTCGCCCCTGGGCGATCGGTCGTGGTGATCTGACGTTCGGGTGGCTGCCGGTTCCGAGCACGCTGCCCGTTGTCAATGATGCGGACGCGGTTCGGCGGATCCGGGCCGGACAGCTCGCGACACCAGCGGACGTGTTGATCGGCCACTTCAGTACGTACCAGCCGGCGATCCGCCGCACGCTGTGCGAGATGTTGCCCGCGCTTCTCTCGAGCACTCCGGGAATTCACGTCGAGCTTCTCGGACGTGGCGGCGAGGCCGTGGCGGAGCAGTTGCGCGGAATCGTCGGTGACAATGGCGATCGCATCACGGCACCCGGTGATCTCGATCCCGTCTTCTTGTCGCACCGCTTGCAGGCTTGCGACCTGTTGATCCAGCCGTATCCGGACGGCGCGAGCAGCCGGCGCACGACGCTGATGTCGGCCCTGGCGCACGGGATCCCCGTGGTCACGACGATCGGCCATCTCAGCGAGAGCTTCTGGGACGACTCGGACGCGGTGGCCACTGCCCCCGTGGGAGACATCGCCGCGCTGTCGCGCGTCGTCGCCGAGCTACTTCGAGATTCGCAGCGGCGTGGGAGGATGGCGGTGGCGGCACGTTCGCTCTACGAAGAACGGTTCAGCCTTCCGCACGTCATCGAGGCACTGCGATCCGAGATGTGTGGGGCCGTGTGCTGAACGATCGGCTCAGGATCGCGTTCGTCGTGCACGACTACACGCGTGTCCTCGGGCATAGCCGATACGTGGCGGAGCTGGCCGAACGCTTCGCCCCACGTCATGAAGTGCACGTCTTCGCCAACCGCTTCGAGACCCTGCCCGACGGCATTGTGGCGCATCGCGTGCCCGCCCTGCGGTTTTCCGCGCTGGCGACGATCTTCTCGTTCGTCCTCCCGGCATCGGTGATGGTGGGCCACGACTTCGACGTGGTCCACGCGCAGGGCCTGACCGTCTTCAGCCCCGACATCGTGACCGCGCACATCTCGAACGCGCGCTGGCTCGAGGGTCGCCGTCTGCTCGAGGGAGACAACCTCTCGTGGCGCGAGCGCGTGTTCGCCGCGCTGGTCATCCCTGCCGAGCGCCGCTCGCTGCGCGACGACCGCGCAACGGCCATCGCGATCTCGGCCGCGCTGCGCGACGACCTTGCATCGACGTACGGACGATCGGCGAAGACCGTCGTCATTCCGCACGGTGTGGACCTGCAGCAATTCCATCCCGGCGTTCGCGGCGAGTTCAGAGAGACGGTGCGGCGCGAGCTCGCAATTGGCGAAGATGTTCCGCTCTTTCTGTTCGTCGGCGATCTTCGCAAGGGGATGGAGCCGGCCATTCGGGCGCTGGCGCGTGTGCCGGGATCACATCTTCTCGCGATCACGCGCACAGTGCCGGATTCGTACCTCGGGATTGCCGCGGCGTGCGGTGTGCGGCAGCGCGTCACCATCCTGCCGGCGACCGATCGCGTTCAGCGGTATTACGGCGCGTCGGACATCCTCTTGATGCCGACGCCGTACGACGCCTTCGGGATGGTGATCACCGAGGGCATGGCCTGCGGGCTGCCCGTCATTACGACGCCGCTCGCCGGCGCCGCCGAGTTGATCGTCGATGGCGTCCACGGTCGGCTGGTGCCATCGCCGACCGACATCGATCGCCTCGGCGAAACGATGCAGGCGCTCGCGTCGAATAGGGAGGCGCGCATCGCGATGGGATCGGCGGCCGCAGCCCTCATGCGAGACCACACGTGGGATCGGGTCGCCGATCGCACGCTCGCCGTTTACTACGATCACATCGCCCGGCGACGGGCGCTGGCGCAGGCGTCGTGAAATCTCGTGTTCTTTTCGTCGTCGACAGCGGTACCGACGTGCGCCTGGTGGAGTCGCTGGCGGAGCGTACGGCGCTCCGGATCCTCGCGCGAAGGCAGATGGCCGGACGCGAGATCAGCCAGGCGACCGATCATGACGTTCAGGTCGAGATCGGGCCTGCCAGCCACGCGCGATTTGCGTGGTTCGTCATCCGTCGGCTCGTGGCGTTGCGAATGCAGGTCGATGTCGTTGTCGTCCAGGGCTACGGGCCGACCGCTGCGTGCGTGAACATTGTCGGCCGCCTGATTCGCCGGACGGTGCTGATGCTCGTGTGCAGCCCGGTCGAAGCGTATTACCGCTGCCGCCGCATCGCCAACAGCGGTCGGGCGTTTCGCCATGTGGAGTATTGGGCCATCAGGCTGTTCGGCTTCTTGAACGCCCGGCTCGGTGAGGGATACGTGGTGTTGTCGCCTTACCTCGCGTCGGTTGTGCGGGCGCATGGCGCTACGAAGCCGATCGATGTGATTCCCGTTTACGGAGTCGACCGCCAGGTCTTTCACCCTTCGACGGAGTCAAGAGCACAGATCCGGCGCCGCCTGGCGTTGCCGGAGGAGGGCTCCATCGTCTTTTTCAGCAGCCGCGTGGCGCCGGAGAAAGACGCCGAGACCGTGCTCGAAGCGGTCCGCAGCCTCGAAGGGCAGGGGCGCCATGTGTTTCTCCTGCATCTGAGCGGAGGGCATCGGGAGTTCGCTGCGCTCGCGGCCACCGCCGGCATTGCCGCCCGTGTCATCGCTCGGGACGCGGTCGCACCTTTTGCGGAGCTTGCCGACTACTACCGCGCGTCCGACGTCTGCGTGCAGGCGAGCCGCGAGGAGGGCCTGGGATTCTCGCCGCTCGAAGCGCTTGCCTGCGGCGTGCCGGTTGTGGCGAGCGCGGTCGGCGGTCTGAAAGACACCATCCGCGACGGCGAAACGGGCTGGCAGGTGCCTGTGGGTGACGCGCGGGCACTCGCGAACGCGATCGTCCAGGTGCTCGAGAATCCCGGGGAGGCCCTGCGGCGGACCCGCGCCGGTGCCGCCGGAGTGGATCTCGTCTACGAGCGGCGTGTGGTCTTCGACGCCTTCGTGGAGCGGCTCGCGAAAGCCGCAGGCGTCGGCCGGGCAGTGCAGTGCTGACCGTCGATACCCTGCGTGTGGCGATCGTCGCCGATCTGCTCGAGGAACGCTGGCCCAGCATGGACCTCGTTGCCGACATGCTGATGTCGCACATCGCGCCGACATCGACAGTGACACCGACGTTGCTTCGCCCGGCGTTCACGTGGCCCGTATTCGCCGTAAACGGCAACGGCGCGGCGCCGCCGACGATTCAGCGCATCGCGCATCGCTTCTGGAGCTATCCCCGATGGCTCCGGCAGCAGACCGCCTCCGACGTCTACCACATCGTGGACCACAGCTACGCGCACCTCGCGCACGATCTTCCCGAAGGCAAGGTGGTGATCACCTGCCACGATACGGACGCGTTCCATTCCCTCGTGCAGCCCTCGCAGCGCACGTCGGGCCTGCCACTCTGGCTGGTGAAGCGGATCGCCGGTGGACTGCAGCGTGCCGCGGCCGTCGTCTGCGACAGCGAAGCGACGCGGGCGGAGCTCGTCGAGAGTGCGCTCGTGCCCGTCGAACGAACGGCGGTGCTGCCGATCGGCGTACATCCGCAATGCACCGCTACTCAGGATCGTGCAGCCGACGCCGCGGCGGCGGAGCTGACTGGCCCCTGCGGGTCATCTGAGCTGCTTCACGTCGGGAGCACGATTCCGCGCAAGAGGATCGATGTTCTGCTCGAGACGCTCGCCGAAGTGGTGAAGGCACGCCCTGATGCGCGGCTCTGGCGCGTGGGCGGGCCTTTCACGGCCGAACAGGCAACGCGCGCAGCAGATCTGGGCGTGCACGACCGTATCACCGTGATGCCGTTCGTTTCGAGGATGGTGCTGGCGGCACTGTATCGCCGCGCCTCACTCGTACTGCTGCCGTCTGAACGCGAGGGATTCGGCTTGCCCGTTGTCGAGGCGATGGCCTGCGGAACGCCGGTCCTGTGCTCGGACCTTCCCGTGCTCCGCGAAGTGGGCGCCGACGCCGCCGAGTATTGCCCCGTCGGTCAGCCGCACGCGTGGGCTGCGCGGATCCACGATCTTCTTCACGAACGTGAAACTCATCCCGACCGGTGGCGAGCACGGCAGCTCGCTGGAATCAGTCGAGCGGCCAGTTTCTCATGGGACCGGTACGCGGCCGAGATGCAGCAGGTCTATTCGAGGGTAGCCGCGCAATGAGCAGAATGCAGCGGACCTCGGTGCTCCACGTCGGCAAGTTCTACCCACCTGCGGCGGGGGGAATGGAGCGCGTCGTTCAACTGCTGTGCGAAGGCGAACAGGAGACGACCGACAGTCGCGTGCTGGTGGCGAACACGCGTCCTGGAACGGTCCGCGAGACATGGTCCGGCATCGATGTGACCCGCGTGTCGAGCATTGGCGCGATCGGGTCCGTAGGTGTCTGCCCGATGTTTCCATTCGAGCTCGCACGTGCGGCTCGTGACGTGACCGTGATCCACGAGCCCAATCCGCTCGCGCTCGTCTCCGACTGGGTCAGCGCTCAGAACGGGCCGCTGGTGGTCTGGTTCCACAGCGAGGTGATCAGGCCGCGCTGGAAGTACCGGTTGCTCTACCGTCCGTTCCTGCGGCGTGTTCTGCGCCGCGCCAGCCGCATCGTCGTCTCTTCGCCGAACCTGGCGGAGCACGCGGCGGAGCTGCAGGATTTTCGCGAGAAGTGCGTTGTCATCCCTTTCGGGATCGATCTGGAGCGCCTGAAGCGCACGGCCGTGATCGATAGCAAAGTAATGGACATTGCGGCGCGATTTCCCGGTCCGCGCGTGCTGTTCGTCGGGCGTCTCGTCGAATACAAGGGTATCGAATATCTGATACGGGCGATGCAGGACGTCAACGCGACGGGGTTGATCGCCGGGGACGGACCTTTGCGCGCCTCCCTCGAGGCATTAGCCAGGACCACTGTTGTCAAGAACCGCATTCACTTTCTCGGTCATCTGACCGACGACGATGTGATTGCGCATTTGCATGCCTGCGACGTCTTCGTGCTGCCGTCCATCACGCGCGCAGAGACGTTCGGCGTCGTTCAGCTCGAGGCGATGGCATGCGGCAAGCCGGTGGTCAGCACCGATCTTCCGACCGGCGTTCCGTGGGTGAATCGGGACGCCGAAACGGGACTCGTGGTCGGGCCTGCTGACGCATCGGCCCTGGCAGCAGCGTTGAACAGGATCGTTGAAAACAGTGATTTGCGACAGCGGATGGGGGAAGCGGCCCGGCGTCGCATCCACGAGCATTTCACGGCCGATCGAATGACCCGTGAATCGGCATCTCTCTATCGTGACGTGGTCCTCGGCAAAGTGCCTGGCAGCCAGCCACAGGCGGTGCGGATTTGATCAGGGTTCTTCGGGACTGGAACGAGCTTGGCGAAGCGACGCTCTCGCTTCAGCGTCGAGGTCTGCCTACGCACGAGACACCACAGAAGAACTGGGACCTGTTCGCACTGCATCGATTGACCGAGGAGCGGCCGCGCGGGGTGGTGCTGGATCTTGGTTGCGGCACCGGTGAAGCGCTCAAGCTGCTCGGTGCGGCCGGCACCTGCGCCGTGCTGCATGGCATCGACCTGCGCATCCCCTGGCGCCTGCGCCTGTCACTCTGGAAGCGGCAGCGCAGTGCAGCGACGACGCCGTTTCGACTACACCGTGGTGACGTCATGAAGCTGACGTTTCCAGACGCGTCTATCGACATCGCGTATGCGATCTCGGTCATCGAGCACGGAATCGAACTCGATCGGTTCTTCGACGAGGTCCATCGCGTGCTGACGCGGGACGGGCTGCTGTTTCTGACGACCGACTACTGGCCGGAGCCGGTAGACACGAAGTTCGCCGAGGCATTCGATCTGCCCTGGCGCATCTTCTCGCGCGACGACATCGAGAAAATGGTCGCGAATGCCGAACGGCGCGGACTTCATCTTTCCGCGCGGATGGAGATTCCGGAGTGCGAACGTCCGACAGTCCACTGGCAGCAGCGCGACTATACGTTCATCCAGCTGACCTTCAGGAAGAAGTCATAGGGCGCGACCCATGGGGTCAGATCTTGTTTCTTGCACGACTGACCGTCAGCGAGGTCAGATCTCGCCCGATACACGGTAGAGGTCGGAGGAGGCTGCTGCCAAAAGAGGACATTCGTGCAAGAAACAAGATCTGACCCCAAGGGGACGTTGAGGATTGCAGTACTCACCCGGTACGTGCACGACGCGGGCGGAGTGGAGGCGTACCTGAAAAGCGTGCTGCCGGCGCTCGCAGCCAACGGGCACGAGCTCGCGCTGTGGCACGAGTTCGCGGTCCCCAGCGGATGGACCGCGTATGCCGGTGCCGATCTCTCATGCCGATTGCTGAAGACGGATCATCTCGACCGATCGGTTGACGAAGTGCGGCGATGGAAGCCGGACGTGCTGTTCCTCAACGGGTTATCGGAACCAGCAGTGGAGATGCGGCTGATCGAGCGAACGCCGACCGTCACCTTTCTGCACGGTTATCACGGCACGTGCGTCAGCGGCGGCAAAACCCACATGTTTCCGGCGCCGGTTCCCTGCGAGCGGCAGCTCGGCGCAGGCTGTCTGCTGCACTACTACCCACGCCGGTGCGGCGGATTGAATCCGCTCGTGATGATCGAGGGTTACAGAAAACAGCGGATCCGTCAGCTACTCCTCCACCGATCTGCCTTCGTGACCACGTTCTCCGAACACATGCGGCGCGAGGCGATCTCTAACGGCGTCGACCGGGCGCGTGCCGTCCATCTGCCGGCGTTCAACCCGGCGGCCACAGCGCACGCACGGACCGAATCGCTCGAGGCGCCGGGCTTTTCGACAATCGAGTCCCCTGTGCACGTGGCCTTCATCGGGCGCATGGAACGGCCCAAAGGGGCTCACGTATTAATGGACGCCCTGCCGCTGCTCGACGACGATCTGCGCTCGCGCCTGAGGGTGACCTTTGCCGGTGACGGGCGGGAGAAGGCGGCGCTCGAACAAACTGCATCGAGGATGGCGCAACTGAGGATCTCTTTCCCCGGCTGGATCTCCGCCTGCGACAGACAACGTCTGCTTTCGACCCTCGACCTCCTGGTGGTGCCCAGCATCTGGCCCGAGCCACTCGGCCTCGTAGGAATCGAGGCCGGCGGCGCGGGTGTGCCTGCGATTGCGTTCGACGTCGGCGGTATCGGTGACTGGCTGGAAGACGGCGTCACCGGACGGCTCGTACCGGCACCACCTTCGAGCGCCGCATTGGCCACAGCACTGACGGACGCTCTGCGCCATGAGGATCGGTTGAAAGCGTGGGGCAGGCAGGCACGCAAGAGAGCCGCGAGTCTGACCCTCGAAGCGCACGTGAGCGCGCTCGAGGACGTGTTCCGACGCGCTGCCGTCATGCCGTCGTAGCGGTTATTGCAGGTATCATTTTTCATTGTCTCCATCCGTGCCAGACAATCGGCCATCAGCGCACGACGTGATCGTCGTCGGCGGCGGCCCCGCTGGTCTCTATACGGCGCTGCTCCTCGCGCGGCGCGGATTTGACGTCGCCCTGTTCGAGGAACATGAAGCGATTGGCGATCCCGTCCACTGCACGGGCGTGCTCGCCGCCGAGGCGTACGACCAGCTCGACATTCCACGCAACGCGATCCTCAACACGCTCTCGACCGTCCGCTTCTTCGCGCCGTCGGGCGACGCGATCAGCTACACGACGCCGCGGGTCGAGGCGCTCGTCATCGATCGAAGGCTGTTCGACGATCATCTGCATCTTCGCGCGGCGGAGTGTGGTGTTGCGATCACCGTTGGTACTCGGGTGACGGGCGTCACTCCTGAGGCGGACGGTGTCATCCTGTCATTCGCCGACGGCGGCCTCGCTCGGGCGCGCGCGTGCGTCCTCGCCTGCGGAGCGAACTACGTCTTCCAGCGGCGCCTCGGTCTTGGTCTACCCGGTGTCTTCCTCCAATCGGCGCAGATCGAGTGGCCGGCGTCGCCGTTCGTTGATGTCGAAGTGCATTTTGGCCATGATGTCGCGCCGAGCGGCTTCGCCTGGGCCGTGCCCGTGCGCCGCGGCTCCTCGTCGTTCGCGCGGATTGGCCTGATGTGCGACGGCAACGCGGCGCGGCATTTCGGTGAATTCGTCCGACGCATCGGCGAACGGCTCGGTGTGTTTCTCGCGGCCGACGGCGCTGCGCCGGAGCCGCGACAGAAGATTCTGCCGCTCGCACCGCTGCGAAAGACGTACGCGCATCGAGTACTCGCCGTCGGGGATGCGGCAGGTCTCGTAAAGGCGACGACTGGCGGGGGCATCTACTACAGCCTCCTCAGCGCCGCCATCGCGGCCGACGTCCTCGCCGACGGGCTCGAGCGAGATGCGCTCGAGGCAACGCACCTCGCAACGTATCAGCGTGCATGGCGCAAGCGTCTGGGCCCCGAGCTCGAGGCGCAGCTATCGCTGCGGCTGCTCGCGAACCGTCTGTCGGACGATGAAATCGAGATGCTGTTCGAGCTCGCCCACACGGATGGGATCATGCCGATCGTGCGGCGGACGGCCAGGTTCAATCAGCACCGCGACCTGATCCTTTCGCTCTTCAAGCATCCTCCCGCGCGGCGCATCTTTTTCAGGCGGCTCGCAGGATTCCCCGTCGGCGCAGTCTAAACCGTCGTTCGAATCAACTTCCAAATGCTGATGATTGCCGCCACCGTCGCGGTAATTGCGTGGGGCGCCCTCGCCTTCGGCGCGGTGTATCCGTGGGCGTTCATGCCGCTTCTCGCGGCATGCGCGCTGACCGGAGCGCTCGGACTGGTGCGGTACAGAGCGCGGCCGCTGAGCCGCGCGACACGATTGGGTCTGATCGCACTGCTGGTCGTCGTCGCCGGTGGCGTGATTCAGCTCGTGCCGCTGCCAGCAGGCGCGCTGCGAGCGCTGAGTCGATCGACCGACGCCTTTCTCTCCGATTTCGATCTGGCCTACTCGGTTGCGGGTACTGCGGATGGCGCAGAGGCATGGCACCCGCTCTCGCTTTCGCCGGGAGCCACGCTGGTTGGTGTGAGCCTCGCCGCGGGATTCACCCTCTTCCTCGCGGGGCTCACCCGCGCGCTCTCGTCTTCACGCGCGCGCCGCCTCGCCGCATCCATCGTCGTCTTTGGCGTCGTGCTCGCGATCGTTGGCATCGTCCAGAAAGTGACGCTTGGAGAGCACGCGTGGGGCGGCATGAAGATCTATGGATTCTGGCAACCTCAGAATCTGCTCAGCACGCCTTTTGGTCCATACATCAACAAGAACCACTTTGCCGGCTGGATGTTGATGGCGCTGCCGCTGGCCCTCGGTGTCGCGATGGGCAAGCTGGAACATGCGGTCAGGCACGCCCGTGGAGGGTTGCGGTCCGTTCTGCTGTGGCTGTCATCCCCTGAAGGCGGACGGCTGCAGTTGACACTGCTTGCCGTCTTCGTGATGGCGGCGTCGCTGTTGATGACGAGATCCCGTTCGGGTGTGGGCTGCCTTGCAGTGGCGATGGTGCTGATGAGCGTCGCGGTACGCCGGCGCTTCGCCTCCAGGCGCGCGGGCTGGACGGCGTTCGCCGGGCTCGGCGTGCTCTTCCTCGTCGTCTTCACCATGGCCGGCGCGGAGCTGGCGGCGCGTATCACGAACCGCCTTGACGCGATGGAACTGCGCAAGAACATCTGGACCGACAGCGCGGCCATGATCCGTGATTTTCCGCTGACCGGAACGGGACTGAACACGTTCGGCACCGCGATGATCCGCTACCAGACGTCCCAGTCGGACCAGCATTTCCAGGAAGCGCACAACGACTACCTGCAGGTGATGGTCGAGGGAGGTCTGCTGATCGCGTTGCCCGCAGTCGCGGCGCTGCTGTTGATGATCCGCGCGATCCGCCAGCGCTTTGCCGAAAACGTTGACGACACGCAGACGTACTGGGTGCGGGTGGGCGCCGTGGTCGGCCTGGCGACGATCGCCACCCAGGCTGCCGTCGAGTTCAGCCTGCAAATGCCCGGGAACGCCGCGCTGTTTGTCGTGCTGCTGGCGATTGCCCTGCACGAGCCCACGAGGCGAACGGGAGGGGGCCGGCTCGAGCCGGCGGGGGCGCGCAGCAGGTGACCGAGGCAGCGCTCACCGAGCGCGAGGCTGAGGCATCGATCGCGCAGGCGCTCACCGGGGCATGCGACTGGGATCGCTGCGGCCCCGAGGCACTGGCGCGGGTGCCGGCGCTTGCGCTTTCGCACGGCGTCGAGGGTCTCCTGTGGACGGAGCTCTCGGGCATTCGCGCCGCGGCTGCGGTTCGCGATGCGCTCACGCCGACGGTGCGAGCCGCGGTGGCCCGTGACATGCTCGTGCAGCCGGAGCTCCAGGGGCTCACGACCGCGCTGGCGCAGGAGGGTGTCGCGGCGCTGATCACCAAGGGTTCCGCGCTCGCGTACAGCGCGTATCCCGAGCCGTGGCTGCGGCCACGCGTCGACACCGATGTGCTCGTGCGGCAGAGCGACGTAGCAACCGCCACAGGCGTGCTCGAACGCTGCGGATATGTGCGCAGCGATGCCACGAACACCGGCGCGCTCGTCAGTCATCAGATCGGTTTCGAACGCGCGGGTTCGCACGACATTCGGCACGTCATCGATCTGCACTGGAAAATCGTCAACCCGCATATCGTCGCCGACGCCCTGGCGTTCGACGACCTGTGGCGCTCATCGTCGGCTGCCCCCGCGCTGGGCCCAGCGGCGCGGGTGCCTGGCGCCGTCGAAAGCATCGCCATTTCCTGCATTCACCGCCTCGCGCATCATCAGCGTCACGATCGGCTGATCTGGTTGTACGACCTGCGGCTCCTGTCCGCGTCCCTGGACGCAAAGGGGTGGTTGGCTCTCCGGGACCTTGCGTGTGGGCGTCAGATCGCGGGTCTCTGCGTCGACGGTCTGCGAGCGGCACGCAGCCGTGTGGGCGGGATGCTGCCCGCGGACATCGAGGCGGCGCTTGCGGAGGCAGCTCCATCCGAACCGTCGCGGGTCTATCTGCAGGGGAACCTGTCCAAATCGGACGTTCTGTTGAGCGACCTGAAGACGCTCGCCACGTGGGGTGCGCGCCTGCGGCTCCTGCGCGAGCACGTCTTTCCGCCCCCGGCTTTCATTCAGCAGCGCTATGGGACGCGCGCCCGCGTGCTCCTTCCGGCGTTCTATCTCCACCGGCTGATCGCCGGTGCGTCGAGGTGGGTCAGGTGACACAGGTTCTCGAGAGGCCCGTTGCAACCATCGCCATGCCGGCAGCAAAGCGGGGGCTCGACGTCCTCCTCTCCGGAATGGGGTTGATCGCGTCGGCGCCCGTCTGGGCGCTGATCGCCGTGGCTGTGAAGCTGGAAGATGGCGGCCCTGTGTTCTTCAGCCAGGACCGCGCCGGCGAAGGGGGGCGCGTGTTCAAGGCGTGGAAGTTCCGCTCGATGATCCCTGATGCCGAACGGCATGTCGGCGCGGTGCAGGCGGTCGAGCACGATCCTCGCGTCACCAGGATCGGTCGCCTCCTGCGCGCCACCGCAATGGACGAACTGCCGCAGCTCTGGAACATCTTCGCCGGCGACATGAGCTTCGTAGGTCCGCGCGCGCTCAGGCCGGGCGAGATCGAGGTGCTTGGCGACGGTCAGCTCGAGGCGCTCGAGGACGTACCCGGCTACGAGCATCGATCACGAGTCCGTCCCGGCCTCACCGGCATCGCACAGATCTATGCGCCTCGCGATATTCCCCGTCGCCAGAAGTTCCGTTACGACCGGCTCTACGTGGAGCAACAGAGCTTCTGGCTGGATCTCAAGCTGATAGCCACGTCGTTCTGGATCACGTTGCGCGGCCGCTGGGAAGCGCGTTCGAGCAAGCTGTGACACGTTCCTCCGCAGCAGCCGGTTTTCTGCTCGCGCTCATCAAGGAGCTGCGCTGGCGGGTCGCAGCGTCGGCACTGGTCGCGCTCGCTGTCGCCTTCATGGAAGGCACCGGCGTTCTGCTCATCATTCCGCTCCTGGCTTCGATCGGCCTGACGGTCAGCGATGGTTCCACGAGCGGTCTCGCATCGAGCGTTGAAGCGATCTTTGCCGCGCTCGGCCTCACGCCCACGCTAGGCGTGATTCTGCTCGTCTTTCTGCTCGTCACCGCGGCGCACGCGGCGCTGTATCGAACATACCTCGTCATCAATCCCGTACTCGAGCAGCAGTTCGGCCTCGTGCTGCGGCAACGGCTCTACGACGCGATCGTCCATGCCCGCTGGTCGTATTTGACCCGCAAGCGGATGTCCGATCTCGTGCACGCGACCACGCACGAAGTGGATCGCGCGACCGCCGCCGCCTATCAGCTCTTCACCTTTGTTACCGGTCTCATCGTCAGCGGGATGTACGTCGCCATTGCGTTCCGCCTGTCACCGGCACTGACGAGTGTGGTCAGTGCGGGCGGCGTGATCCTGCTGTGGTCCCTGCGGCATCGCACGCGTCACTCGGGAGAGCTCGGAGAGAAATACCGCGAAGCGACATCGAGCCAGTTTCACCTTGCGTCCGAGTCCTTGAACGGACTGAAGGTCACGCGAAGCTTTGGCGCGGAGCAGCGGAATATCGATCTGTTTCGACGACAGGCGCAAGTGCGCGCGGCGAGCTATCTCGACTTGCTCCGGTCGTTTGCGCGCTCGAGGATGACGCTCGACCTGGCAAGCGCAGCTCTCGTCACGACCCTGCTGTATGTGTCGGTCGAGTGGCTGGCGCTGCGTGGCGGCGCGCTCCTGATGCTCATCTTCATCTTCAGCCGCGTCATGCCGCGTGCGATGACGCTGCAGGCAGCCGCGCAGACGGTTTCGGCGAACATTCCCTCGTTCGTGGCGGTGATGCGGCTGATCCAGGAATGTGCGGAGCACGCAGAGAGGACGGAGGGCGCAGAGGACGGAGGGGCGAAGTTCGACCTACCGATTCGCGAGGTCAGGCTCGAGCACGTGTCGTACGCGTACGACGGCGACGTTCCGCGGGTTCTCGACGACGTTTCTCTGTCGATTAGCGCTGCGTGGACGACGGCGATCGTTGGTGCTTCTGGAGCGGGGAAGTCGACGCTGGCGGATCTTCTGATCGGATTGCTGCGACCGACGAGCGGGTCGATCGTCGTC
>DATLLF010000031.1:0-14591 GCA_035537955.1 Vicinamibacterales bacterium | reverse complement strand
GTGGCCGACGCCGTGGGCGCCGACCTTGGGATTGACACCGTGTTCTCGGAGGTGCTGCCGGGTGACAAGGTCGACACGATCAAGGCGTTGAAGAGTCAGGGCAAACGGGTCGCGATGGTGGGGGATGGCGTGAACGATGCGACGGGCGCGGCTGTAGAGTCAGGTGCAGATGCGAATGACGCCGTTTCATTCGCGTCACACTGTGTTGATCGTCGCGGCGACCGTTGCGTCACCGGTCGGCGCACGCCGCACCGCCAGAAGATACGACGCGAACACGATTACCCACAGCACATCAACGAACACTGCGATCCCGGCCTGGTATCCGAGGAAGCGTCCACCATGCGAGAGCACCAACGCGATGAAAACCGCCTTGCTCGCGCCGGCGACAGTCAAGGCCAGGGGACGCACCGCCGGTTTGCGCGCTGCATAGATCAGCGTGGCACCGACCAACGCAATCAGCGCTCCCCAGTTGCGCACAACGATGTCGGCGACCGGCCCGCTCACGCTTTCGCCGAACGTCGAACGAAGCGCAGCGTCAGGTGCGAGCGTTGCGTAGATCATCGTCATGGTCAGGAGACCAGACAGGATCATGATTCGATGGATGTTAGCGATGACCCACCGCATGGAGGCCTCCGTTTAAGGTGTGGTTTGCGGAGATAGGGAAGGGCCGCAGGATAGCACGCGCTTGCGTTCGCGGACCGCCACCGCGATGCGGCCTCCGGGTGTCAGCACCCGAACCGCCTCCCTCAAGCCGCGTTCCGGTTCCGGCATGACTGCGAGGATCAGGTGCATCACGACCGCGTCGAACCGGCGCCGACGAGACAGAGTCGCCCGGAGCGAGCCGCAGCCGGTCAATCGACAGACGTCGCGCGCCATCGAATCCCGCCAGACGGGCAATGGCGTCGTAGGCCGGCGCCCAAAGCGTGTATCGCAGTCGATTGCACATGATCATGCCCTCGCGTCATTCGTGGTCAGCCCGCGTCGCAGGATCCAGCCGAGACCGGCCGCGGCGCCGACGTCGTACGCGAGACACCAGGCCGGCCACCAGGCCGGCATCCCGGCGTTCTCGACAACGTGGCCATGAACGGCGTCAAAGACGCCATGGCCGGCCAGCGCCACAACGACGATCCACGCGCTCGACTTGAACCCGGCAACGGCCGCAGCCGCGAACAGCGTCATCACCACCGACTCGATGACCACCGTCTGAACCGAGCCGCTCATCGCTGCGAACAGCACGTAGTACGACGCAATCACGATCATCACGGTCGGGTAGAAGGCGCGATCACGATCGAATCCCACGTACCTCGCAAATAACGCGACACCCACCGAAAGCACGAGTCCGATAACGTATGGCATGGAGACTCCTTTTCTACGATCGCTTAAATTAGGGGGATTTCCGCAACTGGTTCGTCCGCGCGGCGGGGACGCCCGACCAACCTACTGCGGGGGCGCGCGTCGTGAACAGGAGTCGCGAGCCTTGAGTTGACGCGGTTCTCGCCTTTAGCCTATGGTGCCCAATCACGCGCTCTGCAGAGGAATGACCTTGTGAAGTGGGTTCTCTCGATCAGCGTGCTGGTCACACTCTCGACACTGACGCAGGGTCAGCAGCCATTCCGACCGGAGATTCCAAGGGCTTGGGACGAGAAGGCAATGGAGGAGATGGAGATCCCCTTGCCTGCGCCGATGGCTTCACCGTGCCAGCAGGACATCGCGCGAAATACGACATCCTCGACACGCGCATCGGTGTCGATTCCTATTCAACACTCAAGACACGCCGCGGCTCCGGCTACTACAAGGTGCCGTCGCTCAAGAACGTGTGGATGCGCCAGGTGCTCGAGCACAATGGTTCGGTTGGCAGTCTCGAGGAATGGTTCGACTCACGACGACTGAACGAGGACTTCGTTGGCTCAGGCTTCAAGGGCCTTCGTAAGGCTCGGGCCGTCAAAGGGCATCCGTTTGGCTTGAAACTACCAAGTGATGAGAAGAGGGCACTCATCGCTTTTTTGAGAACTCTCTGAGCCACGCTGTTCAACGACGTCGTAGACAGATCGTGTGCAGCGGCACTAGCTCGTTGAAGAAATTGCGTCTCATCCGATCGCCACTGCCGGCAGAAGGGCCATTATGGATGGGCTGGCTGGCAGGGATTCGACGCCATTCCCGACGAGTCGAGACGAGTGCGAGCGAGTTGAAGACGAGTCGAGATGCCGCTGGAGACCTGCCGACCAGCCCGAACGAGGCCAAAGGCTAAGTGCTGGCTGGGAGGCAGGGATTCGAACTCGGGGCTAAGGCTGTTTCTAAGTTTGTGATGGCGGGCGACTTCTGGTTCCAAACGCTTGACACAGGCGTTGACGTCGCTCCCTTTCGTTCACCGCCGTCCACCAGAGTCCTCTCGGTTCTGCTCTAGTCGTGGAGACATTCGCGAGACGATGATCAAGCTTTCACGTTGGCCCCCGTGGCGGCCGCTTGAATGGCCCGCCCGACACGATCGCGGCGGCCGCGATGGCCCTATTTCTGGGAATGCGCATCGCCGGGATACGAAGTGCTCGCTAAGTTTGGTGAAGCAGGGACAGGCGAGGGGTATCGTGCTCGCGACAGCACACAGCCTGAACAAAATCCTAATTTGCGCGATCCAACAGGGTTGGCCGCCGCAGTCAGCTTAGTTCTCGAGACCGCGAATGAAACGCACTGCCGAACGCAGGATGTCCTGCGCGAGGTCGGGCGGGTCGATCGGCCGTTCGGAGACGAGAAAGAGCCGGTGGTCGCGCGTCGCCACCGCCGAAATGCGATACCCCAATCGCGTCGTCGCGTGAACGTCGAGCGTGTCTCCGGCCAGCACGGTCGTCGGAGTGGCGGGCAACGCCCCGCGCTCGGCGCGCTCGGCGAAGAGCGACAGTGTCTGCCCGTCGCCGCGAATGACGACGTGTGCGTAGTTGCGCCCCTTGTACGGGCACATGTGCGCGTCGATCACGTGGTAGAGGCCGTGCGAAAGACCGACGGCGTCGACGATATGCTCGAACGGTGACTCGAGGTTCTGCGCCGCGCGAACCTTGTCGTACGCCGTACCGTCCGGGTAGGTGAGCGCACAGGCGATGTGATCCTCGGCCGAGTCGTCATAGGCGGCAGCGTCGACGCGCCTGCCCGCCCAGTACGCGACGGCGACTGCGGCGACAAGCGTCGCGGCAACGGCCCCGAGGCGTACGACGCGTACCCACGAGCGAAGCTCGCGATCCATGGCGTGCGCGATGCGCGCCCTCACGCGATCGGCGTCCACGGCGACGTCGAGCGTTTCTGACAGCAGCGCGCGCAACCGCCGCCGGCGCCTCAGTTCCGCCGTGCAGTCGCGGCACTGTGCCACGTGGCGCAGGAAGCCATGGTTGGTCTCGACCGAGAGCTCCTCGGAGAGATACGAGTCCATTACCTCGCGTACGTGCTGGCAGTCCAGGTTCACGACCGCGCCCTCCGCTGTCTAGACAGGTCCATTCCGCTTGGCGCTCCGCTTGACGATGCGGGTGCATGCCGCGCCAGCTCCAGGCGCAGGAGTCCACGACCGCGGTTCAGACGCGACATCACGGTGCCGACCGGGACGTGTAACGCCGCTGCCGCTTCGCGATAGGTGAGCCCCTCGACATCCACCAGCACGACCAGCGTCCGGAAGTTCTCCGGCAGGCAATCGAAGGCCGCCTTCACGGCCTCGGCGGTCAGGGTGTCCGGCGTTGGCGCGTCGACGAGCAAGGCGGTCTCGCCGGCGGCGTCCAGATCGACGAGAAACGGTTGGCGCGCGCGCTTGCGGTTCTGAGCGGAATAGGTGAAGAGCAGGATCTTGTAGAGCCAGGCGCGGCAGTTGGTACCGGCTTCGAAGCGATGGAACGACCGCCAGGCCTGCAGATACGTTTCCTGCAACAGGTCTTCGCCTGCGTCGGCGCCGCCGCAGAGCCGGGATGCGACACGGAGCAGTTCAGGTATATGCACCAGAGCCGCCCGGTCGAATTCTTCGCGCCGCTGATGAGAGATGCCGAACATCGCGCGTGGCGATCGTAGATGTCTCAGCACGGCAATTCTATTCCCGGGAATAGGTCGAAGGCAGGCGGATGTACAGGATCTGTCGGCTTCGGCACGGCCGGGAGGAGCCCGCTCGTTTCGTCGAAGCCCGGAGAGGTGTGCAATGAACCGACTTTCCCTGGTCGTGGCGATGGCCCTCGTCGCGTCCGGCTCTGCCGCAGCCGTGATCGTCGAGCAAGCCAAACCAAGCCCCACCTACGAGACCGCGCTCGCGCGGTCGTGGGAGGACCTACACAACAAGATCCTCACTATGGCCAAGGACACGGTGTTTCCCGACAGCAAGCTCGCCTGGAAGCCGCATCCCGACGCGCGCAGCGTGATGGAAGAGCTGCGGCACGTGACCATTGGCCTGGAAATGACGACCGCGGAAGCCAAGGGCGAGAAGTTCGATTTTGATGCGCGCGAGAAGGCCGATGCCAGCAAGCCGAAGACCCGGGCATCGGTGGTCACCGAAATGGAAGCGGCGATTGCCGCGTCGAATCCCCTCGTCAAGTCGAAGCCGCGGCCGCAGCTGATTGGCTGGCTCGAGCACCAGGGCGAACACTACGGCAAACTGGTGACTGCGTACCGCGCCAATGGCGTGGTCCCGCCCATCAGCCGGCCGAAGACATAGACGTTGCGGAGACCCGTTGCGCAAATCGTGTGACCGCGGTGCGACGCGGGTGACTGTCCGTCCGCACGAGTTCACCGACTGCTCGGGCGAAACCTGGCTGGTTCCGTCCGAGGAGAGTGGTGGGCCAGAAAAACGTGAGTCGGAACCGAATCAATTAGTGGCTGAGGCGGCTCGACAACTTGCGGCTTGGGCACTCATGGGCGGATTCGATTCGTTGGCATGACGGACGGTGGGCGGCAGAGTTTCGCCAGTATTGCATCTCCGCGCGTGTTCGGCACCAATGAGGGCACACCGACGCCTACCTCGCGGCCCTGGCCACCGAGCACGGGTGCGAACTCCTCACGACCGAGAGGGATTTCGCGCGCTTCCCTGGCCTGCGGTGGCGCCACCCGCTCGCTGCCACGTAGCCGAGCGCCCTTCAGCCGGAGGAAGCGTGGTGCGTCGGCGGCGACGACTTGAAACCCGAATGCAGCCAGCCAAACCTGGGCGGAGAAGTCGTCCGTCAAAGGCGCCTACTGGCGCGTCTTTTTCGCCAGCGCCTCGGCGGCCGCCTTCTCCTCCGCGCGATGACCGCGGAGAATCCCCTCGAGGCCGTAGTTGGCCTCGTGGCACGCATACTCGTAGATCAGGCCGCTTGAGCGCCGGGCCGGCAACTCGACCGTCCACGCGCGCGTGAAGGTGGTTGGGTCGTCGATCGTGACCCGATATAGCAGGATGTCCGCCGAAGTCCGGGTGAAGCGCTCCACCAGGCGTAGGTTGTCGCGAGCCCCTCGATAGTTGGTCTTGTCGGTGAAGTTGGTGGTCTCGACCACCAGTGTGTCACCCTCCCACCGGCCCACCGAGTCGCCCATCCATTGACGGATGTGACCGGGCAGGTGCGGCCGTCCGTCCAGCGGGATGATCCGAGCATCGTGGATCATCTCCGCAAGAATCACGACGTGGTCTGCCGTCTGGATGACCTGGTAGTTGTTGTTGTAGGGCCCCGTCAGCATGACGTTGGGCACGCCGCGCGTGATGCAGCGCTCCCAGAGGTTGCGATCCTCCGGGTTGTCGGCCGGCCGCTCCTTGCGTGCGGCGGCGGCCGCCTCCTCGCGCTTCTGGGCCTCGGCGGTTAGCGGCGGTATGCGCCCGTCGGGCGGATCGACCACGAGCGATGTGCGGCGGGTCGCCACGACCCTGGTTCCGCTATCCCACCAGAAGTCGTTGTACGCGCGGGCCACGTCCGCGTCGCCGCCCCCGTCGCGCCGGTCGCGGTTGGTCCGCGCCAGCGTCTGCCGCTCGAACTCCGCGGCCTCTTGCGCGGTGAAGAACTCCTTTCCCGCCAGATCGGCCGGCCGTTCGAAGGGCGTGATCGTGTCCGTTGCCCAGACGCCCTCGATATCGGGATGCCCCCACGGTGTCCGCGGCACCGTCCATGCCGACGTCGTCGGCATCGCCCCGCCCGGGTTCGAAGGTGGCGGCTGCGCGAACGCGACCTTGGGCGCCGACGCGGCGAACGCGAGCGTGCTCAGGACCACCAGCCCGGGAAGACGAGGACGCATAGGAACCTCTCGCGCACAGCATACGCGAGATTGGGATCGAGATCCCCCTTTCGCGCGCCTCACATGGCGGGTGGTCGGCAACGGCGAATGGACGGGCTATGCGTCTGCGACGTTCATCGGTGTGGGACAAACGGCGCGGAGGACGGTGGAGCAGATCGACCGGTTCCTGTCGCGGACGCTCTGATGCCGCGAATCGTCGCGCCACCGCCGGGACGCCAACATGACGGCGTCACTGCCGAGGCCCTTCTGAGTCGCCCATCGGGCGCGGCGGAAGGATTTGGCCGACAACACGCGTTTTACGCAGTGTAGGGAGTCAGTTCTACACAGGGGATTGGCTGGGAGGCAGGGATTCGAATTCGGAGCAAGGCGTTTTTCTAACGTGGTGATGGCGCGCGACTTCTGGTTCCAAGCGCTTGAATCACAGGCCGTTACGGCGCTCCGTTTCGTTCACTGCCGTCCTCCAGAGTCCTCCCGATCCTTCCCGCGTCGTGGAGATATTCTGGAGGCGGCGGTAGCGGTGTGCTGCCGTCGGCACCAATCTGAAACGGCCTCGACGAGTCCCCTGGCACGGGTGGCACAACGAACACTCGCCATTGGTGTGCACGCCGTCGGAGGGGCCGCCTCGGTTCGCCGGTGTGGCCGCGAACGGTGCGTCGCTACGGCACGACCACGGTCTGCACTGCAGTCGCGGGACCCGTCCCGCAGGCGTTCACCGCGGCGACTGAGAGGTTGTAGGTGCCCGGCCCGACCGCTCCGCCGATCGAACGGCCCGCCACCGGGAAGCTGGCAGTGAACGCCCCGGTGACGCTGGCGAGGTAACTCGTCGGTGCCGGTCCGGAGGACGGCGGTTCCCAGACGAGGTGCACGGCGTTGCCAACGCGGTACGCGAGGAAGCCGGTTGGGGCCTGCGGTGCGCCCGAGCAGGTTGCCGGGAAGGTCAATGACACGGCGGACGACGATCCACTCGTGCCAACGGTGTTCTGCGCCCGCACCGAGAAGAGGTAGGTGCCGGGAGGCACGCCGTCGAATGCGAACGTCTCGGTGGGACCCAGCAGCAGCGACGTGGAGATCGGACCGGTGACGTCGAGGGCGACGCGATCCACAGCGCCGCCATCGAATGTGTTCTTCCATGCCAGGCGCAGGCTCGACCCGAACGCCAGCCCAGTGAGGCTCGTCGGCGGCGACGGCAGTACGGGCTGATTCACGAAGATCCGAACCTCGTTCGATGCGGCGCTCACGACGCTCCCGACGACCGAGCGCACCCGCACGTAGAAAGCGCCAGTCGGCGCGGTGAGGGTGTGTACCGGCATCGGCCCGAGCGGCAGCGAGGCCAGCACTTGCCCGGACAACGCGCCGCCCTCCAGGAGGTAGGCCGTGGGCACGGCGCCGGCGGTCGGTGGCGTGAACCGCAACGTCACCTGATTCCCGACGATCGCGGCGGCCGCCAGATGGGTGGGCGGGACCGGCACTGAGGAATCTGTGGTGATCGAGAACGCGTGAAGCGACCTGTCATCGGCGATCGCCAGCACACCGTCGCCGATGGCAATGCTTCCCGCGGCGGCATACGACCAGTCGATCGTTCTCGTCGACAGGTTGACCGCGTACGTACTCGAAGTCGACTGCACGAAGACGTGCGTATCGGTCACCACGATGTTGCCGTCAAGGGCCTCACTCCCGGGCGCGATCCAGCTCCACAGCAACGTCCCCGCGACAGCGTTCCAGGCCGTGAGCGTTCCGCCGTCGTTCGCCAAGATCACGTCGCCTTTGACTGTGGCCTGGCCGACGAAGTTGCGATTCAACTCCCACTCGATCCGGCGCCCCTGAACATCGAATCGGAGGAGTCGTCCATCGTGTGTGACCACGATGTCGCCGTCGTAGGTCAGCACCGGCGCGGTGCTCATGCTCCAGCCGTTCCAGTCAAAGTTCGGATCGGGAATGGTGAAGGCCAGGGTTCCAGCTTGCCGATCCAGCACGTACAACCCGGGCGCATACTCGCCAAGGTAGGCGTAGACATATGTGCCATCGACAGCTGGCGTCCAGACGTCATATTGCGGTAGTTCGGCAAACCATCGTTGGGTGCCGTTCGCGCCGTCAAACCGATAAGCCCCGCCGTAGTAGCCCCCGTTGACGAAGACGTCGCCGAGATAGGGGGTTGGAGCGAGATACCGCTCCCACTGCGCCCCAAACGGCACTCTGAACTTCGGTGTTCCATCGGCTCCCTCGAACGCGTACAGGTAGGGCTCGAGCGTGGAGATGCTCTTGCCTGTCTGAAGATACACAGCGCCGTTCGCATAGGCTGGAGGATTCACAGAATTCACGGGCCCGAAATCCGGATAGCTCCACACGGTGCTGCCGGTGCGCGCGTCCACGGCGTACAGACCTCGATTTGACTCGAAACGCCCCGATTCGGACGCAAAGACGCGCCCGCCTCCGATGGCGACGGGATTCAGTGGGCCGGAAAACGTCCGCGTCCAGAGAGGCTGGATGCCCGTGGCGTTGATCGGGACGTAGCCGGTGTGACTCGTATTCCCCTGGTAGGTACCCCAGCCCTGAGCCGGCGCGCTGGGAGGCAGGAGAAGCACGCACGTGATGACCAGGACCGCCGTCAGCAGGGGGTCTCCAGGTCTGGTCGACCGCTGTGCGTTGCGGATTGGGCTATTCGAAGGACTGGTGACGGACACGGCTGCCTCGCGGTTCGAATGTCGCGAAATCAGGGTCGGTCCATTGCGATGGACACTGCTGATCCCTCCAACGGTATCGGCGTCGATACCGAACAGTTACAGCGCCCCAAGTGTCAGGCAAGCCGCTCGATACACGCGAGACTCGGAATAGTGGGCCAGAGATCGCCTCGCGGAGCTGCACACCGGCCCAGCCCAGACCGTGGCGCGGGCTCCTGGCGCCGTTCGGAGCCGACTACCAGTAACACCGTTTACGCCCCTCCCACTGGTATCCCGTCCGGGTGCACGATGCCTCCAGGCATTCGAATCGGAGCGTGGAGACGAGTGGAGACGGCGGAAAGCGATGAGCGGAAGTTGACGTCCTAGAACGAGATAGTAGTTTGAGAGGCAGGGATTTGAGACGGACGCTGATTTGTTCATGCAGGCAGTAACCGGCCAGCTGGCTGATTACGCGACGCTTCCCAAGGCGTTCGTCGCGCCGTTCCTGGATGACATCGCGACATGGATAACGCGATGGTAATCTCAACATCGCATTCGAGGGCGTCGATGGCAGCTGGACGGCGGTTTTCTCGTGGTCCTGACGAACGACACATGCGTCGTGCGTGGCAAGGCGCCGTCATCAGTGTCATCGTCTTTGTTGTGTGCGCGGATCCCAGCGCGCAACTTGCCGGCGATCGCGAGCAACGCATCACGGTTTTCACTCGATACCTCGAGTCGCTGCGCATTCAAGCGGGCATTCCTGGGCTCTCCGCGGCGATCGCGTCCAACGGACGCATCATCTGGGAAGGTGGACTTGGCTTTGCCGATATGGAGGCGAGAGTTGCGGCGGCGCCGCACACGCCATATCCAATCGCGTCCATCACCAAGACCGCGACATCGACACTGCTGATGCAATGCGTCGAGGAGGGTCGGTTGAATCTCGACGCGCCGATCCGGACCTACACAACGGCTGTGCCCGATGCCAACGCCACGGTGCGACAGGTCCTGGCGATGGCGTCGGACGCGGCCGCGGGTTCCACATACCGCTATGACGGGGATCGGTTTGTGGCGCTGACGCCCGTCGAGGCGTGCACCGGCGTCTCCTATCGAGTCGCGTTGGCTAGACAAATCCTCGATCGGATCGGCATGTCCGATTCGGTGCCTGGCCAGGATCTCGAGGCAGTGACCGATGCGGCATCGGCGGCATTCGACCTGGCGACGCTGACGCGTTATCGGGCCGTGTTGGCGCGGGTCGCGAAACCCTACGTCGTCCGCGACAGCCGTCCGACGTTGAGTGACTATCCGCCGAAGGGAATCAACGCCTCGGCCGGTCTCGTGTCGACGGTCCGCGATCTCGCCCGGTATGACGCCGCGATCGATGCCCAGGTGTTGATGTCATCGTCAGCTGATCGCCTGGACTCTATTTCGGCTCGCGGCCGGTCGCGAAGCGCCTTACGCGCTCGGCTGGTTCGTACAATCGACGGTCGCCGGCCGCGCCGTCTGGCATTACGGACAGTGGCCCACGTTCTCGTCGCTGATACTCAAGCTGCCGGATCGCGGTGTGACGTTGATTCTGCTGGTGAATAGCGACGGGTTGAGCAGTCGATTTCCGTTGACGTCTGGCGACGTTTGCCGTCTCACCATTTGCGCGGGCGTTCATCCAGGCGGCTCGATGACGTCCCGTCTTGTTGCGGTCTGGATCTGCGCGCTGCTCACAATGGTGCCGTCGGAAGCGACGGCCGATTGGATCGTCCGGCGTTCTTCGGGGCCGCGGTGAGTCCGAAACATGGCTTTGTCGATCTGGAGCAGACCTCTGGCGATTCGAAGCTGGTGTTGGGCGCGGCGGCAGGGTGGCATCGGCGCGCGATTGGTGTCGAGCTTGAACTGAGTGTCCTACCTGGCTTTTTCGACGGCCCCGGCGACCTGATCATCGAGGGACATGTGACGACGGTGGTGGGCAAGGTTACGTGGCAATTGCCGAAGCCACACGAGTCGTCGCGACTGCGCGCGTACGTCGCGGGAGGCGGCGGTATCGTCCGCATCCGTTTAGAAGATGCGCTCGACGCGTTTTCATCCAGGACGTCGCTTGCGGCCGGAAACGCAGGCGGGGGAGTCCTCGTTCGATTGCGACCACTGCTAGACATCAACGCCGACGTGCGGTACTTCAAGACGCAGTATGGAGACGTTGACCGAGCCGGGTTCAGCGAACAGTTCGTCTCGTTCACACGCCTCACGGCTGGCGTGGTGCTGCGGTTCTAGATGTCGCCGGATTCGGATCTTCCGAAGCGCGAGGGTCAGGTGATGAGCACCGACCGGACGCATCGGCTGTGGCGTCAGGCGGGGATTGCAGATGCCACAGCGCCGCCCCGACGACGTGTGGCCATCGGCCGCCACGGCGACTGCCGCCGACCGCCGCGAAGCAGACATGGGCATACGACTTCGTCTTGCTTCCACGTCTGTTGAAGTCGAACGCCGATCTCATGTCCGGCGACCCTCGACCTGACGATCCGCCTGCTCGAAACCGCACGACGTTTCGGGCAGGTGGAGACAGTCTGGAGACACCGAAGGGAGTGAAACGCGCAAGGTGAGTGGCTAGAACGAGATTAGAACGAGATAGCGGGCGGGGTGGCAGGGATTCGCGACGGAAGCTTACTGGCTGTAAGTTCTTGTTCTAGAAAAAGATATGGCTGGGAGGCAGGGATTCGAACTCGGCGCAAGCCTGTTTTCTAAAGTGGTGATGGCGCACGACTTCTGGTTCTAAGCGCTTCAGTCACAGGCCATTACGTCGCTCCGTTTCGTTCACTGCCGTCCACCAGAATCCTCACGATCCTCCCCCGGTCGTGGAGACATTTTGGAGACGGTGCCGGGGGATGTGCTCGCACGCAAGTGCACTGATATGGGAGGCGAGCTTTACAGGCCGTCCGTCAGGACTCACCGCGCATGACGAACAATTGGAGATCGGCGTGTTGGCCAGCGGCCGAAGGCGGCGGTTTGCTGAATGCCGATCAGCATCTCGGCCATCTTCGTTTTTCCTCGTAAATTCTCGCCTTACAATCACTTCCTCAATCGACCGGCTTGGCGGCTGTTGGCTCCGGACGGCTGGATTTTGGAGCTGACAGGGACAATCTTGGGGACAGTGCTTTCGCCTGATCGCCGCGTTCAGAACTGGCGACCCAGCGCATACGCTCTGTCCAAGTAGCCCCGCCTCGTCGCGTCGTCCGCCCCATGCACGGCTTTGAGCGGACAACGCTCGGAGAGATTCTTCGACCGGCCGTTCAGCCGACAACTGTTCCGAAGAGCCTTCCGACGGCTGCCGTCGCGAGCATCGCCACAACACCCCAGACCGTTACTCTCGCGGCGCCGACGAGAATTGGTGCGCCGCCGACGAACGCGGCCGTTGCGCCGAGGACGACGAGGCACACCAGTGACGCCGCGGCAACGGTCGCTGTTAGGGCGCTGATCGGGGTCACCAGTATCGCGAGTATCGGTACCGCCGCTCCGACGGCGAAGGTGGCCGCGGACGCGAGGGCTGCCTGTAGCGGACGCGCCGCCAGTTCCTCCGTCAGACCGAGCTCGTCGCGTGCGTGTGCCGCCAGGGCGCCTTTCGCCATCAACTGGCGCGCAACGGTGCGAGCGAGCTCCGGCTCCAAGCCTCGCCGAACGTAGATGCTCGTGAGCTCGTCTTCCTCCGCTTGGGGCTCCGTCGCCAGCTCGTGCCGCTCGCGTTTCAGGTCCGCCTGCTCCGTGTCCGCTTGAGAGCTGACCGAGACATATTCGCCAGCCGCCATCGAGAGCGCGCCCGCGACAAGGCCCGCCACGCCGGCGATCAGCACATCCTGCCGCGCAGATGCCGCCGCGGCAACGCCGACGACGAGGCTTGCCGTGGATACGATGCCGTCGTTCGCGCCGAGTACCGCGGCGCGCAGCCATCCAATCCGCTCGCTCCGATGACGTTCCCCGTGTGGCATGCCGCACCTCGCTCGTGCCGATTGTAGCCGCCGGATACGGACCTTAAGGCAGCCATAAGGTTGGCCCGTCAGACTCTCCTCGATGCTTTCAGCACAAGGAGACTAGTCATGCCACTTCCTGCAAGTCGATCCGTCGTCATCATCTCCGGTCTGCTCACGTTGCTCGTCCTAGGCGGCGGGACACTGGCCGTTGGGTTCCATAACGGCTGGTTGCGCACCGCCTCGGACTCGCCAAGCCGCGCGACTGCTGCCGCGAGCGCGCAGCCACCAGTGACCGGAAACGACCGCGACGCGGTGGCCCGACTCACCGAGCGATCGCCCGCGCCTTCGACACAAGGCGCGATTCAGGACGAGGTCGGCGTCTACCGGCAGAAGCTCGAGGAGGCATATCGAGCCCTCGACGATGCCTATGCGCAGATCCGCGCGCTGCAGTCGCCGCAGCCCCAGCTCGCCTCCGCGCGCAATGACGTTGAGAGGGAGCACGATGGCGATGACGATCGCCGTGGACGCCGATCTGACCGACGCCGTTCACACGACGACTGATCGGAGAGAGGCAGCGACGCCATGCGGAGATCACGTCCGATGAAGACTGCCGCAACGACAGGCCCGGCAAACGGAGCACGGGCTCAGAGACCCGGTGGCTCGGCTGCCAGCGGCCAATGGTGGAAGGCGTGGGTGCTGCTGACCAGCCTCGGCGCAACTGTGCTCGGCTGGGTGGCATTCTCGACGGGCGAACCGCCAGTTCAGAGCGCAGTTGTCGCACCCGACAGGGCGCCAAGGCCGACCCAGGTCGCGCCCGCGCGCCACATGAACGAACTGGAGCAAACGAGGCCGCTCCCGCCGAGCGCTGGGATGCTGCCGGCGATGCCACAGAAGTTGGTGTTTCAGGCGCCCGTGACGCGTACGCGCCGATCGTGACCACCATGCTGTACGGACATCACTTCCGCGCGATGAACGCCGGCGTCGGCGTCTGGGTCTGGTCCACGGACGCTGAGCGAACGTCGATGATCCGAGCTGGGATGCGGTGGGCCGAGGCTGTCTTTGCCGGCGTAGAAGCGGAATTGAGTCGCTTCCGCAGCACCTCCGCGCTCAGCCGATTGAACCGCGCCGCGGGGCATGGACCGCAGGTGATCTCGCCCATGCTCTGGACCGTGCTTGTGGCCGCCCTTGACGCCGCGCACGAGAGCGGCGGCATCTTCGATCCGACCGTACTTCGCAGTCTGGAGCACGCAGGCTACGACCGCAGTTTCGACGCAATCGAGCCAATTGGCCCTGAGGAGCTAAACTCGCCGCCGGCGCCGACATTCGACTCCTGGCGACGTGTTCGGCTGGACGACGCCACGCGTTCGGTCGATCTGCCGGGCGATCTCGCCCTGGATCTGGGAGGCATCGCGAAAGGTTGGACCGTCGATCACGTCACGCTCGCGCTCGCTCCGCTCGGTCCGGTGCTCGTGGACGCCGGCGGAGATCTGCGAGTCGTGGGGACTGTTGATGGTGAGCCATGGCCAATCGGCGTGCAGGAGCCCTTCACGCCGGAACGCGACCGCGCGCTTGTGCGACTGCGCTGCGGTGCGCTCGCGACGAGCAGTATCGGCGGACGCCGGTGGCAGCGCGGAGACCGGATGCTGCATCACGTGATCGACTCGAGAACCGGCACGTCCGCGGATAGTGATCTCTATGCCGTGACGGTGCACGCCCCCGACGCGATAACAGCGGACGTCGCTGCCAAGGTCGTACTCGTGCTCGGCACCGG
>DATLLF010000030.1:0-9186 GCA_035537955.1 Vicinamibacterales bacterium | reverse complement strand
ACAGGGCATTCCACATCACATGGTGGACGTCGCCGAAGCGACCGAGGAGTACTCGGCCGCACGCTACGCGCGCGAGGCGTCCGCCGTGATCCGCGACATTTCGCACCGCGGAAAGCTGCCGATTCTCGTCGGCGGCACGGGCCTCTATTACCGCGCGCTCACACGAGGCGTCTTTCCCGGCCCGAGTCGCGACACGACGCTCCGTGCGCGGCTCGAACGGATCGCCGATCGTCGCGGCGTCGAACGGCTGCACCGCATGCTCGCCCGGGTGGATCCTGCTTCGGCGATCAGGATCCAGTCACGCGACCGGAAGCGCCTGATTCGCGCGCTCGAGGTGTATCTGCTCACCGGGCGCCCGCTCACTTCGCATTTCGCTGAGACAGTGTCACCGCTGGCGGATTTCAGAGTGGTGGCATTTGCGCTCCGAATCGCTCCGGAGGCAACCGCCGAACGCGTGGCGAGACGCGTCGATGCGCAGTTCGAATCAGGATTGCTCGATGAGATACGCGGGCTGCTCGCCGCCGGTGTGCCAGCGTCGGCGCATCCGTTCAGCGGTCTCGTGTATCGCCAGGCGCTCGAACACCTCAGCGGGGTTCGCGCCGAGCCGGAAACGCGCGAGCTTATCGTGCGCGAGAACCGCAAGTACTCGCGCCGGCAGTTGATTTGGTTCAGGAAAGAGCCTAACCTACAGTGGATTCACGCCGCAGGCGAATGCACGAGCACCCTGGAGGAGGTTGCTGGTGCACTGTCGGCGCTGGAGATTCGCCGCGATGCCTCAGACACGTGAGTCCCGTCCCGCGTCCGCTCAGCCGAACATCCAGGACGTCTTTCTCAACTTCGCCCGGCGCGAAAAACTCGCCGTGCACATCCGTCTCATGGACGGCAGCGACATCGAGGGCCGTGTGAAGAACTTCGATCGCTTCGCGGTGATCGTCGAGTACGACGGTTCCGATCACATGATCTTCAAGCATGCGATCGCGAGCATCCGATCGCCTCGCCCGATCAGCAACTACTTCTCAACCCCGCATCACCACGAAGGCTGATTGCCCGCACCGGTCCCGCAACGCGTCATCCTCATCGTTCTCGACAGCGCCGGCTGCGGCGAGTTGCCCGACGCCGCGAAGTACGGCGACCAGGGCAGCAATACCCTGGGCAACATCGCACGGACGGTCCCGTTGCACGTGCCCACGCTGAGGTCGCTCGGCCTGGGTCAGATCGTGGATATCGGCGGGGGAGCCGAGGTTCAGCCGCGCGGCGCTTACGGGCGAATGGCGGAGAGGTCGCCCGGCAAGGACTCGGTGACCGGCCACTGGGAGATCGCCGGCCTTGTGCTCGACCAGCCGTTTCCAACCTTTCCACACGGATTCCCCACGGCGGTGATCCAGGAGTTCGAAGGGCGCATCGGCCGCGGCTCGCTCGCCAACACGGTTGCCTCGGGCACGGTAATCATCCAGGAGCTCGGAGACGAGCACGTCCGCAGCGGCAGGCCCATCATTTACACGTCGGCCGACAGCGTCTTTCAGATCGCGGCGCACGAGGGCGTCGTGCCGATCGAAGAGTTGTATCGCTGGTGCGAGATTGCTTACGAGATCGTCGGACGCGGCATGGGAGTGGGTCGCGTCATTGCGCGGCCGTTCGTCGGCACGAGCGGCGCGTATCGACGTACGGCGAACAGGCGCGACTACGCGCTGACGCCGTTCGCGCCCACGCTGCTCGATCATCTCAAGGATCACGCCCTCGACGTCGTCGCCATCGGAAAGATCGAGGATCTCTTCGCCGGCCAGGGGATCACGCGCGCCGTCCACACGTCGAGCGACGACGAGGGGATGCGGGAGATCCTGCGCGCGATGGAGTCGGTGGAGCGAGGATTGATCTTCGCGAACCTGGTGGACTTCGACACGCAGTTCGGTCATCGCAACGACGTCGCCGGCTATGCGGCCAACCTTGAAAGGTTCGACCGCCAACTCGCGGAGTTCCTGCCACAACTGCGCGCCACGGACTTGCTGATCGTGACCGCGGATCACGGGAACGATCCCACCACACCGAGCACCGATCACTCGCGCGAGCACGTGCCGCTGATGGTCGTTGGCGCCGCCGTGAAGCCTGGCGTGGACCTCGGGACGCGTGAAACGTACGCGGACCTCGGCCAGTCCGTGGCGGAACTGTTCGGCGCGGCGCTGCTGCCGCACGGGACCAGCTTTCTCCCGGCGGTCATCGAGGCGCCTTCGCTGAAGCTGCGGCCGGCAGGCAGGCAGCAACTACCGTAGGCCCGACCTTAGGTCGGGCGGGTTTATGACGAAGATACGAGAGCAGATGGAACAGCGGGAGCGGGAGATCCTCGCGCCGCAGGCCGCCAAGAGCGGCGACACCAGAGGCAGGCTGCGCGCCGAGCCGGAGGATCCGATCCGTCCGGCGTTCCAGCGCGATCGCGACCGCATCATCCATTGCAAGGCGTTCCGCCGGCTCAAACACAAGACGCAGGTGTTCTTTGCGCCCACCGGCGATCACTATCGCACGCGCCTCACGCACACCCTCGAGGTATCGCAGATCGCGCGCAGTATCGCGAAGGTCCTGCGATTGAATGAAGAGCTCACGGAAGCGATCGCACTCGGTCACGATCTCGGGCACACGCCGTTCGGCCACGCCGGCGAGCGCGTTCTGAACGATCTCGTTCCAGGCGGTTTCAATCACTACGAGCAAAGCCTGCGTATCGTCGACGTGCTCGAACGCGACGGTGCCGGGCTCAACCTGACCTGGGAAGTCCGCGACGGCATCGCGCGTCACTCGAAAGGGAAGAGCGGCATGCCCGTCGGCGCGGACGCCGAGCATCGCGCCAGCACCGTCGAAGGACAGATCGCACGCGTCGCCGACATCATCGCCTACGTCAACCACGACATCGACGATGCCGTGCGCGCCGGCCTGCTGAGGGAACAAGATCTCCCGAAGGAACGGGTGACGGTCCTGGGCAAGTCGTCCTCGGAGCGGATCGGTCGCATGGTCACCGACGTCGTCCATCAGACGCTCGAGGCGGGGATGGGCGAGATCCGCATGAGCGCGACGATGCTCGATGCGACCGTGGGCCTTCGCAGCTTTCTGTTCGAAGCGGTGTACGAGAACGAGATTGCCACGGCGGAGTTCAAGAAGGCAGGCGGCATCCTCGGCGGCCTGTGCGAGAAGGTTAAATCGGAGCATCACGAGTTTCTCGACGCACGAACGATCGAGAATGAGGGCCTCGATGTCGCGGTCAAGGATTTCCTCGCCGGCATGACCGATCGCTACGCGGTCAATCTGTACGAGCAACTGTTCATTCCGAAGCCCTGGGTATCGATCGGAAGGTCGAGCGATCGCCTGATCGACTGATCCGGGCCGGACCGGTCCGGGGATTGAGACGGCCCGATTCCACGGTATAATGACGGGTTCCTGCCCAACAATTGGGGCAGACCGAGCCCGATGCTTCTCGATCTCAACAGGCTCCACGGCCGGCGCGAACACGTCGAGCGCCGATTCGAGCCCTCCGCCTTCGATCCGCAGGACGAGGACTACCGTGTTGCCGGCCCCGTGGACCTGTCCATGGACGTGGAAAAGGCGGGCGCCGACGCGTATCGCGTGACCGGCCGCGCGACCGCCAGGCTCGAGGTCGAGTGCAGTCGATGCATAGAGCCCTTCGACGTTCCCGTGGACGCGCGTTTCGAGCTGCGATACGTCCCGGCGGTGGAGAACGCCGGCGACGGGGAGCGTGAGATCGCCGAGGATGATTTGACGACCGCGTTCTATCGCGAGGGATCGCTGGACGTCATCGATTTGCTGCGCGAGCAGTTTCAGCTCGCACTGCCCATGAAGCCGCTCTGCACCGAGGCGTGCAAGGGGCTGTGTCCCGAATGCGGGACGAACCTGAACCGCACCGACTGCGGCCACACGCCGAAGTGGGAAGATCCGCGGATGTGGGCCCTGAAGGGGCTGCTCATCCACGACAAGGAGAACTGACCGATGCCGAATCCTAAACGGCGGCACTCCAAGAGCCGCACCGCCAAGCGCCGTACGCACGACGCCCTCAAGCCCGTGCCCGTGGGGACCTGTCCGCAGTGCCAGGAGTCGAAGGCGCCGCACCAGGTATGCCCGCACTGCGGCTACTACAAGGGCCGCCAGGTTCGACCGGTCGAGGAAAGCTAGCCGCTGAACTGCGAACGCAGTAGTTCGAATGCGCATAGCCATCGACGCCATGGGTGGCGACGAGGCTCCCGGCAGCATCATCGACGGGGCGCTCGTCGCTGCGCGGCACCATCAGATAGCGCTCCTGCTGGTCGGTGATCGCGCGCGGATTGCGCGGGAGCTGGCTCGCCATCCCGGGGCGGCGTCCCTCGACATTCAGATCCTCGATACACCTGATGCGATAGAGATGTCGGAGTCTGCCTCGGCGACGCTGCGGCGCAAGCCGCGCGCGTCGATCCGGCTCGCCGCCGAAGCCGTCCGCGAGGGGCATGCCTCTGCGATGTTCAGCGCCGGTCACACGGGCGCGACGGTCATGGCGGCCATCGGCACGTTCGGGCGCCTCGCAGGCGTGGATCGTCCTGCACTCGCCACGATCATCCCGACGAAACGACAGCCGGCCGTCCTGCTGGATTCCGGCGCATCGGTCGAGTGTCGTCCTCATCACCTCGTGCAGTTTGCAATCATGGGCGCTGCCTACGCGCGCGTGGCCTTCGACTGCGAGAATCCGCGCGTCGGTCTGCTGTCCGTCGGTGAAGAAGAAGGCAAAGGCAACGAGCTGACCCGTGAGGCGCACCAGTTACTCAAGAGCGCGCCGGTGAACTTCGTGGGCAACGTCGAAGGTCGGCACGTGTATGCCGGTAACACTGATGTGATCGTGTGTGATGGATTCACCGGCAACATAACGCTGAAGATCAGCGAAGGTCTCGTCGAAGCGATCGAGGCGCTGCTGTACGCGGAGCTTCAATCGACCTTCGGCACACGAGTGGGATATCTGCTCTCGGGACAGGCATTTCGCCGCTTCCGCAAGCGCGTCGATTACTCGGAATTCGGCGGCGCCCCTCTCCTCGGCATCGATCACATCTGCATCGTCGGTCACGGCCGATCGTCGCCGAAGGCGGTTGGCAATGCGGTCACAATGGCGGTGCGCGCCGTCCGCGAGCGGTTGATCGAAAAACTCTCATTCGCCGCGCAGAAACCGGCGGTCCGCTAACTGATGCTTTCATTTGTTTTTCCCGGTCAAGGTGCGCAGAAAGTCGGCATGGGCAAGGAGCTGGCGGCACAGTTCGCGATCTGCCGCGAGACGTTCGAGGAAGCCGATGCGGCCCTGGGCGAGTCCCTCAGCACCCTCTGCTTCGAAGGGCCCGAGGATCGGCTGATGCTGACCGAGAACACGCAGCCGGCCATCCTCGCGATGAGCGTCGCCGTGTGGAGGCTGGTGCAGTCTCGTGGCGTCGACGCGGGCTTCGCTGCCGGCCACAGTCTCGGCGAGTACTCGGCGCACGTCGCGGCAGGTACGCTATCCTACGCGGATGCCCTGCGGACGGTTCGCCGCAGAGGGCGGTATATGCAGGAAGCCGTCCCTGTCGGCGAGGGAGCGATGGCCGCAATACTCGGCCTCGATCGCGACGGGGTGTCGCGTGCGTGTGCCGAGGTCGGAGCGGAGACCGGACGCGTGGTATCACCGGCGAACCTGAATGCGCCTGGACAGATCGTGATTGCGGGGCACACGGACGCCGTGGCCCTTGCCGGCGAGCGCGCAAAGGCGTTTGGCGCCAAGCGGGCCATCCCGCTGGCCGTCAGCGCTCCGTTCCACTGCGCGCTGATGAAACCTGCAGAAGAACGGCTCGCGCCGGAGCTGCGCGCGCTGCACGTGACGGATCCGCGGATTCCGGTCGTCGCCAACGTCGACGCTGAACCGAAGCGGACCTCGGGAGCGTCGATAGAAGCGTTGGTTCGCCAGGTGTCCTCCCCGGTGCAATGGGAAGACGTCGTGAAGCGGCTCGTGGCGGAAGGGGTCACAGCGTGCGTGGAGCTCGGGCCGGGCAGCGTGCTCGCCGGCCTGATCAAGAAGATCGACCGCAGCGTGAAGGTTCTCAGCATCGAGGATATTGACAGTTTTGCGTCCGCTATCGAACAGCTTGGGGATGACGGACGATCGTAGTGCACCACACACACGGCGCGCACGGCGCGCCTGCGAGGGAGCGGAGTGGGGCTGGGGCCCCGCGAGCGACCGAGCCGGGTGTGGGGCGGAGCCCCACGTAATTATGATTGAGCTCACTGGTCGCGTCGCGCTCGTCACCGGCGCATCACGGGGGATCGGCAAGGCCATCGCCGGCGCGCTCGCACGACAGGGGGCTCACGTCGTGGCCGCCGGGCGCGGCGACAACGCGAAATCGGTGGTCGATGAGATCACGGCGGCTGGCGGCAGGGCCGACGCGATTGCGCTCGACGTGACGGAGCCTGGTGCGAACGAGGCCGCCGTTGCGGGCATCGTGCAGCGTCACGGGCGCATCGACATCCTCGTGAACAACGCCGGCATCACGAAAGACCAGTTGATGCTGCGGATGAAGCGCGAGGATTGGGACGCGGTGCTCGCCACCAACCTGACGGCGGCGTTCGTGCTCACGCAGGCGGCGCTCAAGCCGATGTTGAAGCAGCGCGGTGGCCGCATCGTCGGTATCAGTTCGGTCGTCGGGCAGGGCGGCAACGCCGGCCAGGCGAATTATGCCGCGTCGAAGGCCGGCATCATCGGGTTCAGCAAGGCTGTCGCGCTCGAAGTCGCATCGCGCGGCATCACGGTGAACGTCGTCGCGCCGGGTCTGATCGAGACCGACATGACGCGGGCGATCACCGGCAGCGCCCATGAGGAGTGGGCATCGAAGATACCGCTCAAGCGCCTCGGCTCGCCTGCAGATGTTGCGGCCGCGGTCTGCTTCCTCGCATCAGACGAGGCGTCGTATATTACGGGGCAGGTCCTGGCCGTCAATGGCGGAATGTACATGTAGGAGGGCTGAATGGCCGTCGCGGACAAAGTGAAAAGCATCATCGTGGAACAGCTCGGAGTGGATGAAGAAGAAGTGACGCCGGATGCGTCGTTCGTTGACGACCTGGGCGCGGACTCGCTCGACACCGTGGAACTGGTGATGGCGTTCGAAGAGGAGTTCGGGATCGAGATCCCGGACGACGACGCCGAGAAGATCACGCGCGTGAAGGAAGCAATCGAGTACATCGAGTCCCACAGTAAGAAAAAGTAGAGGCTGGCTCCAGCCAGCCTGCGTAGAGGCCGGCTTCCGCCTTCGGCCAAGGCTTGGGCGGGCAGGTCAGCCGCATGAAACGGACCAGGAGGCTCATTGGGCAGGCGAGTCGTCGTGACGGGCGTCGGCATCGTGTCGCCGCTCGGCATCGGCAATGAAGAGAACTGGGAGGCGCTGTGCGCAGGACGAAGCGGGATCACTCCGATCACGCGCTTCGACGCGGCGCAGTACTCGGCACGCATTGCCGGCGAGGTCAAGCAGTTCGATCCGCTCCGGTTCATCGACAAGAAAGACGTCAAGAAGATGGACGTCTTCATCCAGCTCGCGATCGCCGCATCGCAGTTCGCGATGGACGATGCGAATCTGACGATCGCGCCTGACTTCGCGACCCGCGCCGGCGTGTTCATCGCGTCGGGCATCGGCGGGTTCAGCACCATCGAGCGCGAGCACAAGGCGTTGCTCGAGGGCGGGCCACGCCGCATCTCACCGTTCTTCATTCCGGCGAGCATCATCAACCTCGCCGCCGGCCAGGTCTCCATCCGCTTCGGCGCAAAAGGACCCAATTCCGCGACGTGCACGGCCTGTTCGGCGTCGGCGCACGCAATCGGTGACGCTTTCGAGATGATCCGGCGCGAGGATGCCGATGTGATGATCGCCGGCGGATCGGAATCGGCGATCACGCCCATGGGAGTGGGTGGGTTCGCCGCGATGCGCGCGCTCTCGACGAGGAACGACGAGCCCGAACGCGCCAGCCGGCCGTTCGACAAGGACCGCGACGGTTTCATCATGGGCGAAGGGGCCGGCGTCATCGTGCTCGAAGAGCTCGGGTTCGCGAAGCGCCGCGGCGCACCGATCTATGCGGAGCTCGTCGGTTACGGCATGTCGGCGGACGCGTACCACATCACGGCGCCCTCCGAGGACGGTGATGGCGGGATGCGGGTGATGCAGATGGCGATCCGCCAGGCCGGGATCACGCCCGACAAGGTGGACTACATCAACGCGCACGGCACGTCGACGCCGTACAACGACAAGCTGGAGACGCTGGCGATCAAGCGTGTGTTCGGCGACCACGCGTACAAGCTGGCCATCTCATCGACGAAGTCGATGATGGGGCACCTCCTCGGTGCTGCCGGCGGTGTCGAGGCGGCCATCTCGGCGCTGGCCATCAAACACCAGATGATCCCGCCGACCATCAACTACGAAACACCGGATCCCGAATGCGATCTGGACTACGTGCCCAACACCAAGCGCGAAGCGAAGATCGAGTACGTGCTGTCGAACTCCTTCGGCTTCGGCGGCACGAACGGCGCGCTGCTGTTCAAAAGGTTCAGTGAATAGGGCTTCCGGCTCACGGCTGCCGGGGCTTCAGGCTGCCGGTGACTGCGAGAGTCAGCCAGCGCAAGCCGCAAGCCGCAAGCCGCAAGCCGGGAGTAGCTGGGAAACGAATCAATGAAAATCGCTGTTTGTATTAAGCAGGTCGTCACGCGCGAGTGGCAGCTGCGCGTGAACGAATCGAAGAACTGGATACGCGACCAGGACGCCAGTTTCGAGCTGAACGAGCCGGATGCCTACGCGCTCGAAGAAGCGTTGCGCCTGAAGGAGAAGCACGGCGGAGAAGTGGTCGTCGTTTCAGCGGGTCCGGCGAGGGCCGCCCAGGTGCTGCGTGAGGCGCTCGCGCGGGGCGCCGATCGTGCGATCCACGTCGAGTCGGACGCTCTTGCCGCGGCGGATGCGTTCGTTATCGCCGACGCGCTGGCTGGCGCGATTCGCGACGAGCAGTTCAACCTCGTCCTCACCGGCCTCCAGTCCGACGATCAGGGATTCGGTCAGGTGGGCGTCGTTCTCGCCGAGAAGCTCGGCATGCCCCACGCCACGATCATCATGGAGGTACAGGCCTCCGACGCCTCGACAGGCCCGGGGCAGGCGGGTCTCCGTGTGAAGC
>DATLLF010000029.1:0-21406 GCA_035537955.1 Vicinamibacterales bacterium | reverse complement strand
ATCGTGAACCGTGCGATCACGCTCGACGACCGGCTCTACACGGTCGTCGGCGTGCTCGGTGCGGACTTTCGTCCGCAACTGCTGCCGCGACCCGGGGAAATGGCGGTCTGGACACCGAAGGTGATTCTGGAGCACGAGAAGCGAACCCGCGCCAGCGCCTGGTGGAACGTCGTTGGGCGTCTGAAACCCGGCGTATCGGTTGCCCAGGCGCAGCTGGAGCTCGACTCGATATCAGCGGCACTTGCCCGCGAATACCCGCGGACGAACGAGCATCTCGGCGTCTCCATGATCACTCTGCGCGAGCACCTCATGGGAGACGTGCGGCTGCCGCTCTTCATCATGCTCGGCGCGGCCGTCCTGGTGCTGTTGATCGGCTGTGCGAACGTTGCCAACCTGCTGCTCGCACGCGGAGTCGAGCGCGCTCGTGAGTTCGCCATACGTAACGCGCTCGGTGCCGGACGTGCCCGCCTCATACGTCAACTGATCGTCGAGAGCCTGCTGATGTCATCGGTTGCCGCCGCGATCGGTCTAGGCCTCGCGTACTGGGCGATCGGCGCCATCGTGTCGCTTGCACCCTCAGGCGTACTGCGGCTTCACGACGCGATGATCGATGGGCGCATGCTGGCGTTTACCGTCGCGCTCGCGGTGTGTACCGCCATCGGCTTCGGTCTCATCCCTGCCTTCCAGTTCTCGCGGACGGATCGGCACGTTCTCCGAGTGCGCCACTCGGCGCCCACGCGGCGCTTCCGTCGTCTGCTGGTCTCGGCGGAAGTGGCACTCGCCGTCGTGCTGCTCACCGGGGCAGGTCTGCTGATACGCAGTTTCGAACGGCTGCTGGCCGTGGATCCGGGATTCTCACCGAGGAACACGGTCGCGCTTCAGGTGTTTGCCCACGACCGCAACGGAACGCCAGATCGTGCGCGCGCTTTTTTTCAGGCGACGCTCGACCGGATACGCGCGCTGCCCGGCGTCGAGGCGGCGGGTGCGGTGTCGGCGATGCCCTTTGCGAATGCGAACATCAACATCAAGAGCGATCTGGACATCGTCGGACGTCCCACGAAACCGCAGGAGCGCCGCTCCGTCTACCTGACGATTGCTACGTCGGGTTATTTTCGCGCGCTGACGATCCCGGTGCGTGAAGGCCGTTCCCTCGATGATCGCGATGCCGAATGGTCGCCGCGGGTCGCCGTGATCAGCGAGGCGCTCCGGCGACGCGAGTGGCCGAACGAAAGTCCGCTGGGCCGACACGTGCGGTTTGTGTGGCAAGGGCAGCAGATCGAAGCCGAAGTCGTCGGCGTGGTCAGCCAGATCCGCCACGAGCGTCTCGACAGCGCGGCCCGTGCCGAAGTGTTCGTTCCATTCCGGCAACTGCCGTTTGCGTCGATGACGTACGTGGTGAAGGGCAAGGGCGACTCCGCGGCGTTGATTGACGCCGCCAGGCGTGCTGTCTGGTCGGTGGATCCGCTGCAGACGTTCTACGAGACCGGCGAACTCGAGGAAATGATCGCGGCGTCGCTGAGCCGACAGCGGTTCAGTGTCACGCTGCTCACCGCGCTGGCCGCCGTTGCGCTCACTCTCTGCGCGGTAGGGATCTATGGCGTGATCGCCTTCGCGACCGCTCAACGCACTCGCGAGATCGGGGTGAGGATCGCTCTCGGTGCGGATCAGGGAGCGATCAGGGGAATGATCCTTCGCGAGGGCGGCGTCATGGTCGGCGCCGGCCTGGCGTTCGGATTGATGGGATCGCTCGCCGGCACTCGCTACCTGCGGCAGTTGCTGTTCGAGGTACGCGCGTTCGATCCCTTGACCCTTGCGCTGGTGAGTTGCCTGCTCGGCGCTGTGGCGCTCTTCGCGTGTTACGTGCCCGCTCGACGGGCCACCCGCATCGATCCGGTCATGGCGTTGCGATCTGAGTAGCGTGTTGCCTAACGACCGAGCTCGAGGGCCACGATCTCCTTGCGGTCGCGAGCATAGAGCCTGGTGCCGAGCAGCGTCGGCACCGTCCATGACCGGCCGCTGAAGATCTGCGCCTGCGCATGGACCGTCAGGCCGCTCTCGCCTGGCGTCGCGAGCGTCAGTTTGCCGTCTTCGTCGAGGATCACGAGGTGACGCCCGACCCCGATGAGCGTGGCTCTCGCGACGGCGCGCTCACGCCACACCATGTCACCGGTGCCGATGTCGACCGCCGCGAACGGGGCGGAGCCGAAATCGCCATTTGACGCATAGACCCGATCGCCGAGCCTCACGGCGTTGCCGAAGTGGATCCGCACTCGCTTGTTCGCCCAGATCTCCTGAACGGTGACCGCATCACCGGCGCGCGCGAGCTTCAGAACGCGACTCCCGCCGTTGTACGCTGATGAGACGAACAGCAGGTTGCCCTCACCGAAGATCGGCAGCGCCACGTTGACGCCGTAGTCAGCGGGATGCGGCTGCGTCCAGTCGAGACGGCCGCTCTCCGGATCCAGGCCGGATACCTCGCCGGCCGTGAAGACAACGAGCTCCGGCCGGCCGTCGAGATCGATGAGCAGCGGCGACGAGTAGCCGTTCATGAAGTCCTGCGTCGCCCACTTCTCTTTTCCTGTTTCGATGTCGAGAGCGACGACGCCGCGTCCCCTGCCTCCGACCGGTGAAATCAGCGAATTGCGATAGACCACCGGGCTGCTTGCATACCCGCAGGGCTTTTGCGCCTCACTGGACCCTGGAAGGAGATCGGTCGTCCACTGCAGCTTGCCGGTGCTGCGGTCGAAGCTGTTCATCGACGCACCGGCGCTGACGGTGATCAGCCGGTCGCCGGCAATCAGTGGCGCGGCGCGCGGCGCCTGACCCAGACGCTCTGTACATGTCTCGTTGAACTTCGCCGTGTATCGGGTCTCCCAGAGCGTATGGCCGTCCGCGGCATCGAGCGCGACGACAACGTCGTTGTCGCCGTCACGGTACAGCGTGTAGAGCGTCGTAGCGTCGCTGACGATGGCAGAGAAGCCGTCGCCGAGTGGCCGGCGCCAGAGCGTGCGCGGTCCGGCGGCAGGCCACGACTCGGCGAGCGGGGCATCAGGGGCGATGAAGTTCCGGCTCGGGCCGCCCCATTGAGGCCAGCCGGTGACTGGTGTGGCGGCTGATGCGGCGAGCGCAATCAATGCCGCGATGTGCGCTGTCACTTCGTCACCCCGGACGGCCGCTGGAACAGCGCAGCGTCCACGGCAGCGTTGACCGAAGCGCTGTCCAGCGTCCGCGTGAGGGTCGCATTCGGTGCGCCGTTGAACGTGCCCTTCTCAGCAAACGGCACGAGGACGCCATCGATCGGCTTGTAATCGCCGTACTCGATTGCGATCTCTCCGACCTCGCCGTCCGACTTGCGATCCACATAAGAGAGGGAATGTACGCGGCCGGACTTTGAATCGATATTGAGTACCACATCGACGCCGCCGCGGACGACGCGTACGCGCTCGAGAGTCGCCCCCTCGACCGTGCTCGTGCCGAGCGCAGCGACCTTGACTTCAGGTTCCTTTCGGTTCCGGAGCAGCGGAATCAGTTGCTGCCACAGGGTCCTCTGGAGAGCAGGGAGCGCAGCCGGCGGCGGAACCGACACGTCCGTCCCGAAGGCGCCCCACGCGTCCGACGGCGTGAGCACCGTGGCAATCGTCCTGATGCCCGAGTTCATCGGAATAGTCCGTTCGTTGCGCGCGCCGCCGGGGAAGCGCGAGATGTTTCGGGTCGTGATCGACACCGGCCCCATCTGCCGCTGCTGTGTCGTCGTCCACGTTTCAATGTAGCTCGTCAGCGTGTCGAGCCTGTTGCCGCCATGCGCAACCGCCGCCTTGTCCAGCAGTGTGCGTCCCTTGGCGATTGCCTGTGCACTGGTCGGCATGGGCGCGGGGGGACGCGGCAGGTACTTGGCGGGCGTGGCGACGAACAGTTTCCGGCACTCGTCGGAGCCGAAGATGTAGATCTTGCCGTCATGGACGACGTAGTCCGACGGGTTGCCGGTCACCATTCCACCCATGCGGGCGCACATGCCTCCAAGTTGGATCGCGTATTTCGCCGGCGCCTTCTCGAATTCCGCCTTGTTCTCCTCAGACGAGAACAGGTAGTTGAAGCCGCCATGAACCGCATGCACGGCCGACTTGCCGAACACCTCTTTGCCCTGCTGCAGCAGCACGACCACGTCAACGCCGTCGAGCGCGTCCGGAGGCGTAGTGGGGGACTGCTGCGTCGCGACCGGCGCGAGCGTGAACAGAGACAGAGCTACCGCCGCCATCGTCACTTTTGACATGGAACACCTCGGAGAGTGAGAGCTTCAGAACGACGAAATCAGAACGACCTCATCCCACGCGCAAGGCCACCAGAGGATCGACCGAGGCGGCACGGCGAGCCGGGATGAGGCACGCGATCGCCGCAACCACCACGAGCACCAGGGCAACCGAGAAGAAGGTGATGATGTCCGTCGGCTCGACACCGAACAGCAGCGTGGTCATGAGCCGCGTCAACAGCAGCGCGCCGACGGTCCCGAGTCCGAGCCCGATCGCCACGAATCGCAATCCCTGCCGAAGCACCATCGCGAGGACGGTGCCGCGTCCGGCGCCGAGCGCCATGCGAATGCCGAACTCCTGCGTCCGCTGGCTCACGGAATAGGCGATGACGCCAGCCATTCCGGTCGCCGTGATCACCAGCGCAAGCGCGGCAAACAGCCCGAGCAGCGTCGCCGTGAGCCGCGGCGGTGCGAGCGATGCGCGCCGCACGTCGGCGAGCGAGCGGAACTGATCGACCGGCTGATCCGGGTCGATGGCCTGGACGGCCGCCTTGATCTCATCGATCATGCTGTCGTCGTCGCGATTGCTTCGTACGAGCCAGTTGCCCGAGAGATAACCCCGCTCGAACATCGAGACGTAGACCTCGTCTCTCGGCGCCTCGTTCAGCTGCTGGCGGGTGTCGGCGACGACACCGACGATCAGACCCCAGTGCTGCCCGCCGTCGCCGGACACGCGCTTGCCGATGGCGCTCTGCCCAGCCCAGTAGTGCTGCGCCATGGTGTGATTGACGATCAACAGCGGTTGATCGTCGATCCGCGGATCCGTCGCGGAGAACACCCGCCCCTCGACGAGGGGTTGCTCCAGCGCATCGAAATAGCCGGGCGATACGAAACGAACGTCTGCTCGCGGATGTCGGGCGGTATCCGGCGCGGGATGCCCTTCGACGTGGATGAAATTCGAGAAGCGGCCGCGCTCACTGAGTGGGAGTGTTCCTGCTCCACCGGCGGCGATCACGCCGGGGATTGCGCGCAGCCGCTGTTCGAGTGCCTGCCAGAACGGCACGCGCTCGTACAGGCCGTCGTCATACTTCGTGAAGTTCAGGTCGATCCTCATCGTCATGATGTGATCAGTGCGGAAACCGGGATCCACCTGCTGCAGTTTGTAGAAAGTGCGGATCGTCAGGCCGGCTCCGACGAGGAGCATGAACGAGACGGCGACCTGCGCGACGATGAGGGCGGTCCGCAGCCGCTGCGATGCCGGGGTAGCGCGTCCGCACCGCGGCGCCCGCGGCGAGAGACGTCCCACGAGGAAGGGCAACGTTCCGAAGATCAATCCGGTCGCGGCGGAGATTCCGAGCGAGAACAGCAACACGGTGCGGTCGATGCGAACGTCCGCCGCTCGCGGCGTGAATCGCGCCGCATAGGTCACGAGCGTATCGAGCCCCGCAGCCGCGACGAGCAGCCCGGCGACGCCCCCTGCGAGCGCGAGCATGGTGCTCTCGGTGGCGAGCTGCCTGACCAGACGCAGTCGGCTGGCGCCAAGCGCCGCCCTGACCGTCATCTCACCCTCGCGCCGCACGATCCGGGCGAGCGTCAGATTCGCGAGGCTGGCGCACACGATGAGGAGCACGAAGGCGGCCGTGCCAAGCAACACGAGAAGCGGCCGGCTGAAGGAGCGAGTCAATTCGTCCGCGATCGGCGTCGCTGTCGCGCTGAACCCATAGGCGGGGGGATACAAAGCCGGATCCGCGTTCGCGAAGCGGCGCGCGATGGCGCCGAGATCTGAGCGCACATCTTCAAGGCTGACACCCGCACGCATCCGCGCGATCGCCTGGGCCATACGACTACCGCGCTTGTCTACGGCCGCAGCGCGGAATGGACAAGCGGAGGTCGGCATGTAGATATCGACCTTCGACGGATAAGGCGTCGTCGGCGGGAGCACGCCGACGACACGGTGCGGGCGATCGTTCATCTCGAACACCCGTCCGATGATCGTCGCATCACCGTGAAACGCACGCTGCCAGTATTCGTGGCTCAGAATCAGTACGGCGGCGGCGTCGTGCTGCTCATCGCCGTGTACGAAGTCGCGGCCGAGCATCGGCCTGACTCCGAGGACGTTGAAGAAATTCGACGACACCACGCCGGTCGAGACACGCTGCGGCTCCTCGCCCCCGAGCAGGATGAACCACATCTCGTGGAACTCCGAGATGGCGTCCAGAGTGTTCGACTGCGCGCGGTAGTCGTCGAGCTCTCGAGCGGAAATGCCCATGTCGTCGTTTCCGATCGCGGGCTGGTGCTGGCGCAGCACGACCAGCCGATCAGGGTCGGCGTACGGCAGAGGACGGAGCAGCACGCCGTTGACCACGCTGAAGATCGCGGTGTTGGCGCCGATACCGAGCGCCATCGTGATCACGACGACGAAGGCAAAGCCGCGGCTGCGGCGGATGTTGCGAACGCCGTAGCGAACGTCTTGTGTGAAGGTTTCGATGGTGCGCGACAACCACGTCTCGCGGACCGCTTCCTTGACGCTGGCAATCCCGCCAAAATGACGGAGGGCGAGCCGCCGGGCTTCTCCGGGTGCCATGCCCGCCCGCATGTTCTGCTGCGTGAGCATGTCGACGTGAAAGGCCAGCTCGCGATCGAGATCCCATTCGAGGCGATCGCGCCGGAACAACGAACGAAGCCGTGTTCTGAGCCCGCTGCGCATGGCCGCTCCTTCGTCAGGCTTCGAGGATGCGGGCAACGGCGCCCGCCATACGCTCCCAGTTGCGTGTTTCGTCGGCGAGCTGCCTGCGCCCCGCTCGTGTCAACTCGTAGAACTTCGCCTGGCGGTTGGTGTCGGACGCCCCCCATTGCGCGCTGATCAACCCCTGCTGCTCCAGCCGGTGCAGCGCAGGGTAGAGCGATCCCTGGTTCACCTGGAGAATGTCGTTCGAGAGAACGTGGATCTTCTGCGCGACGCCCCACCCGTGCATGGGACCGGACGCGAGGGTCTTGAGGATCAGCAGGTCTAGCGTGCCCTGGAGCAGATCGGACTTACTGGCCATGAACTCTCCTGTAGACGAACGACAACAGAGTATGGTTCCCTTTTGTCGATTGTCAACAAAAGAACGTCGTCAGGCCTGGCGTCTGCCTTGCTCGCGGAGCAGCCATGGGTGGAACAGATGATCGTGCGAACACGAAGCTGCCCGTAACGGGAGAGGTGGGGAGCGAAGGCGGCAGCTTTGCGGATCCCACGCTGCAGATTGCGCCGTTCGAAGGGGATCTTGGCCGCGAAGCGCAGGCGGTCGAACCAGAGCAGGTGGAAACTGACGCCGACGATGTGACGAAACAGCCGAACGAGTGAGCGGCGTGTTTCAGGAACGCGCGATCCGGTTTAGCGGCTGGAAGGACGTGACATTCCGGCGACTGCGGGCAGGCCAGCCGTTCTGACCGGGCGGCCGTTCACCGATTCGTATTCGTATTCGACGTTGAGACGCGATCGCCCTGCAAATTTGACCTTCGCGATCGATTCCACTGCAATTGGCACCCGGACGCCGTCAACACGCGCGTACCGGCGCGTCACCTCGACCTGGCTCGTCCAGAACGAAGGACTCTTGGCGAGAAGCCCTTCGACGCGCAGAAGCTCACCCTCGGAGCTGAGCACCATGCGCCCTTCGAGCAGCATGCTGTCCTTCCGCTTCGGCTTGATCGGGATGTAGCGCCCATCCGGGCCGGAAGTCTCCTCGCCGAACTCGTAATTATCCGCCGTCAAATCACCGCGTCCGAAGTCCCCGTTGGCGATGAGCTCCTGTTCACGCTTGAGAAGCGTGCGCAGGACCTTGTTGCGCACGGTGTTGGATCCGCGTTCCGCGACGATTTCGTAGCGAAAACCACTCGAGTCGAGTTCGGTCCACGCATCCATCCATCCCTCGTGATCGAAGCGTTCGCTGGCGGCGTGCATCCGCCGCAACGCTCTGTACTGATGAAGGGGTGGCTCCGCGCTGACCAGGCGGTCGACTGGTGAAGATGTGGCTGCAGGCGCCCCCGCGCCCGGCACGGTTACGGCTGCCCCGGCAAGGACCAGTGTGAACGCGGCTACCCACAGCCGTTTGGCGGCGCCTGGACGAGTGGGTTGCCGTTGCATCATGACCGCTCCGGCCGAACGTGATCGCAAGATCCATGCTCAGCCAGCTCGGCCGATCAGTGCCCGTCATCCGATCGATTCTGAAGGGGCGGCAGCATTTGCCTCCGGCCGGTGGGACCACCAGATGAATCCTGCGACGGCGGCGATCACGACGCCGTACTCGATCACGAGCACGGATCCCGGTACGATCCATCGGCCACCGGTTCGCGCGATCTCCCACACGACATAGGTGAGCAGAACGGAACAGGACCATACGATCAGCGGAAACGTTGCGCCGACAAGCAGGAAAGGCGTGAGGTAGAGCAGGTACCAGGCGTAGACAACCGGGGCACACGCGATCGCGACAGCCATGGGCCACGCCCACGCGACGGGACTGTCGAGCGGCAGCTTCCATCTGCACCATGCGGCGGTCAGGAGGCCGAGCGTCACAGCAACGCGCGCGGCAATATCGGGCGATGTCGCTGCGGCGACGGATCTGAACACCGGTCCGTTGAAGCGCACGTGCTCGACGACGTTTCGGACGCCGAACAGCACGTCAGTGCCCTGCGCGAACGGCAGGTAGAGCAAGACGAACAAACCAGTGCCGATGAACGCATCGCGCAGCGTGATGCGGCGCCAGAGCAGCGGAGCGAGCACGATCGGCAGCAGCTTCGTCGCCACCGCGAGCACGAACGCCACGGTGCCAAGCGAGGTTCGTCGGCGGGTCAGCCAGAACGCGGCGGCGGCCGTCCACAGGGCTCCGAGCGCGTCGATGTGTCCGCTGTGCGCAACCTCGAGCACCACGAGCGGGTTCCACGCATACGCGAGCGTGAGCCACTCGTTGCGTCCGCTCACGAGCAGCCATCGCCAGACCACGAGGATCGTGAGCAGGTCGCACGCGACGAGCGCGAACTTCATCGCCCGCGGCGAGTCGCGCAGGGTCACGACCAGCCTGAAGAACAGTTGTGCGGCCGGCGGATACGGCGTGCGCGCGCGCGCGCTGGGCATGCGACGGGTGTTCTCTGTGTGCGTGAACTCCAGACCCGCATCGGCTGGGCGCACGGCGTAGGGATTGAGCCCGAGGTTCTGGATCCGACCGTCCCACAGATAGCGGATCAGATCGTTGTCACTGTTGACGGGAGGCACCGCGAGTGGAAGGCGAAAGGCGACGGCGAGCAGGATCGCCGTGCGAAACAGTCGCTTGTGCGTCGCTGGATCCCGCCAGATCGCAGCGAGGATGACGGCGAAGACCGCGATCGCCGCGGTCGCACAGACAAAGAACAGGGGTGAGCCGAGGGGCGCCTGCGTGACGGCGAGCACGAGCATCGCCGACAGGTACACGCTGCCTCCGGCAGCGATCAGTACTGAGAGGCGCGGCACGCCTTTATCTTATCGTCGCGTCATCGACCGTCGGACGGCCTCTAGCGTGCTCCCGAACACGAGGTGCGTCGCGAGCGAGGCGATATGACGCGCGGGCGGATACTCCGTCGGCGTACGGGCAAGACCCGCGAGCGGCAGGCCCGTCTCGGGGCCGGCGATCCACACCAGCATGCCGTACGGCAGCCCGCCTCCCGTCGCAACCGCGGGCAGACGTGCGGCGAACGCCCCGTACATCGCACCTGCCGCCATGCCGAATGCGTGATGAACGATGGATCCGCCGATCTTCCTGCCACGCTCGGTGAGCGCCGCGCCTGTCGCGGCTTCGACCAGGTTCGAGGCGGCCTTCTCGCTGGCCGGCTCGTCTGAGATCGTCCCGTCGGCATCGTTCGGCTTTGCGTCGGCGCGCCGATGCTGCTTGCGTCGGCCGCGGTCTTCACGGCCGAAACCCGTGGACCCGAGAAGATGATTGAACAGCACCATTGCAGACGATGCCACCGCCCCGCCGATGGCGCCGGCCATCGCTCCCCGCCAGACGTCCGACGCGCAAGTCTGTTTCGAACGCATGATCGTGCCTTTCTGCTCGCTCGTCCGTCGTCATGCGGACGCTCCTGCGGTCGCGATAGCACGCGGCGTGCCCGCCGCCAGCTGGTCGAGGCCGGACAGAAGGTCAGCCACGAGATCCTTGCGATGCTCGCAGCCCGGCGACAGTCGCACCAGTGTCTCTGACAGGCCCAGCTTTGCTCGTTCTTCCGCTGGAATGGATGCGTGCGTCATGCGCGCGGGATGACAGACGAGGGCCTTCACGCCGCCCAGGCTCTCGCCCAGGGCGAAGAACCGCCTCGACGACACGAACGACACGACATCCTCGACATTGCCGTCGAGCTCGATCGACACCATCCCGCCGAACCCGGTCATCTGGCGCGCGGCGATCGCGTGGCCGGGGTGTGTCGGCAGCCCGGGGTAGTAGACGCGCCGGACCAGCGGATGCGATTGCAGCGCGATTGCGATGGCTTCGGCGTTCTGCGCGTGCCGCTCCATGCGGAGTTCCAGCGTCTTCAGCCCGCGCAGGGTGAGCCAGCAGTCGAATGCCGATGGAACGGCACCGGTGGCGTTCTGCAGGAACTTCACCGGTTCGAACACGGCGGCTTCACGCGCCAGCACCGCGCCCTGGATGAGATCGGAGTGGCCCGCCAGGTACTTCGTCACGCTGTGGACAACGAGGTCAGCGCCGAGCGCGAATGGCTGCTGGAACAGTGGCGTCGCGAACGTGTTGTCGACGACGAGCAGCGCGCCGTGCGCATGCGCCGCGACGGCGATCGCGGCGATGTCATATACGAGCAGACGCGGGTTCGTCGGCGATTCGATCCAGACGAGTTTCGTTCGCGGGTTCAACGCCGACCGCAGCGCGTCCGCATTCGACAGGTCGATCTGTCGCACGTTGCAACCGGACGGCTGATAGACCTTCGTGAGCATTCGATACGTGCCGCCGTAAACGTCGAGGGGGATCACGATCTCGTCGCCCGGTTTGAAGTACGCCTGCAGGATGGCGTTCTCGGCCGCAAGCCCCGAGGCGAATACCGCCGCGTGCTCAACGCCTTCGAGGTCTGCGAGCACCGCCTCCAGCCGCGCGCGTGTCGGGTTGTTCGTCCGCGAGTAGTCGAAGCCGCGGTGGATGCCTGGGGCCTCCTGTTCGTACGTGGACGTCTGGTAGATGGGCGCAATGAGCGCACCGGTTTCCGGATCAGAAGGCTGTCCCGCGTGGATCGTTCGTGTCGAAAACTCCATGTCGTTCTCCTCTCTGGTCATTGAAGCGTAGCGGTGGTCACCCGCGTGCTCGGCTGGCCACGCGCGCTGCTGATCACCAGCTCGATGTTGTGATCGCGTGCGGCTTCGATCGCTGCGCGCTGTACCAGGTCGCAGCCCTCGCCGGCCATCTGGATCGCGTGCGAATACGAGAGCCACGGAATTGCTCGCGCCTCGGGATCCTCTTTCGGGTCGGCGGTGAAGTAGCCGGCCACGTCCTTCAGCAGCTCGCACCTGACTGCCTGCACAGCCGCCGCGACAAGGACGGCGGTCAGGTCGGATCCGCCGCGTCCGAGCGATGCGACGCCGTCGCCCGTGGAGCGCGCGAGAAAGCCGGGGACGACGACAACGTCGTGCTCGGCGATGAGCGCCCGAAGCCGCAGCGGATGAACGGAGACGGAGGCTACACCGTCAACTGATTGCAGTCCGGTCTGGTGGACGTTGGCAGCGACAGCACGCACGCCGAGTGCGTGCAGAGACAGCGTCAGCAAGGCGACGGACCGAATCTCTCCGGTCGACCACAGCAGATCGAGCACCCGCTCGTCCGGCTCCTCGACGATGTCGCGGGCTGTGGCGAACAACGCGTCGGTGGCACCCGCTTCCGCCGAGACGACGACGATCAACCGCTCGTCGGGATGTGCAGCGATTCGGTTCGCGATCACCGCCGCGGCGTCGCGATACGCGCGCGAGCCGGTGAGCACCGAACCGCCGATTTTCACGACTGCAAGGGTCCGGTTCATGCCGGCACCTCCAGCGCGCGGATGGCATCGGCCGAGCAGCTCGCGCCGTTGCGCAGGGCTCGGAGTGCATCATCGAGACGGCGCCGCTCGGCGGGGAAGACGAGAAATGACTGGTGATCGTGCCCGTCGCGGCTGGTTCGGTCGGTCACACGGCTCGGGAACACGCCGTACGAGGCGAGCAGATCGGCGATGTCCGTGAAACGAGGCAGATGCACAGCCTCGAGAGAAACGAACCATGAAGTCACAGCTTCTGCCGGGCCTTCGCTGCGCAGGTCGCCTTGCAGAACTGGAGCGACCCCGGCCGCGATCTCTCTCACGTCGTCGAGAACGGTCGCCGCGGTCACGTCGGGGCCCGCGCCCGGCCCCTGAAACAGCAAGCGTCCGTGTTGTCCGGTCACGAGCAGCGCATTCTCCACGTCGTCCACGCGGGCGAGCACGTGGGCTGCAGGCAGGAATGCGGGACCGGCAAAGGCCTGGAGCCGTCGTGTCCAGTCCGCGCTCACGACGGGCTTGATGACGCCCCCCAGTGCGCGCGCGTGCTCGATGTTGCTGGCGGTGATCGTCTCGATGCCGGCGGTCTCGATCGAATCGGGATGAACGTCGCGCGACGCGAAATGCTGAAGCAGTACGCCGAGCTTTTCGGCGGCGTCGATGCCGGAGACGTCGTTGTGGGGATCCGGTTCCGCGTAGCCGCGTCGCTGGCAGTCGGCAAGCGCTTGCGGCACGGTCCACCCGTCGGCCGCGCAACGGGTCAGGATGTAGTTGCAGGTGCCATTGACAATCCCGATGACGCTCGAGACGGCCGCGGCATGATGTCGTCGCGCGAACGTTCCGAGGAATGGAACGCCCGCGATGACGGCTGCTTCATACAGCAACGGCGTCTTCGCCTCGGCGGCGGTTCGTCGCAGTTCGCGGCCGTGCTGCGCAACCAACGACTTATTGGCAGTGACGACAGGGATCCGCCGCCGCAGGGCTTCGAGCACCAGCGTTCGAGCCGGCTCCGTACCGCCGAGCAGTTCAACGACGACTCGGGGATCGGTGGCAAGGAGCGCACGTGCGTCGGCGAACACGCGTGCCGCCGGCAACTCTCGGGCGCGGGTGCGATCCCGTACCAGTGCGCCGGTAATGTTCAGGGCAACAGACGACGAGCGCTCGCTCGCGGAGAGGCGGGCGAATGCGCTTCCGACGGTGCCGCAGCCAAGCAGCACGACGTCGAGCGACTCGGCAACGCAGGTAGACATCGAGGTCTCCGTGCGGTGTGCGATGCGCCTTCGTCGGCGGCTCGCACTCGAGCCGCGGGCGCCGGACACACGCTGGACCGCAGAATTGAGAGCGAGTTCTTCAGAGACCGGAATGGTCTACCGAGGCTCTTATCTCTCCCGTTGATCGGGCAGGAAGTAGCACCGGGGCATTCGCGCCTGGTTGCTGTGGCTTCAACGGGCCTGTTCCCTCAGCCACTCTGGATAAGCGTTCGCAGCGAGCGCGAACTCACGCAGGTTAGGACAGTCGGTCGGTGTGTGTCAAGCGGAGTGCTGGGTGCGAAGTGCTGGGTGCTCGTGCGTGCCGGGTGCTGAGTGCTTTGTTCGGTGCTGGGTGCTCGCGTTGCGGTGCGACGTCGTCAGGGTCCGACAGACTTCAGGACCTTTCCGGCGAGGGCGAGCAGCGCGATGCCGGTGGCGAGATCGAGTGCCTGTCGAGGACGGCGACGGGAGAGAACGCGCGCGAGTGTGGCGCCGGCGAGCGCCCATGATGTGTGCCACGCGAGGGCCATGGCGATGTGCAGTGCGGCGAGGAGCAGCACGCTGCTGATGAACGGTGATCCTCTCGGCACGAACTGCGGAACGATGACGAGATAGAACGCCGCGAGCGATGGATTGAGGACGTTGGTGGCGTATCCGGCGGCAAAGCTTCTCCAGCCGTCGCGCGACGCTTCGATCGGCCGTTGCGGCCGCGCGACCGGCGGCCGCATGACGCGCACCAGCGACTGGACGCCGAGGCAGGAAAGGTACGCCACACCCGACCAGCGCAGCACGAGCCACGCCGACGGCCAGTGCTGCAAGGCAGCGGCAAAGCCGAACCCCGTGAGCAGAGCATAGGAGAGGGAGCCCGAGTTGGCGCCCGCGGCAGTCAACAGCCCCGCGCGCGCGCCGCCAGCAATGCTGTTGCGGAGAACAACAGCCGTTGACGGGCCGGGTGTCAGGACGAGCGGGGCAGTAACGGCAACAAAACCCCAGACCGGGATCAATTAGACGCCGAACTCCTTCTTCTCCAGGTCGAGGCAGTCAGTGCGGACCACGAGGGATTGTAGTGCCTCGCACCGCCGGCTCTGGAGGGAACTGCTAGAATCCCACTCTCAAGGAGCACCTCCGTGATCACATCCGAGCAGCAGACGCGTCACCGCTGGTGGCGGCTCACCCTGAGCGCCGCCATTCTCGCGGGCGCCATCGGCATACCCGCGCAGCAGATGGTGACCGAGACGCGCGATCCGAAGCAGACGCAGGACGAGGACTTCGCCAAGTCCGTGAAGGAGTGGACGACGCAGCCGTACTTCATCAGTCCGCTCGTGGATCATCTGCCGCGCGTGCAGGGGATTCCGATGCCCAAGGACGTGCTCGGCTACCACATCGGCGCTCCCGCCAGGTTGACGTACTACGCCGACATCCTGAAGTACTACCGCGCGCTCGCCGCTGCGACGCCGCGGGTGCGCGTCGAGACGATCGGCAAGTCCGACGAGGACCGCGAGCTGGTGGTCGTGTGGGTGTCGTCTGACGCGAACATGAAGAACCTGCAGACGAACCGCGAGAACCTGGCGAACATCGCGGATCCGCGCGGCCTCAGCGAGGAGCAGGTGAAGCAGCTGATCGCGACGACGCGGCCGCAGTACCACTTCATGGGTGGGCTGCACAGCGGCGAGACGGGGCCCTCCGAGATGCTGATGGAACTCGCGTATCGCCTGGCGACGGAGACATCGCCGCTGATCACCGCGATCCGCGACAACGTCGTCGTGTCGATCACGCCGGTCGCGGACCCCGACGGCCGCGATCGCAACGTGGACTGGTTCTACAAGACGAAGGAAGAGTCTGAGCGCGCTGGCCCCACTGAGAGCGCGGCCGCCGGCAGGGGTGCGGGGCCCGGCGGCGGTGGGGCGGGTCTGCCGTACTGGGGCAAGTACGTATTCCATGACAACAACCGCGACATCAATCTCTCGCAGGTGTCGATGCGGGCGCTCGCGGACTGGTATTTCACCGCGCACCCGCCGATCATGCACGACCTGCACGAGTCGCAGCCGCTCCTCTACACCTACAGCGGCGCGGCGCCGCAGAACCCGAACCTCGATCCGATCCTGTTCGCGGAGCTGCCGTTCTTCTCCAATTTCGAGCTGGCGCAGATGACGAAGTGGGGCATGCCGGGTGTCTACACGCATGCGTTCATGGACGGCTGGTCACCCGGTTATCTCGGGTCCGTGGCCTACAACCACAACGGCATGATGCGGATGTACGAGACCCAGTCCGGCAGCGAACCGCGTGCCGGCGGCGGTGGGCGCGGAGGACGCGGCGGCGAGGGTGGTCGCGGCCGGGGAGGAGACACTGCCGCCGCGCCGGATCAGGGAGGCGGCCGTCGGGGGCAGGGCGCAGAGGGGGACACCGAAGGCGGGCAGGCGACCGGCGCACGCGGAGGCCGCGGCGCTGCCGCGGGCCCGCCGACCGGCCGCGGCGGCGCGCAGCCGCGCGAGTGGTATCGCGGGCTGCCCATCCCCCCGGGAGCGCAGCAGAACTTCTCGCGGCGCAACAACACGAACTACATGCAGACCGGCGTATTGAGCGGGCTCCAGCTTACGTCGATGTTCCCGAATCTCGTGCTCGAGAACTTCTACCGCAAGACGAAGAACTCGATCGAGTCAGGAAAGAACGACGCGCCGTACGGATACGTGATCCCGGCGCAGCGCGACATGACGCGCGCGGCAGCGCTCGTGAACCTTCTGCGCCTTCAGCGGATCGAAGTCGGCGTCGCGAACGCCGAGATCAAGACGAGCGACGGGGCGTTTCCTGCTGGATCCTACGTCATCAAGCGCGACCAGCCGTACGGGCGGCTTGCCAAGAATCTCCTGGAGCGACAGGACTATCCCGATCCCAATCTGCGGACCTATGACGACAGCGGCTGGACGATGGGCCTGGCGATGCTCGCCGAGGTGAAGGACATCAAAGACAAGGCGATCCTGTCCGTGGCGACGAGCGCGGTCAAGGAAGCTGCCGTAAAGGGCACCGTCGTGGGCAAGGGTTCGGCGGCGGTTGCCGTTGCGCATTTCGGATCCACGAATATGATCGCCCTTCGCTACAGGCTGCGGAACGTGCCGATGAAGATCGCCGAGAAGAGCTTCAAGGCAGAAGGGGTCGACTTTCCGGCCGGTTCGTTCGTTGTCACCGCGCCCGCGGACATGGCGCCGGTGCGCGCCGCCGTCGAGGAGTTCGGCCTCACGGCCGCAGCGCTCGCCTCGGCTCCCTCGGTGCCGATGCACGACGCGGACGTACCGCGTGTGGCGATCTACTCGTCATGGGGCGGCACGCAGGAGATCGGCTGGGTGCGCTTCACGTTCGACAAGTTCGGCATCCCCTTCGATCTGATCTACAAGGAACGGCTCAAGAAGGGCAACCTGAAGAACGACTACGACGTGATCGTCATGCCCACCCAGAATGCGGGGCGCGCCGCGGTATTCGCACCGCCGGCCGCGCGGCCGGTCTCGTACAAGAAGACCGAGAAGTACAAGTTCCTCGGCATGTATGGCGAGACCGACGACATGACCGGCGGCATGGGGAGCGAAGGCGTTGAAGCGTTCCAGCGGTTCCTCGACGCCGGCGGCACGCTGGTCACCATGGGCAACGCGGTTCGCTTCCCAACCGAGCTCGGCATGGGCCGCACGGTTGACGCCTCAGGCAACACGTCGGGCAACTTCTACGCGCCGAGGCCGATCGTGAACGCCGAAGTCCTGCGGCTGGATCATCCCGTCTTCTACGGCTATACGGAGCGGATCATGCCGATCAAGTATCTCGGCGGGCCGCTGCTGACAGTAGGCGAGCCGGACCGTGCCAACGTCCTTGCACGATACGTCGGCGGCGACGCCGCCGTATTGAGCGGCCTCATGCGGGGCGCGGACGAGATCCGCGATCGTCCGTTTGCGGTAGACATCCCCGGCGGGTTCTCCGGAAAAGGGCGCGTGGTGATGTTCGCGAACAACCCCATCTATCGCTGGCAGAACCACGGCGAGTTCAACATGGTCTTCAACACGTTGTTGAACTGGAACGATCTCGGTAACGTCACGCGCTCGACGCCGGCTTCGACGAACGCAGAACGTTGATCACGTGATTTGCTCATGCGGCGGCATGCTCGAAGGCGAGGCGCCGCCTGAACTCCCGCTGCAACAGCAGCAGATTCGCGCCCATGTGCATCCACAGCGACGCCACGGCGATGTACCAGATCCACCACAACTGAAAGCCGGGCAGGCGCGACAACAGCAGCACGGGGATCGCCGTGAGTATCAGCCGCCCGAACGACGTCGCCAGAGGCGGGATCGTGTTGCCCAGGGCCTGGAACATGCTCGAGGCGACGAAGATCACTCCCGACGCGACGTAGTTCCAGGCGACGATCCGCAGGTATTCGTCTCCGACGGCGATCACGCCCGGATCGTCCGAAAAAATTGCGATCAGGTGCGATGAGCTCAGTACGCTGATGATGCCCGTGCAGGCAGTGAAGAGCGCTGCCATCATTGCCGCGGAGCGGAACGTATCGCGCACGCGCTGTGCGTGCCGCGCGCCGACATTCTGCCCCGCGACCGGCGCCACCGCGATGCCGAGAGCGACGACCGGCAGGAAGAACGCCTGAACGACGCGCAGCCCGATGCCGAACCCCGCCTGTGCGGCTGATCCGAAGCGGCGGCTGACGGTGTAGACGACGAGCATGTGGACGGCCATGAGGCCGAACTCGGCGCCTGCAGGCAGCCCCACCTTCAGCATGCCGGCCCACAACTTCATCTGCGGCGTCCACGAACGCGGGCGGAAATGGAGATATGCGGCAGCGCGGAAGTACATGCCGAGCCACGCAGTCCCGACCCCGACGGCAATGAACGTCGCAATCGCCGCGCCCGACACGCCGCGCGGTGTTCCGATGGGCCATCCGAAGATCAGCATCGGCGCGAGGATGATGTTGACGATGACCGTGGCGGTCTGGACGACCATGCCCGGTTTGAAATTCCCGGTGCCGCGGAGCGCCGACGACATCGAGACCATCGGAAACTGCAGCGCCATCGCCGGAATGAACCACGCGAGGTAATCCCGCGCAAGCGATGCGGTAACAGGATCGGCCGCCAGCGTGTCCGCATACTGGCCGCGAAACGTCCACGCGAAGGAGAAGAAAATCAGCGCGGAGGCGATGCCGAGCAGGATCGACTGGTTGAACACGACATTTGCGCGGTCGTGCTCCCTGCGTCCGGCCGCATGCGATACGAGCGTCGTCGTGCCGACGCTCAGCATCTGCGTGGCCGCGAGCACGATGAACGTGAGATTGCCGGCGACCGCAACCGCCGCGACCGCTTCCTTTCCGAGCCGCCCGACCCAGTAGAGGTCCACGAGGAAGTAGAGCGTCTGAAAGACCATGGTGATGAGCATGAAGCTCGTGGTCTTCAGCAGGTGCCGCGTCACTGACCCGGTGGTGAGATCCTGCATGGCTGCCTCAGCGGGGAACTATGGTACTGGCAGTGAACCCGCCGCGCCCGAGCGCGCGGAATCGCATGTCTCGAACGCTGACCTCGAGGCCCTCTGGAACCTCGCGCGTATCCCAGACGGGGAAGCGTGCCCAGATCAGGATCCCGTGGACGCGCCGGTCCTCGCTGGCTCGTGCGATCTCCGGCCGCGAGTCGTTCTTCGGTGTCGCTGTCTCGCCGAACGCGATCTGCGTCGGCATCCAGCGGAACATGCCTTCGTAATAACGATCGCCTGCGTCGAGGATGATCGTTCTCCGGAAAGGATTCAGCGGCACGGGCCCGACCATCAACGCTCGAGGCGCCTCACCGCTACGGGCGATCCAGGCGTCCCGCACGATGGCTCGCGCGGCACGTGCCGAGAGGAGCATTCCCGCGATGTAGAGACTCGCGATGGTGAGGGCCACAACGGCGTATTGCGGCCGCGCTTTTCCTGCGAACAGCGTGCCTGCGCCAAGAACGATCCACAGCCAGACGTCCACGATGAACACGGCGTCGCCATAGAACCACCGCGGCGACGTCGGCGAGAGCAGCCGGATGCCATAGCTGTTCAGATAATCCAGGAACACGTGGGTCAGGATGCCGATATACGAGAGCGCCAGCAACCACTCGAATCTGAGCGCCGGGTCCTTGCGCGTCCGGCGGCGGCCGAGCCACCACATGAAGCCGGCGCATGCGATGGGCAGCAGCACTTGCGCGGGCAGCCCATGCGTGATCCCGCGCCGAAACGCTACCGACGGCACATCGGTGGCGAATACCAGGACATCGATGTCGGGAAGGTTCGCCGCGATCACGGCCGTGCTCGTCGCGAGTGCAGTTTTCCTGTGGAAGCCGGTGCGGGCCACGGCCACACCGACCAGCGTGTGACAGACGTTGTCCATCAGCCGAGCCTTGCGCCGTTCTCCACCGGGCGCTCGGGAACCGCCAGAATCACAGCGCCATCGGCGCGATAAAACCCGGCGAGCAGGAACTCGGAGCGCACCGGCCCGATCTGTTTCGGCGGAAAATTGAGCACGCCGAGCACCTGTCGTCCCACGAGATCGTCCCTGGAGTACACGGTCGTGACTTGAGCGCTCGTTCTACGGATACCGAACTCCGGCCCGAAGTCGACGGTGATCTTGTAGGCAGGCTTGCGCGCTTCGGGAAAATGCTCAACTGACACGATCGTGCCCGCGCGCATCTCGACCGCCTCGAAGTGCTGCCAGGTGATCTCGGGCATGGGAGTAGAGTGTAGCCGGTGACGGAATCACCGCCACTCGTCGGGAGTCAGGGGATGCGGGCCACTAGGTTCGCTCGAAGGTGAGATAGATCGGACCCTGACGCCCTCCGGCGCCTTTCTCGTCACGGTGATGCTCGCCGTGGGTTGCTCCATCCGACCAGAGTGGCCTACAGTCGATTAGTCGAGGAGCCATCGATGATCCGGACCTGCAGAAACTGCGGACAGAAGAATCGCATTCGCCCGGCGAACCTCACCGATCGCGTGCGGTGTGGTGCGTGCAAGACACCGCTCGATCCCATCGCCGAGCCGATCGAGGCCGACGCGGCGACGTTCGAAGAGGTGGTGCAGACATCGAAGCTGCCGGTGCTGATCGATTTCTGGGCATCCTGGTGCGGCCCGTGCCGGGTCGCGGCGCCCGAGGTGGCGCGCGTCGCCGCCGACAAAGCAGGCCGCGCGCTTGTGCTCAAAATCGATACCGAACGCTATCCAGAGATCGCCTCGCGCTTCGATGTGCAGGGCATTCCCAACTTCGTCGTGATGAAGAACGGCCAGCCCGTCTTCCAGCAGGCGGGCGTCGTGCCGCACGCCGAGATGAATCGCTGGCTCGAGTCCGCGGGCGCATAACGCGATGCGCAACGAGGCGCTTCTGCTTGCTGCCGCCGTTCTGCTCGTCACGCAGGATGCGGCCCGGCCGCCGCTGTTCGAGCCATACCAGCGCGATCTGGAGGCGGCTGCCACGCTGTCGAACGCCGCGGCGGACTTCGATGGCGATGGTGACGTGGATCTCTTCGTCGGGTTCAACGGCGCCGCCAATCGCCTGTATCGCAACGATGGCGGCACGCTGAAGGACGTCGCGGCCGCGGCCGGCGTCGCCGACGCGCGCGCCACCCGGGCCGCTGCGTGGGGCGACTTCGATGCCGATGGTGATCCGGACCTGCTGGTCGGCTTCGTGCCGGGCGAGGCGGCGGTCCTGCGGCTCTACCGCAACGAGGGCGCACGCTTTCAGGACGTCACGTCACAGGTCGGCCTCACCGTCGCCAGCGGCGCGGTCCGTCAGCCGGTGTGGATCGACTTCGATGGTGACGGTGATCTCGATCTGTTCGTCGCGTTCCGCGATCGCGCGAACGCGCTGTACAGGAATGAAGGCGGTCGATTCGAAGAC
>DATLLF010000028.1:0-9954 GCA_035537955.1 Vicinamibacterales bacterium | reverse complement strand
ACGCGAGCGGATCGGCATTCCATCGCGGGCTCCTCGCACGGGTGTCGGCGCTGCCGGGAGTGGCGTCGGCTTCGATCGCCTACTCGATGCCGCTCGACATCAGCGGCGGCAGCGATATGGGCATCGACATCGACGGCTACCAGCCGTCACCAGGTGAGGAGGTTGGTGCGGCGTACAACCGTGTTGGTCCACGCTATTTCGAAACCATGGGCATCGCAATGGTGGCCGGGCGGCCGATCGACGATCGCGACGTCGATGGCCGGCAGCTTTCGGTGGTCGTGAACGAGACGATGGCGAAGAAGTACTGGGGCGGCACGAACGCCGTCGGTCGGGTGATCCGCTTCGGCTCCGGTCCCGCCGTCGTCGTCGGGATCGCGCGAGACGGCAAGTACCGGCAGATCAACGAGGGGCCCCGCAACTTTCTCTACGTGCCGATCGCGCAGTACTTCCGGCACGACGCGCTGCTGATAGTGAAGACGGTGGGCGATCCCGCACCGCTGATCCCGGTGTTACAGGCACAGGTGCGGGGCCTCGATCCCAATCTGCCGCTCTTCGATGTGCGCACCGTCGGCGAGCACATGAAGATGAGCGTCTTCATCCCTCGCATGGCCGGCGTCATTCTCACGGTGTTCGGTGCGCTCGCGCTCCTGCTTGCCGTGGTCGGTCTGTATAGCGTCGTGGCGTTCGGTGTCGCGCAGCGCACGCGCGAAATCGGTGTGCGCGTCGCGCTCGGCGCCAGCCGCGGCAGTGTCGTCCGCCTCGTGTTGCGCCAGGGACTGAAGCTGACCGCGATCGGACTGGTCATCGGTCTGGCGTTCGCCGCGGCCGCTGCTCAGGCACTGCGTTCACAGCTGATGGGGGTCGCACCGACGGATCTCGCCAGCTTCGCCGGCACCGCGATCCTGCTGCTGGCCGTCGCGCTGATTGCGTGCGCCCTCCCCGCGCTCCGTGCCGCTCGTCTGGATCCCGTCCGCGCGCTGCGACTCGATTGAACGGTCGATCGACCCATCGCCGATCGACGGATCGGCCGATCATCCGATCAGCCGATAGTAGAATGGCCTTGCCGGGAGGATATTTCATGCGCAAGGCCGCGTTGCCCGCGTTCGCTTTCACCGTCTTAGCACTCTCGTTCGTTGCCACCTCGGGTCCGGCTTCCATTGCTTCGGCCGATGCGCAGGCGCAGCAGGGGCAGCAGCAGGCGCCCCCCCAGCGCGGTCAACTGCGTCCACGCCCGGGGACCGGACGCGAACCCGAGTTCCCGCCTCCGTCCATCACCGAGTACAAGCCGAAGGCCACGCTCGTCGTGCCGGAGCACAACGTGTCGCGCGCGAAGTTCCCCGTCATCGACATCCATGGTCATCCGCCGTCATTTACTTCGCCGGATGCGGTCAAGAGCGTGGTGAGCCTGATGTCGCCACTGAACGTCCAGGTGATGGTGCAGAGCAGCGGAGAGTCGGGCGAGGGACTGGCGCAGTCGTTGCGGTCCATCGAGACGAGCGGATTGAAGAATCGCGTCGTCATGTTCTCGAGCGTGAGCTTCAGCAACGTCGGGCCCGGATGGGGGGAGCGTGCGGCGAAGCAGCTCGAAGCGGACATCAAGGCTGGCGCGCTCGGCGTCGGCGAGCTTGGCAAGAATCTCGGCCTGGGCACCAGGAAAGCAGACGGCACGCGGCTCAAGGTCGATGATCCGGAGCTGGATCCGTTCTGGTCGGCGGCCGCGCGGCTGAAGATCCCGATCTTCATGCACCTGGGCGAGCCGCAGGCGTTCTTCGACCCGCTCGACTTCACCAATGAGCGCTGGCTGGAGATGGCCCTCTTCGGCAATCGCCGCTTCAACGATCGTTCGAAGTATCCGACGTTCGACGAGCTGATGGGTGAGCGCGACCGTATGCTCGCGAAGCATCCTGACACGACCTTCATCCTTGCGCACATGGGATGGCACGCGAACGATCTCGGCCGTCTGGGAAAGATGTTCGACAAACTGCCGAATCTGTATGCAGAAGTGGGCGCCGTCCTCTATGACCTGGGACGGCAGCCGCGGTTCGGCCGCGACTTCTTCGAGAAATATCAGGATCGGATAATGTTCGGCAAAGACAGCTTCCAGCCCGATGAATATCCGTACTACTGGCGCGTGTTCGAAACGCGCGACGAATACTTCGACTATTACCGTGATTACCACGCCTTCTGGAAGCTGTATGGCATGGAGCTGTCGGACGCCGTGCTCAAAAAGGTCTATTACAAAAATGCATTGAAGGCGGTGCCCGGCCTGCCGAAGGCGGGTTTCCCACAGTAGGCGGTTTTTGGCTTCAGGCTTCGGCATCCGCTGCCGACCGGCGTCTGCCGGGATTGGATATTGCTAAGCTGTTAACGCATGTCAACCTACCTGGTCACCGGCGGCGCCGGCTTCATCGGATCGCATCTCACGGAAGAACTCGTGCGCCGCGGGCACACCGTCCGCGTAGCGGATTCGCTCATCACAGGAAAGCGTGCGAACCTCGATCACGTTCCAGCGGCTGAATTCCGCGAAGGGGATCTCGCGAATCTCGACTTCGCCCACAGCGTGGTGAAGGGCTGCGACTACGTATTGCACCAGGCGGCTATCCCCTCAGTGCCGCGTTCGGTGCAGGATCCGGTAACGTCGAACCGGGCGAACGTCGATGGCACGCTGAACGTGCTCGTGGCCGCGCGCGATGCGCGGGTGAAGCGCGTCGTGTTCGCGGGGTCCTCGTCGGCATACGGCAACGCGGCGACGCTGCCCAAACGCGAAGACATGCCGTCGAGTCCGCTCTCGCCGTACGCGCTGCAGAAGGTGGTCGCCGAGCAATACCTGCAGATGTTCACGCGCCTTTACGGTCTCGAGACCGTGAGCACCCGCTACTTCAATGTTTTCGGCCCGCGGCAGGATCCCTCGTCGCCGTACTCGGGCGTGATCTCCGTTTTCGCGACGGCACTGCTCGAGAACCGCTCTCCGACCATCTATGGTGACGGCGAACAGACGCGCGATTTCACTTACGTCGCCAACGTCGTCGACGGCGTGCTGCGCGCGTGCGAGGCGCAGGGTGCGAGCGGGGAGGTCATCAACGTCGCGACGGGCGGTCGCATCTCGCTGAACGAGCTGTTCGCGGTGATGAAGAACATCGTCGGCGCAACCGTGGATCCCGTCTACGCCGAGCTGCGCCCGGGAGACGTCCGCGACTCACAGGCCGACATCCGCAAGGCGAAGGAGATCCTCGGTTACCAGCCAGCCATTTCGTTCGAGGAGGGCCTCAAGCGGACGATCGAGTGGTACCGGACCACGTCGTCCCCCGTGCCGACGTTGTAGGGCGGACCTTCACGTTCGCATCGCGGCCGCCCCGACGAACTCACGAGCGCGCCCCGATTCTTTCGGTGGCAGCAGAGGGGCTCGGCGCAGGCGCCGGCTGGATCTCACTACGCTGGCCCGGCGCTGGCGCAAAGTGCGAGGCTCGATCTGTTACTCGCCCGGACGGACACGCGCGTGCTGGCCGCGCTATGGCTCCGCGAACGAATGCGCCCCGGTGACTCGCTGCACGACGCCGGCAGCGGACGCGTTCTTTCTGCCGATCGCCGGGTTTTCTGCTGTTGGGCGGCCGGGACCGAGCATCCACATCTATCACCGCGGCGACAATGGCGCTCCGCCAGGCCAGGATGCCGTTCGTCACGACGACGCGATTTCTTCGCGCTGACGATTCGTCGCGCCGAATACGGATACGTGAGAACTGCTGAGAATGGCAGCTCTTGACGGCACAGCGGTCTGCCGGGTCGAGTAAAATCGCCCGCACATGCCCGACACGATTGCGCACTACCGAGTGGTGTCGAAGCTCGGCGAAGGAGGAATGGGGGTCGTCTACGCCGCCGCAGACGAGCGTCTCCACCGCCAGGTCGCTCTCAAGATGGTGCGCGAAACGAGCCGCGATCCGCAGTCTCGCGAGCGCTTGTGGCGCGAGGCTCGGGCCGCCGCCAGCGTCTCTCATCCCAACGTGTGCCAGTTGTACGAGGTCGGCGAGGCGAACGGGGAGCTCTTCATCGCCATGGAGTTGCTCGATGGCGAGTCGCTCACGGCGCGGCTCACGCGCGGGCCGATTCCGCTTGGCGAGAGCGGCGACCTTACGCTCGCGATGCTCTCGGCACTCGAGGCGATTCACGCTCGCGGGCTGGTACATCGTGACCTGAAGCCGTCGAACATCTTTCTCACGGCGCACGGTGTCAAGCTGCTCGACTTCGGTCTGGCTCGAGCCGTCGAGGAAGCCGCCGAGCAGACGGGCGCCGGCATCACGGTGGCCGGAACCGTCATGGGGACGCCGCACTACATGTCGCCTGAGCAACTCGCGGGCGATCCCCTCGATGCGAGATCCGACCTTTTCGCGATTGGAGCGATCCTTTTCGAGCTTCTGGTGGGTGAGCGGCCATTCCCCGGCAAGACGATGGCTCAGGTCTTTCACGCCGTCATGTACGATCCGGTTCCCTCAGTGGGCGGCTCGCCCGCCCTTGCCGCGATCGATCGGATCATCGACCGCGCCACTACGAAAAAGCCCGCCGACCGCTACCCGGCCGCCGCCGCCATGGCGCAGGATCTGCGTGCCGCGCTGAGGCTGGGGGACTCCGGCGAGACGCCGGCTGCGCGGAGAATGACACGTCTCATCGTGCTGCCGTTCCGCATGCTGCGGCCGGACCCCGAGATCGACTTTCTGTCGTTCAGCCTCGCTGACGCGATCAGCTCCTCGCTCGGCAGCCTCGAATCGGTGGTCGTGCGCTCGAGCCTCGCCGCAACACGGTACAAAGCCGATGCAGCCGATCTGAATGCGCTGGCCTCCGAGCTGGACGTGGATGCGGCGGTCTGCGGCACGTTGCTTCGCGCGGGCGCGCAAGTGCGTGTAGCCGCGCAGCTCGTCGAAGCGCGAGGCGGCCGGCTGCTCTGGTCTCAGACAGCACAAGTGACACTGACCGACGTCTTTCAACTCCAGGACGACCTCACGCGTTGCGTCGTCGAGTCGCTGTCGCTGCCGCTCTCCGCGCGCGAGCGACGAATGCTGTCGCACGACGCGCCGGCGACCGCGCGGTCGTACGAATATTACCTGCGCGCGAACGAGCTGGAGGCGGATCCAAAGAGCTGGTCGATCGCGCGCGATCTCTATCAGCAGTCGCTCGAGGATGATCCAGGTTATGCACCGGCGTGGGCACGGCTCGCGCGCTTGCATCGGCGCATCGGCAAGCTGGGTGGCGGTGGAAGCGAGGATCTGGCACGGGCAGAGGACGCCCTGCGGCGCGCCCTCGAGCGGAACCCTGACCTGCCGCTGGCGCACAACCTCGCGGCGCAGATAGACATCGATCATGGCCGCGCGCGAGACGCCATGGTGAGACTCCTCGGTCAGGCAAGACGCAGGAGCACGGATCCGGAGGTGTTTGCCGCCCTCGTCTACGCCTGTCGATACTGCGGCCTGCTCAACGCGTCGCGGCGGGCGGACGCGCGCGCGCGCCGCCTCGATCCGTCGATCAAGACGTCGGTGATCCACACGCTGTGGATGTTGCGCGAGTACGACGCAGTGCTGGAACGTACTCTGAAGGCGACCGAGGGGCCGCTCGTCACCGCCTTCGCATTCTCGGCGCTCGGTCGGCAGCCAGAAGCCCTGGCGTTCCTGGTGGAGGTGGAGAGCAAGATACCGGCGATGCTTCGGCGGATAACCGGTGCCGTCCGGGCAGTGCTTGAAGGGCGGCGGGATGAGGCGATCGCCGCGATTCAGGATATCGTGTCTTCCGGGTTCCGGGATGCTGAGGGCCTTTACTATCTCGGCCGGCAACTCGCCTACGTCGGCGCAGCGGATGAGGCCGTCGCGGTTCTGGATCGCGCCATAGCGGCCGGCTTCTTCTGTTATCCGCTGCTCGCCTCCGATGACTGGCTGGATCCCATACGTCGAATGCCGAACTTTGCCACCGTGCTCCACCGCGCACAGCAGGAGCACGAGCTCGCCGTTGCTGCCTTTGCCGCCGCCGGCGGCGAACAGATCCTCGGTACGGATTGAAGATCCGAGTCCTTGAACAGCCGGCTGACGTTCAGCCTTGTCCCTTGTAATTGACGCCGAAGAAGACGATCAGCAGCGCCACGTGTGCGAGCGCGGGCAGCACGACGACAAAACGGCGGTCAGCGGATCGGTAGGCGGTCGCCGCGCTGACGAGGCCGCAACCGACGCCCGCGATGGTCAGTCCGATCAGTAGAAAGAAGCCGGCTATGAATCGCGCCCCGGGAGGCGTCGCCGCGAGTTGTCATTGACCGCACGCGCCGCGTGAGGACGTTTCGCGTCGCCGGTCTCGTGCGTCCCGTAAGTCGCGACGCGACGCGCACTTCCGAAAGCAGCGTCTCGCCGCGCCTCCTCGGCAGCGTGCTTGCCGTCGGATGTGGCGGCTGCCGCAATCGGTGTTGATCAAAGCGGCTCGAACCTCACGCTACGACGTGCCGGCGGCAGCCAGTTCAACTTCTCACTCAGCGGAGGGCAGCATGAAACGTCTGTTGATGGCCGTGTGTGCGTGCGTGATCGTAGGAACTCTCAGTGTGCCGGCGGCCGCGGCGCAGGACAAGCCGGCCAGGCCGGCGAAGGCGGCGGCCGCTGCCGTACCGGCGGTCGCGGTGAATCTGAACACCGCGTCGCAGGCGCAGCTCGAAACCCTGCCTGGTATCGGTCCAGCCGCAGCGAAGCGGATCATCGAGTACCGCCAGAAGAACGGCGGCTTCAAGAAGCTGGAAGAGCTGATGAACGTCAAGGGCATTGGTGAGAAGAGCTTCCTCAAGCTGAAGTCGCTCATCACCGTGGCCGCAACGGAGAAACCGGGCCAGTAGGGCAGTCGCGCCCGGCCTCGACCACCGATGTCGGGCGCACCCTTACAAAGCGAAGCACGAAGCCGGAAGCACGAAGCCGGGAGCCCGAAGCCGGAAGCCGGAAGCCAGTTTTACCCAGCTCACGCCACCTTGCGCCAGCGAAGTGCGGCGAGCCCGCCGATGACGATCAGATAGCAGATCGTGATGATCGACAGCCGCATGAATCGCTGGTAGGCCGTGCGTCCGACGAGGTCGAAGATGCTGAAAGCGATGACGATGAGTGCGCCGGTGACGAGTGGTTTGATCACGCCGGGGAGCTGCGCGCGGTAGTTGACCAGCAGCATTGTCGCCAGAGTCGAAAGCAGGAATACGTAGTCCCAGCCCTGGGGGGAAATGATCGGCATCATCGTGAGCAGCAGGCCCGCCTCGAGCGGTTCGGGCGCAGGCACTCGCGACCGCCTGAGAAAAACGGCGGCGGCGACTGCGAGCAGCGCGAGCACGAGTGCCGCGGCGAGCGCCTGCGCTGCGGGGCCCGGCCCCAGCCAGCGAGCGAACACCGAAGCCGCTGACACGTTGTTGAAGTCTGAAAGGTTCGGTGCGGTCGTGTTCGTGACCGTGCGCCACCAGTCTGCGAGCAGGTGCGCGTTTCCCTGGAAGCCGTAGACCGGCACCGGCAGCAGCAGGGCCACCACCGTACCGATTGCGGCGCCGGCGAGCGCCGGCGGGCGCCGCCGGGCGACGAGCCATGGCAGCAGCAGCACGGCGTACGGTTTCAGCACGATCGCCCCGGCGATGAGGAGGCCAGCCGCGACTTCGCGGCCGGCCCGCATCTCCGCGACCGCCAGCACGACGAGAGCGGTCATGGCGATGTTCACCTGCCCGAGCTCCAGTTCGTGCACGTAGAACTTGCCGAGGAGCACGACGGTGATGCCGATGAGATACGCGCGGGAATGGAGACGCTCCGGCAGCACGGTCACACTCTTCCGGAGGAGGAGCACGAGGATCAGGATCGATCCAGCGAACCAGCATGCCCGCACCACGCGCTCCGGGCCAAGTCCCAGCGGCAGCATCACCACGGCGAATCCGGGCAAATACTTGAACTGCCAGTGGCCGTCGTCCGGACGGTAGAGGGGTGCCGCGACGAGGACTCGCTCGGCTGCGCGACGGTACACCTCGTAGTCCGGCATCCGACCGGCGATCTTGTACGCGTAGCTCGCGACGATGCCGATGATGATGATTCCGGTCAGGCCGGCGGTGATGAGCCGTCGTCGGGTGGATGAGATGAGCAGGGCGCCTCGCGTTCAGTGGCGGATGTCGTCGCGTGCGCTCATTTCGCGCCCTTACGGATCAGGCCCTGCTTCGTCATCTCCTTCACGGTCTGGGTGACGATCTCCTTGATGACGCGGCTGGCATCCTTTGGATTGGTTGATTCGGTGACGCCGGCCCACAGCAACTTGTCCAGCGGCACGCTGAATACCAGCGTCTCGACAACGGCGATCTGGTCGATGCGGGTATAACCCGGATCGTAGGCGTAGAGCGAGCTCCAGCCGTAACCGTAGTAGCCCCACAACGAGTTGTAGTACGGCGAGCTCCACATCGATGGCGTCCAGGTCTTGCGTGTGTCGGCCTTGACGAGCCGCATGGAGACAACGCCGTCGACACGGGAGCGCTCGTACCAGCCCTTCGCCTTCTGCGGATCACGGAGCTCCTCGCGTGGGACGATCCTGTAGCTCGCCACGCCCTGCGTCAGGCCAATTGCCGCCAGCTCGCGCACGAGTGCTTCCTCACCCGACACGCGCAGATTCTGGTCGTCGCTCATGACGAGCGCGGCGATCTTCTTTCCCACGAAGCTGACGCCCGCGGCCTCTGGCGCTTTCCACGTGCTGGTGAACTTTGGGGCAGCGGCCGCAACGGTGGTGGACAGCAACACCGCCGTCCAGACCGTGCGCATCGCGATGCGTCTCATGAAGGTTCCTTCCTGAAGTGGAGGGTCGCGCCGATGGCCTGCTGATCGCAGGATCTCCGCGAGTATATCCCTCCGTGATGCCATCCGCGGTTCGTCGCGTCGTACTGAGGGATGTTGCGGCGGACCGCTTCGTCATCGGGCAGTTGCCGCGAGTTGTCGCTGACGGCACCGGTCGCATCGGGCCTCTGCGCGACTCGGATGTCGTTCGAGCCGCAACTCGTGGCGAGACGCGCACTTCCAAAAGCAACGCATCTCCGCTCATCCGTGGCAGCGTGCTTGCCCGTAGACGTCGCGGCTGCCGCAATCGGCGTTGATCAAAGCGGCTCGACCTCACGCGACGACGTGCCGGCGGCAGCCAGTTCACTTCTCTCTCCATGGAGGCAGCATGAATCATCCATTGATGACCGTGTGTACGTGCGCCCGGCCTCTACACGCGATGTCGGGCGCACTCTTACGATAACGAAGTAGAAGCACGCGTATGTCTCGCGTCATCGGAGCGGCCGGTTACTCGCTGATCGAGCTCGTTTTTGCGCTGAGTGTGATGGCGACGCTCGCGGGTCTCGCTGTGCCGCTGGTTTCCACAACCATCGACGATCTGCATGCGGCGGGCGCCGCGCGTCACCTCGCGGCCCGAGTCGCGTCCGTGCGCATCGACGCGGTGCGCCGGTCTTCGTCGGTGGCGCTGCGATTCGAGCGGCAGGGATCCGACTATGCCTTCACCGTCTTCGTCGACGGCAATGGCAATGGCGTGCGTGCCGCGGACATCACGGCCGGCATCGACCGACCCACGGGCCGTCGAGAGCGGCTGGATGACTTCTTCCCCCACGCCTCGTTCGGTCTCCTCGACGGCATTCCCGATATCGACGGCGGTGTGGGCAACCAGGACGGCGTGCGTATTGGGTCGTCGTCGTTTCTCAGCGTCTCGCCGAATGGCAGTTGTACCAGCGGCACTCTCTACGTCCACGGCCGGCGTACGCAGTACGCCATCCGCATGCTGGGCGCCACCGGGCGCGCGCGATTCTATCGCTATGACCAGGGAGGCCGCCGCTGGATCACCAGGTAACGGAGCGGGAGCGGACGCGCTGCACGGATAACGCTCGGACCCGTTTACCGCGTTCGTTCACTGTCCTGACTGCCGAACGTTCAGGTCGATCCCTGC